>JAGWIG010000274.1 GCA_028873515.1 Pseudomonadota bacterium | reverse complement strand
CACCCTTTGCAGTGTACCCGCCAAAAACAACCCCGCCAGGATGTTTTTCTGGTGCGTGGCCGCTGTAATCGTAGCTATCGATGTTTTCGCGCTTCTAATCCTTGCGGTGCGCTCATGGTGCTGAAACTTCAAATCCTTCTCTTGCTCGCCATAGCCCTCGGTTTCTTTGTCGTGGCAAACCACGTCCAATGATCGAACCCTGGCCACGTTTCTTCCTTTCCTCCTGGCCGGTAAACTGCGCGGGTTTTTACGCCCGCGCCTCTTTTCCAATCACGCCGATTCCCCAACCGGCTTTCCCCGTTGCCGCGTCACGCTCCCCAGCGATTGCGGCTCGTGTGCTCCTGCCTGCTGAACAAACTTGTGCAGCAAAGGAGTTTCTAGATGTGGAAAAATTCGTTCCAGAATCAGAAAAGTTTTCAGGAGCCGGACGTGCAGGCCACGTTTAAGACCGTATCAGATGAAATGAGGGCCGCGCTGCGTGATATCGCGGGCGCACGCGGACCTGACGATACGGTGGAGGCGCTCATCGTGAGGGCGGCAAAGCTTCTTAAGGATATGTCTTATAGCCAAGTCAACAAACTCTGGTACGGCAACGCATCCATAGTTCGTGCTGAGCACGCCGATGAAATCCGCAAGGCCCGCAAGGCGGCGTTGCGGGCAAAGATCGCAAGACAAAAAGAAGAAATCACAATGATGCAAAGGAAGCTTGATGAATGGCCATGATTTCACGGGCAGCCGCCGCGTATTGGATAGCCGCTCGCTGGCTCGGCCTGTCACGCCGAGCGCAACGGTGCGCGACGTGGTGGAACACAAAGGCAGAGGATTGGAATAAATGAAAAACCTCATAACCCGCATTTTCAACCCCACCCGCTACTGGCGCGACCAGTTCCGCCACGAGCGCGCGCTGCGGATTGCCGCCGATCTGCGCGCCGATGAAGCCCGCGATGTGGCCAAATACCGCCTGGATGCAATCTGCGAAAACGAGCGCTCAAATGCGAGCCTACGCCGGTTGCT
>JAGWIG010000273.1 GCA_028873515.1 Pseudomonadota bacterium | reverse complement strand
CTAGATCAATTTGTCTTTAGCATCATCACATTGGGTGGTTCATATCCAATGGAAACTATCTCTGCTGCAATGTGGCGGCTAGAACGCAATAGGAAGCTCGTAGGCATCATATTTCGTCCAGTCATAGATACACTACTATGGTTCGATAAAGATCATTGTAGGGTGTCCTATGAGAACACAAAGCTAAACATCTACCTACCGCCAGAAGAACGATAGCACACCGCATCCTTAAATAAATAAAATTATTCTAAGGACAATCATGGCTATTACGACAAAGCAACTCCAAAAAGTATTTGGTGCAAAAATTGATGATGAATTGACAACCGGCATTAATGCTGCGCTAGATTCATACAACATCAAGACACCAGAACAAGTTGCATCATTCCTAGCACAAGTAGGAACAGAATCCGATGGGTTCACCGCAATGGTTGAAAATCTCAACTATTCTGCACAAGGTCTAATCAAAACATTCGGCTCACATTTTACCGTTGACCTTGCAAATTCTTGTGCAAGGAATCCAGAAAAGATTGCCAACATTGCATATGCAAACCGAATGGGTAATGGTGATCCTTCTACGGGCGATGGTTGGAAATTCCGTGGTCGTGGGTATATTCAATTGACTGGTGAATCTAACTATATTGCCTATTCCAAGTCAATCAATAAATCAATAGATGACACCATCAAATTCTTGGAAACCAAAGCAGGGGCAATTGATTCCGCTGCATGGTTCTGGCAACAAAAATCACTCAACAAATGCGCCGAAGATGTGATCGTCACAACCAGAAAAATCAATGGTGGATTGAATGGTATCGAGAAACGTACTGACTATTTCAATCAATTGAAGAAGATTTTGACTGTTAAATAAACTGATAATACTAACTAGGATTTCACAATGGCAGGTCTAAAAACATTCCCACAGTCACCCTATTTTGATGACTATGATCAATCAAAAGACTTTCTAAAGGTTTTGTTTAGACCCGGTTATGGTGTGCAGGTTCGTGAAATGAACCAGATGCAA
>JAGWIG010000114.1 GCA_028873515.1 Pseudomonadota bacterium | reverse complement strand
TGGCGGTAATCGGATTTCATTTGTTTGATTTCATCAATTGTGAGCTTAATCGGTTCGTGTTTTCCCTCCAACCATTCCACACGATCTAACCCTATCTTCTTTATAAGATTCACTCGGTACGGTATCAAATTGCCTGACAAATGCGTATTGCATGGCTGGCATTGCAAATGCACATTGTCAGGCGAAAACCGTAATGCTGGCTCTGATCCGACCGAGCGATAATGCCCAGCGTGATATTGCCCTTTGTGATGCCGTTGGCATGATATGCATGGCTGGCCGTGGTCACGCAACCGAATCCATGCATTGAATATAGTCTGCAATTCTCGCAAATGATCGCCGCGAGTTTTAATCCTTTCCTTTGCCTCTCTTAAATTCTTCCGGCCTTGCTTTTCCTCTGATGCTTTGCGCTTCAGGATGTCCCGCTTCAATAATGCCACAGCACAATCTATCGAGCATACCTTTTGCATCGGGCGGGCTGGCACAAACTCATTGCGACAATGAGCGCATTTCCTTTTCTTGATCTTTGTCTTTAACATGCGATTCCTATAGGTTTTTCGCTTCTGCCCGTCGCGTCGATTCCATCGTTCGCCATACCTCTATTTTCGCCTCAGCTGCGGTAATTAGCCAGCGCAATTTTTCTTCTTCTTCCGTTGCCTCTTGCAGTGCTTTGAGTACTTCCAGGTATTCTGGATCGGCGTAGGATTCTCGCTCTTGCAATATGGCCGTCTTGTGCCCCTTTAGTTCTGCCGCACGCATCAACATTGCTTTCTTGCTCTTGCGAAAATTCTCCAAGTAAACGCGCTCGGCTTTTGCTTTAGCATAACGGGGCGCATGATCGCGGATAAAATCAAGCGCCCGAAAAATATTGATTTCGCTATCGTCGCTCATGAATTATGCCGGTTCCCCAATCCCAAACAATGCTCTGGTCAAGTAATGATGCTCTATGTTCAATGGCTGTGATTTTTCAGCCTTGACCGTTTTCTGATATGCCGTATATCCGTTTACTCCGCGCACTCTTGTTTGTGGCTTCGGGTTATCCGTCACTTTTTCTCCCATGCCATAGCGTATAGATTTCGCGCCGCCGTGCTCCTTGTTAAATACCTTCTCGCATTCCACGAGTTCGCCATCTCGCGCCATTCGCCTGGTAATTTGTCGCAACGTATGGTGCGGAAAATTGAAATACTCCGATAATTCCAAATTCGTCATCGGCCCTTTTTCAATGACCGCTTGCTGAATATCCCGTTTGATTGCTTCGCCTGCGCTGATTCTCGGGCCAAGCTTTAACTGAGCTGCGCGCCCTTTGATGCTGTTTTCTGTGCGACCAGGAAAATATCTAAGCACTTGCATTTTGAATGTGCCCGGCGTATTCCATCGAGCAATGAGCAATTCATCGTCTTTTGGCAACCAAGCAAAACGTTCCGTTTGCATTTTCATTTCTCAAAGTCTGTATTACGCAGCATTAAACACGCTGGTAATCATTTTTTCGGCGCGCTTTTTATCCCAATAGCGCCGCCGTGCTTGAGCGTTTCGCTTCATCTTGATTTCTGGCGAATGCTTTATTTTTTCAGAACGCCGAGTCCATGAAATTTTTCTGGAAATAGCTCGTGGTCTAGGTGCATCATCACCGACGCCATACGCCCAAATCCTCGGCCAATATCCAGAAACAGCGTTAGAGCCCCATGCGGAGATATAAACCTCTCCCCTGGCATGGGCTGCTTTAATCACTTTCATGACAGTACTTCTCGGAATCCCCGTATAACTGGAAATTTCAATTGTATGCATCGGGCCTCGTGTTTTGAGCGCCGCCATAATCACAGGCCAGTTTGTGCCGCTCGGCCGTTTTAAATTTGGCAATCCTTCATAGCCAAGTTCCACAGCTTTTTGCTTTACGCCATTCGGAGTGCGATCAGGAAAAAATGTAGATACTTCCTTCCATGTTCTACATGTTTTCCATTTTTCAAGCAGTAATTGTTTTTCTTCTGGTGTCCAACTGCGGTGTCCCATGATTCGCCTCTTACTTTCCCATTGCTTCAAATCGTGGTGCGGCCATTTCCACATCGCATTGTCTGGCAAGCTGCCATCCAAGCTTAGAAATTTCATGAGCCAATTGCAAGGTTTTTTCAGTCGGCCCCTTTGCATTTGACCATCCGCATTCCTTAATCTTTCGTTCCAACTCAATAAGCAATTCGCTCGTATTTGTCATTTCTCTCTCCATTTATCGCAAGTGTGATGCCCAGTCACAAAGCGGTAGACGGGCAGGAATTTGCAATTGCGCACCCCAAACGGGTAAATGTGCTTGTTGTCGGCCACGGATTTATGCGCATGGGCGCAGGATCGGCATTCGCGCGTCATTCGAAGCCTCGCCGCGTTTGTTTGTTGACCGTATGCGCGGGCCATGCGCCGTAATGGTTTTCAAACCTGACATACTCACCGGCATAACGAAGTGCAACATCGCCAATGCGGCCATGCCGGAACTTGGCAATCCGCAACTGTGCAAAACCGTGGAATTGATCGCCAGCATTGGGATTGCTGACTTCCTCGCGGTGCAGGAAAATCACGGCATCGGCATCTTGCTCGATCGCGCCTGAATCTCGGAGGTCGGATAACTGGGGCACTCGATTGGCGCGCTTTTCGACTTCCCGGTTAAGCTGGGCCAGAGCGACGACGACGATGCCAAGCTCTTTCGCCAGCGCTTTCAAACCGCGAGAAATGCCCTCAATCTGCGCGTTGCGGTTATCGCCGTCGCCTTCCATGAGCTGCAGGTAATCGACAACGAGAAGATCCAGCCCATGCTTGCGCCGCACGATTCGCGCTTTGCTACGGACATCCAGAAGCCTAAGCGCGGCCTGATCGTCAAAATACAGATTCAGGTCTTTGATCTTCAGGCTGGCGGCAGTGACTTTTTGCCAGAATTCATCGTCCTTTTCCGGCGCCTTCATCACCTTATCAAGCGCGACGCTCCCGATTGATGCCAACATCCGATCATGCAATTCAGCCTCGGGCATTTCCATCGACAGGAATAGCGCACTATGCTCGACGCTCACGGATTGAGCGATATTCAGCGCAAGCGCGGTTTTCCCCATCGCTGGCCGAGCAGCCAGCACCACGAGCCAGCCAGGCCGCATCCCGCCGCCCAATGCCTTGTCAAGATCGATCAGACCCGTCGACAAAACGCGGTCCGAGCCAGACGATCTCCGCTCAAGCGCATCAAAATGCAATGCGAGGCCGTCAGAGGCTTTGCGAGGCTCTACCCTTGTCTCGGTATCAACCAGGGCCTGCAAGCCGCTCTGAGCGCGATCTAGTAGCGTTCCTGCGCCTTCATGTGACTGCCCCATATCCAGCAAAGTACGGCCCATCGCCATGAGCCCGCGTTTTTGGGCGCGGTCGATCACGATATCGGCATACCTCCCGATGTTCGCGCTGCTGGGCGTGCGCTGATAAAGCGCGTTCAGGTACGGCAGGACGCCCGCTGTCTCCGGCACCTTCTGCGCCGTCAATCGCTCATACACCGTGATGATGTCCGCGCCCCGGCTCTCGGCAATCAATCCCGAAATAGCCCGGAAAATCGCCTGATGGTCAGCCAGGAAAAAATGCTCAGGCCGCAACACGCCGATCCGGTCAATCGCATCGTTGTCGATCAGCAAAGCCCCGAGAACCGATTGCTCGGTTTCAGCGCTGTACGGAATCGCCGGCTCTTCGGTGAATCGCTCTGGCGCGTTCATGCGGCCTCCCGCTCATGAATGCGCTTAGCTTGCTCACCTACCGTCGTCAAACCGCATGATCCATCGGCTTTGAGATACCAAACGCGAAACCAATTGCTGCGAACAGACCTGCGATAAACCGATCGCCAGTCCTTGTAGCGCTTGGCGTCTGGCTGGCAGTAACGGGCTTTGAACTCAAGCCAATGCAAGCGCAAAAACTCCACTGGGATACCCGCTTCCTCGGCATACAAAAACACCGGATCGCTTTCAGGGATGGGTTTTTCTCCGAATTCCTTGCACGATTCCAAAAACGCCTTGAGGCTTAACGCGGCTTTTTTCGCGGGTTTGCCTGAAACGGTTTCCTCGCAGTTGCCCCCTTTGGGGGGTATGGGGGGTTCTTTTAAACTGGTTCCGGTTCCGGTTCCGGTGTCGTCTCTACCAGTGTCACTCCCATGGGAGTCCCTAGGTTGTCCGTCGTCTGTCCCATGGGACAGCGAAGGGACTTCATAGGATTCCCGCGTTCGTTCCGCGTCCATCCTTTGCCGATAAGCGGCTTTACGCGCACGTTCCTTGTCTTTTATCGCGAGCATTTCAATGACTCGCTGAGCGATAATGTTATGGTAGAGACGGCCATCATTAGCTTTCCACCATCCACGAAGAAGCACAGATCGATGTTTTGTGAATAACTTTGCTGGCATGCCTATACGCGCTGCAATGAGTTCATCTTCTGCGGGTAAAGAGCCACATGGCATCTGTTCCCAAGCCGTCATCCAAAGCATAAGTAGCCAAGGCTTCATGTCAGCCGGCGCAAGTGCCCAGGTGTCCGATTGCCTGATTCGCTCATGATCGAGTTCAAATCGCCAACCTTTGGCGCGGGTATCTGCCGGATACGGAACCGGTAATTCAGACATCGAAGTCCCTATGCATTGGTTGGACAAATCAAATGACCATCTTCGGTCATTTCCCCTTTGTCCTTTAATGATTGCCGAAACATTGGGCTCTCCTCGAATAAAATCGGATACATCTCATGTTCGCATCGAGACCAAGCATCTTCATGCATTACAAGATTGGTAATGCGCATCAAATCGCACTTGAAGAATTCTCGGTTTGGTGTTACTCGAAATTCTTTAAGAATTTCGTGAATAGCCTGTTCATAATTGCGCGGGTCTTCAAACTCGGCATAGCAAATAAGATAAAAGTCGCCAGGAACAGAAGTGCTTTTGTTTAATTCCTCAATGCGAGCACGAGGGCTGCGCTCGGTAAAGCCGACCTTATAGATGCCCGGCATACATGGATGCCCCAAGACATAAACAAACCCATAATTCATTGCTTTCCCCGGGCCAAAACACGCTTAACCAGGGATCGCACCAATAACGTGACCTGTTGCCCTTTTGTGTGCCGGTCTTTGAGGGACGAAACGTTATGTGCCATCGCATCTTGCTTGGCATACAGATCCGCATCCTCGGGGATCAGGAATAGATCGGAATGGCGAGCGCGTCTCATGC
>JAGWIG010000039.1 GCA_028873515.1 Pseudomonadota bacterium | reverse complement strand
TAGGCGCAAGGTTTCGAGATATTCGAGCATATCATCGAGCATCAGGTGTGCATTCTGGCGAAAATTCTGCCAGTCTTCAGGATCGAGACTGTAAGGGTTGGGATTGGAGCCAGCTTTTTTTGTCATCAGAAGCTATTCCCATGACTTGACAGGCCATGCAGGATAAAAATCCAGGAACTGGTCGGGGTAGGTACAGGGTGCAGGGCATCGCTATAATCAATTGCTGCCATCCTGTTCAGGGCTGTGTTTGGGCTGGACAAGTTCATTCTGGCCGCGCAGATTATGTTAAAAGGGGCAGGGGTGCAGCGGATTGGGCTTGCGCGATGCTGAATGCAGCTTCCGGGTGTATAATACAGGTAAGGCAGATCATCGATTCTCGTCCATTTGGTTGTCTGGAACAGGGGGAACTGGATAGCATTTCAGGGGCGTTGCCCGTCGCAATTGGCTTCGAAGCACCAGTCGCTGCTCTGACAGGGCTCTTTCTGGTTCAAGACAGGTGTTGTTGCTGAGGTCATCCTGAATCGACCTTTTTTTCATTCGGGAATCCTGGCAACCTTATTTTTGATTCCATGTTATTCTCATCAGAGGGCGACGTCAAAACCTCTGCAACGCCATCAGGTTTTTTGCCAGATGACCGAGGGGTTTTCCTAGACGCTACCGGAGTTTTTGTTTATGCTTTGCCTAGAACATTGGATAGGCAGTTCTCGTTGTTGATGACGTTTTTGGGTTATTCAGGAAAGGCGTAAAGCCTTGAAGCCTCTAGAGAGTCATTGTCTCATTCCTCTGTTTTTTTCCATGCAGTGAGACGTGAACCGGGTGATAACCATTGGATTGCCCAAATGCTGTGAATGATTTTCTGAAGGCTCATGGTCAGCCTGTTTATGAAACTATGGTTATAGATGCATATTCTGCTTAGTAATGATGATGGTTATTTTTCACCGGGTCTGGCCCTACTTGCGCAGGTGCTCGAACCTTATGCAAAAGTAACGGTGGTTGCCCCCGAAAGGGATCGTAGTGGCGCCAGCAATTCGCTGACGCTGGATCGTCCACTGATACTGTCACAGGCTGCCAACGGATTCTATTATGTTAATGGCACCCCGACTGACTGTGTTCACCTTGCTGTAACCGGTATGCTTGAAGTTCCTCCAGATATGGTTATTTCGGGGATTAACCATGGCGCGAACATGGGGGATGATACGGTATATTCCGGTACGGTCGCTGCTGCAACTGAAGGCTTCCTGTTTGGTGTACCGGCCATAGCCGTGTCGATTAACAGCCATACTCCAGCGCATCTTGAAACGGCGGCAGGGATTGTTGTTGAACTGGTTAAACGTCACTGTGCCCATCCCTTGGGTATTCCCACGCTGCTTAATGTCAATGTACCCGATATTCCTTCAGACATGGTGTCAGGTATAGAAGTGACACGTCTGGGCAGGCGGCATAAGGCTGAACCCGTTGTAAGGAGCAAGAATCCTCGAGGTCAGCCAATTTACTGGATTGGTGCGGCTGGAGGAGCCCAGGATGCAGGAGAGGGCACGGATTTCTATGCCCTGGTCAACAGCCGGGTATCCATTACACCGTTGCAACTGGATTTGACCTATTATGGACAGATGAGCGGGATTGGAGACTGGCTTGCACCCAAACTCCTTCAGCAGACATGAGTGCGATGAATCCAAGGCTGACAGGTATCGGCATGACGTCCCAGCGTACACGGGTGCGGATGATCGAGCGGTTACGTCAGCAAGGTATACAGGATGAAGTGGTGTTGACGTCCATGAGGGAAATACCGCGTCACATATTTGTGGATGATGCGCTTGCAAGTCGTGCGTATGAAGACTGTTCTCTTCCCATAGGTTTTGCCCAAACCATTTCAAGCCCCTATACAGTTGCGAGAATGAGTGAATTGGCCCGCTCTGGAAAACCCCTGAAAAAGGTGTTGGAGATTGGTACGGGATGCGGCTATCAAACTGCCGTGTTATCAAGGCTTGCAACTGAAGTCTATACGGTGGAAAGAATCGGCCCTCTGCTTGCGCGGGCGCGACGGAAACTGGTTGAACTCAAGTGTTCCAATGTTCGTACGCAGCATGCAGATGGCAGCCAGGGCTTTCCGGACGCAGGTCTTTTTGACTGTATTTTGTTGACTGCAGCTGCGACCCATTTCCCCCAGGATCTACTTGATCATCTGGAAATAGGGGGTCGGATGGTGGCGCCACTGGGCAGTGAGGAACAGCATTTATACCTGATAGAAAGAACCCCACAGGAATTTAAAGAAACATGTCTGGAATCAGTAAAATTCGTTCCCTTGTTACCCGGGCTTTCCTAGCCTTGCCTGGCAAGAGCTGTATTGCCTTCACTCTCCTCATGACGTTGGCTGGCTGCGCTTCAAGTCAACCCGCCATGATAGTAAATGGCCTGCACTCCTCAAACCCTGTTCAACCCTCTGCGCCATCGGTTCCAGCTTCAGGCCTGTACAGGGTTTCTGCAGGGGATACCCTGATGACCATCTCCAGTCGTTATGGACTGGATTATCAAACTCTTGCTGCATGGAATCATTTGCCCCCCCCTTATATTCTGAGAACTGGCGAAATCCTCCATCTTTCTTCCCCTGCCCAGATTCATGCCGTAAATGAGCCAGGGATTTCAGCTGTGACCGCGCCTCTTGCTGCAACCCCTCCCCTGCAGGGTAAATCACTATCCGGATCACAGGCCGTCGCACCTCAGCCTGTTAATCCAGCTTCTTCTGCAGGTAACACGAATGCCAACCCGTCTTTGACACATCAAAAAATGATGACTGCGGGTTTCTGGCAGTGGCCGGCACAGGGCAAGGTAGTCGACAGGTTTGGAAATGGCAACAAGGGAATTGATATTGCAGGCAAGGAAGGTGAGCCGGTGTACGCTGCTGCTGCAGGTAAGGTGGTTTACAGTGGTTCAGGATTACGCGGCTATGGAAACATGATTATTATAAAACACAACCTTACTTATCTGAGTGCATATGCACATAACAGTAAGCTTCTGGTTAAGGAAGGTCAGAAGGTCAAGCAGGGACAGCTTATCGCCTTGATGGGCCATACAGATGCAAAGGGCCCGGAGTTGCATTTTGAAATCAGGAAATCCGGAACTCCTGTGGATCCTTTGCAATTTCTGCCTTCATCGGGACAATAAATCCGGTTAGGGGAAGGTCAGGTTTCCTGACAGCGAGGCGAAATTCCAATCCGGTTCTAGAATTGATCCTTTAAGACAAAGGGGCGGCTGATTATGCTCTCCTGATTGATACCCTCAAACCATTTTCTGCCGGTTCAGGTTTCATCCAGTAAAAGCGCACAGGCGACATGACGCCCTTCTCCAACCAGAATGTTGTAGGTTCTGCAGGCAGCCCCGCAGTTCATGACCTCGACACCGATACGTTCCTTGCTTAATCTGGCATATAGTCTTGGGTGCAGGAACAGGTGATGCTCCCCGGTTCCGACCAGAACGACTTCGGGCTGAAGGGATGCGAGAGGTTCAAAATCGGTTTCAGCTAGCTCACCTCCATGCCCGGTTCGCCAGGATAGAACCTGGTTCGGTAGGATGATGAGATCGTGTTCATACCGTTCCTTGTTGATCATGACATGACCATGACCATATCCAGTGATAAGGTTGATGGATGGATCAGTTGTAAGATGCAGTTTCATGATTAAGCCGAAGAGCGTACCGCTCCCTCCCTGTTTCAGTTCACTAGAATTGATTGCCCTGCCCGGCTGGCTGCAGGACTAAAATCGACCGGTGCTGACATTGTCTTTTCAGCATACTGGATTTGTGTATAGATGCAAGAAGGGAAAAAGGGACTGGACACCCTTGCAGCAGGCATCTTTTATTAAACCCTTATTTGCCCGCACGCTAAGGGTCGAGTAAAATCAACAATTTTTAGTTTTGCTGACTGGGCGCCTGACTATGGATGAGTTTGAGAGGATCAAGCGGTTACCCCCTTATGTGTTCAATATTACAGGTGAGCTTAAGGCAGCAGCTCGACGACGCGGTGTGGATATCATTGATTTTGGAATGGGGAACCCGGATCAGCCAACCCCTGCGCATATTGTTGATAAGCTGGTTGAAACTGTCCGGCGTGGGGATACTCACCGTTACTCTGTTTCGCGGGGGATACCCAGGTTAAGGCAGGCGATTTGTAATTGGTACCTTAACCGGTACGGGATTGAACTTGATCCTGAAACCGAGGCTATAGTGACAATTGGTTCCAAGGAAGGAATTGCCCATCTGGCCTTGGCGACACTCGACCGGGGAGACATCGTCCTGGTTCCCAACCCGAGTTATCCTATCCATATTTATGGTCCGGTTATTGCCGGGGCTGATATTCGGCATGTACCGATGATAGCGGGAATTGATTTTTTTGATGAGCTTGAAAAGGCGATACGTGATTCCTACCCTCGCCCGAAAATGCTTATTCTCAATTTTCCAGGCAATCCCACCACGCAATGTATTGATTTGCCTTTTTTTGCCAAAGTGGTTGAACTTGCCAGAGAACATGGGATCTGGGTGGTACAGGATCTGGCTTATGCTGATATTGTCTATGATGGCTATCGAGCCCCGTCCATCCTTGAGGTGCCTGGGGCCAAAGAGGTTGCAGTCGAGTTTTTTACCTTATCAAAAAGCTATAATATGCCAGGTTGGCGGGTCGGCTTCATGGTAGGGAATTCTCAACTGGTTTCGGCTCTGGCGAGAATGAAAAGCTACCACGATTATGGAGCTTTTACGCCCGTTCAGGTCGCCTCGATCGTTGCATTGGAAGGTCCTCAGGATTGCGTGGAGCAGATTCGGTCAACATATCAGAACCGGCGCGATGTATTATGCCAGGGATTGCACAGGCTAGGCTGGATGGTCGAGGTTCCGAGGGCAACGATGTTTGTTTGGGCAAAGATTCCCGGGCCGTATGCTGCAATGGGTTCACTGGAATTTTCTAAAAAACTGCTGGTAGAGGCGCAGGTGGCGGTTTCTCCTGGAATTGGTTTTGGTGAATATGGTGATGATCATGTGCGGTTTTCCCTGATTGAAAATGAAGCCCGTACCCGTCAGGCCTTACGGGGTCTGCGTGATATGTTTCGTCGTGATAAAACATTGGGGAAATTCTAGTCATGTATCAATCATTACTGTTTTTGAATAAGGAGCGCGAGGCATTTGGCCTGCGAAAAACATCATGAATCCAGTCCGCATTGGCCTGTTAGGGCTTGGTACGGTAGGTCGCGGTACCCTGACCGTCTTGCGTCGCAATCAGGAAGATATCAGCCGTCGGGCTGGCCGGGGTATTGAGGTAAGGATGGCAGCGGTGCGGGATAAGGCAAGAGCTCGTAGCTATGCCCCGGATCTGCAGTTGGTGACGGATCCCTTTCTTGTCGTGGATCATCCAGATATTGATATAGTCGTGGAAGTGATGGGCGGTATTACTCCCAACCTTGAACTGGTTTTGCGGGCATTGCGTGCAGGAAAGCATGTGGTTACGGCTAACAAGGCGTTATTGGCAGAGCATGGGAATGAAATTTTTGAGACGGCCCAGGAAAAAGGGGTGATGGTAGCTTTTGAGGCGGCTGTTGCAGGAGGGATTCCCATTATTAAAACCCTGCGCGAGGGTTTGACTGCCAACCGGATCGAATGGATAGCAGGCATAATTAATGGAACCAGCAATTTTATTCTGTCAGAAATGCGCACTGGCGGAAAAAGTTTTACAGAAGTGCTTAAGATGGCACAGGATTTAGGTTATGCGGAATCGGATCCAACCTTTGATATTGAAGGGATTGATGCCGCCCATAAACTGACAATCATGGCTGCGATAGCCTTTGGCATGCCTATGCACTTTGAGGCGGTCTATACAGAAGGGATAAGCCGGCTCACTGGCACGGATATTCAGTATGCTGAAGAACTGGGCTACAGGATTAAACTGCTGGGCATTACCCGTCGTACGGCAGAAGGGGTGGAACTCAGGGTACATCCCACACTTATTCCGGCCAGCCGTCTTATTGCCAATGTTGAAGGGGTCATGAATGCGGTTCTGGTCAAGGGGGATGCCCTGGGAGCAACCCTGCTTTGCGGGGCTGGTGCCGGTGCTGAGCCAACTGCTTCTGCAGTTGTAGCTGATCTGGTTGATGTAACCCGGATGCATACGGCAGATCCTGAGCATCGTGTGCCGCATCTTGCCTTTCAGCCGAAATATTTGTGCGAAGTCCCCATATTGCCTATGGACAAGGTCCGGAGCGCATATTATTTGCGACTCAGCGTGCATGACCGTCCAGGGGTTCTTGCAGATATTACAAGGATTCTGGCAGATCTCGATGTTTCCATTGTTGCAATGGTGCAGAAAGAGCCCTCGGGAGATTCTGAATGGGTTGATATTATCATGTTGACCCATGTGACGCTTGAACAGCGAATCAACGCAGCGATTAAGCGCATTGAAGGATTGCAGAGCATTTCAGGAAAAATTACGCGGATCAGGATGGAATCGCTTAATCGACATTGATAGGCCAGTACATCAGGCCTGGACATCCCGGACATCAAGCAAGGAAAAAACATGATAAAACATTATACCGGAATCATTGAACACTACCGCGGCCGTTTGCCAGTCAGTCTTTCTACCCCGGTTGTTTCGCTAGGCGAAGGAAACACCCCTTTAATCGAATTGAAGAACCTGCCCAGCCTGCTGCAGTTTGATGCCCGTATTCTGGTCAAATTTGAGGGTCTTAACCCAACCGGTTCTTTTAAGGATCGAGGTATGACCATGGCGGTTACCAAAGCCTTGGAAGCCGGTTCAAAGGCCATTATCTGTGCCTCGACAGGAAATACTTCAGCTTCTGCAGCAGCTTATGCAGCGCGGGCTGGAATTATTTCATTTGTTCTTATCCCTGAGGGTAAGATAGCATTTGGCAAGCTGTCGCAAGCCATGATGCACGGGGCAGTCGTAATCCAGATCCGGGGCAATTTTGATGATGGGATGCGGCTTGTGCAGGAAGTGGCACGTGATGTTCCGGTCACCATTGTCAATTCGATTAATCCTTACCGTCTGCAGGGGCAAAAAACGGCAGCTTTCGAGATTATTGAAGAACTGGGAGATGCTCCGGATTTTCATGCTTTACCTGTTGGCAATGCCGGTAACATCACTGCGCACTGGATAGGCTATTCTGAGGCCGCAGGACTGCCAACTGCAACGGCACCGGCTGATATGCCCGTTTCTGACAAACGTGTTTTTTCAAGCCGCAGGCCCATGATGCTAGGCTATCAGGCTGCAGGATCTGCTCCCTTCATGCGTGGGAAGATGGTAGAAAATCCTGATACGGTAGCGACAGCCATCCGTATCGGCCACCCAATGTCATGGAATCAGGCCTGGATAGTCAGGGAAGAATCCTCGGGCTGGTTTGGTGAACGCACTGATGAAGAGATTCTTTATGTCCAGAAATTGCTTGCCCGTCATGAAGGCATTTTCTGTGAGCCTGCATCGGCAGCGTCAGTGGCAGGAGTCCTGCGCGATATCACTGAAGGCCGGATACCGCCAGGCGCTACGATAGTCTGTACCTTGACCGGGCATGGATTAAAAGATCCGGATACGGCCATAGCCCAGAGCAGCAGGCCGGTCTCCGTAGATGCAAGCCGGGATGCAATCGAGGCGGTCATCATCTCAAACATGAGCTGAAAACCAGGACTGCAGGACTGATTCAGTTTTCAAGCCGCATGGACAGATCAATGGCATGGATATCCTTGGTCAGGTGGCCGACTGAAATTCTGTCGATTCCGCTTAAGGCGATTTCATGGACATTATCAAGAGTGATGCCTCCTGATGCCTCAAGAATGGCTCGTCGCCGATTTAGCGTGACCGCCTCACGAAGGGCTTCCGGCATGAAATTGTCTAGCAGTATCAATCTTGCACCACAATCCAGGGCTACTTCCATTTCGGCGAGACTTTCCACTTCGATCTGGACGGGCAGGCTCGATCCTGAGGCCTGCAGAAGCGCTGCCCGGATACTGCCTGCTGCAGAAATATGATTCTCCTTGATCAGGATGCCGTCATAAAGACCCATTCTCTGATTGTTCCCGCCGCCAATTCTTACTGCATGTTTTTGTGCCATGCGAAGGCCGGGCAGGGTTTTGCGTGTATCGAAAATTTTGGCACCGGTTCCCTTGACCGCATCGACAAACTGGCGCGTACAGGTTGCGGTACCGGAGAGCATCTGCAAGAAGTTGATGGCAGTACGTTCAGCAGTCAGTAGACTGCACAGGTGGCCTTCAATCCGGCAGAATACAAAATCCGGCTTGATCCTATCCCCTTCCTTGGCAAGCCAGTGTATCCTGCAGTGCGGATCGATCTTTTTAAAACAGGCTTGAGCCCAGTCGTTTCCACACAGGATGGCTTGTTCGCGGGTCATGATTGTTGCCGAACCCATTTTTTCCGGATTTATCAGGGTTGCAGTTGCATCTCCTTCGCCTATATCTTCCTCCAGGGCCTCCTGAATATTACGCATTATTTCCTGCTCTAATCTTTCTGGCATTCGAGTCTCCTGTTTTGCGCATCATCCTATCAAATACCTTTCTCTGCGACTAGCAGTTGATTTTGCGGAGTTCCCCCCCATTTTCTTAAACATGTAAACTGGACAAGGATGTCAATGATGCGCATGGAACGTTTGACAACGCGTTTTCAGGAAGCGCTGGGAGATGCACAGAGCCTGGCAGTCAGTTTAGATCATGCCTATATTGAGCCCCAGCATGTTCTTGCGGTGATGCTGGACCAGGACGATGGTGCTGCCAGGTCGATTCTCGCGCGTGCAGGTGTGAACGTCAATGGATTAAGGGAGTCCCTTGCCCAGTCGCTTGAGCGGATGCCTAAAGTGAGTGGACAGGGAGGTGAAGTGACCCTTTCCAGGGATTTGAACAATCTGCTCAATCTTACTGAAAAGGAGGCGAGAAAGCGCCAGGATGAATACATTCCTTCAGAACTATTTTTGCTTGCACTCCTGGAGGACAAGGGAGAGACTGGCCGTTTGCTTAAAAACATGGGAGCAGCTGTTACGGCTGTTGAAGCGGCCATAGCCCAGGTCCGTGGTGGAGAAGCGGTTCAGAGTCCAGAAGCGGAGTCAAGCCGTGAGGCATTGCGCAAGTATACCCTTGATCTCACTGAGCGTGCGCGGCAGGGAAAACTTGATCCAGTAATAGGCCGGGATGACGAAATTCGCCGGGCCATCCAGGTACTGCAAAGGCGTACAAAGAATAATCCGGTCCTGATCGGAGAACCTGGCGTGGGTAAGACAGCCATAGTTGAAGGGCTTGCCCAGCGTATCATCAATAATGAGGTACCTGAAACGCTTAGAACCAAATCCCTGCTTGTACTGGATTTGGCAGCCCTTCTTGCTGGTGCAAAGTATCGAGGAGACTTTGAAGAACGTCTTAAAGCCGTGCTTAAGGAAATTGCCCGTGCTGAGGGTCAGGTTATTCTGTTCATTGATGAAATTCATACCCTGGTGGGAGCAGGCAAAGCGGAAGGTGCAATGGATGCAGGTAATATGTTAAAACCTGCACTTGCAAGGGGGGAACTTCATTGTATCGGAGCAACAACCCTTGATGAATATCGGAAGTATATTGAAAAAGATGCAGCACTTGAACGCCGGTTCCAGAAAGTGCTCGTGAATGAGCCGACAGTTGAGGATACGATTGCCATTCTTCGGGGTCTTCAGGAGAAATATGAACTGCACCATGGGGTCAGCATTACGGATCCGGCAATTGTTGCGGCTGCAGAATTATCGCATAGATATATTACTGACCGGTTTTTACCAGACAAGGCCATTGATTTGATTGATGAGGCGGCTTCCCGTATCCGGATGGAGATTGACTCCAAACCTGAAGTCATGGATCGTCTTGATAGAAGGTTAATCCAGCTGAAGATTGAACGCGAGGCCGTAAAGAAGGAAAAAGATGAAGCAAGTCGCAAAAGGTTGTCCTTGATTAATGAGGAAATCCATAACCTGAGCCGTGAATATGCCGACCTCGAAGAAATCTGGAAAGCTGAGAAGGCCCAGGTCCAGGGTAGCCAGCATATCAAGGAAGAACTTGAACGGGTCAGGGTTGAAATGGATGCAGCCCGAAGGAAAGGAGACTGGCAGAAGGTTTCAGAGCTTCAATATGGCCGTATTCCTCAACTTGAGGCCCAGCTTAAGAGTGCCGATTCGGCAGCTGCCATTAAACCGGCACATAAATTATTGCGTACCGAAGTTGGTACGGAGGAGATCGCCGAAGTTGTTTCCCGGTCAACAGGTATCCCTGTATCCAAGATGATGGAAGGAGAGCGGGACAAGTTAATGCATATGGAATCGGCTCTGCATGAACGGGTTGTAGGTCAGGATGAGGCTGTTAGCCTGGTATCGGATGCGATTAGACGTTCCCGGGCTGGATTGTCTGATCCAAACCGGCCTTATGGTTCTTTTCTTTTTCTTGGCCCTACTGGGGTGGGGAAAACCGAGCTTTGTAAAACTCTTGCTAGCTTCCTGTTCGATTCGGAGGAGCAGATGATCCGGATTGATATGTCAGAGTTCATGGAGAAACATTCGGTAGCCCGCCTGATTGGGGCTCCACCAGGTTATGTCGGATATGAAGAAGGGGGGTATCTGACGGAAGCGGTTCGAAGAAAACCTTATTCAGTTATCCTGCTTGACGAGGTTGAAAAGGCCCATCCGGATGTTTTCAATATTCTGCTTCAGGTTCTGGATGATGGAAGAATGACGGATGGCCAGGGACGTACAGTTGATTTCAGGAATACGGTAATCGTCATGACCTCGAATCTGGGTTCACAGAATATCCAGTCTATGACCCATGAATCCTACGCTGTCATGAAAGCGGCAGTGATGGAGGATGTTAAACAATATTTTAGACCGGAATTTATTAACCGGATAGATGAGGTTGTTGTTTTTCATTCTCTAGGTTCTGAACAGATTCGTTCAATTGCCCGTATTCAACTGCGTATTCTTGAAACACGGCTGCAGCGTATGGATTTCCGGCTTGAAATAGAAGATTCCGTACTGGATTGGCTTGCGGAGTCCGGTTTTGATGCAGTTTATGGTGCCCGCCCGCTTAAGCGGGCGATTCAGACAGAGATTGAAAATCCTCTTGCAAAGGAAATATTGTCTGGACATTTTATGGCCGGCCAGTCCATTACGATTCGTCTTGAAAGCAATGGTCTGGTTTTCCAATCACACTAGGCGCCAGCCAGGCCTGCTCATTTCCTTCCAGATTTAAGGACGGGAATGAGCCGGTTTAGGTTTGGGATATTTCAATTCCATAACCGGAAAGATGAATAAGCTGTCTCGGTTTGGGAAAACTGTTATTTTAACAGTGAGCAACAGGCATGGATGGTAGGGTTTCTCCCCTGATTCTGGAGATTTTGTCTTACTGGTTACTGATTCTGTCAGGGACGGAATTGAACATGGAAGGGTCAATGATGCGGCGTGCCCTGTCGAAATGTCTAAGCCAGAATGCGTTATCCAGATTGGCTACTTCAACCTGCTGCCCGATTCCTGGTGCATGAATGAATTGATTGTTGCCAATATAGATGCCAACATGGGTGATGACATGCCTAATCATATGAAAAAACAGGAGATCTCCTGGGCGGAGATGGTGAATGCTGATGGGCTGGCCTTCATGGCTCAGAAGCCTGGCGTTATGGGGAAGGAGTATTTTGTCGACATGGTTGAATACAACCCTTACGAGACCGCTGCAATCCAGACCTGTTGCAGGTTTATCCCCGCCGAACCTATAATTCACGCCCACGAGGGATAGGGCGTAATTGATAAGGTCAGTTGCAGCTTCTGCCTGGGTAAAATAAGCACCCGCCTGGGATTGTGAGGCCAGGGTGCCAGTGCTGTCTGCATAAGCACTAGGGAAAGTTGCAGCAAGTATCAGAGTCAGGACTAGCCGTAATATTGTTATTTTCATTTGCCGGGTTGTTGTTATGGAATCTATTTAAGCCTTGAGGCCGGTTCACGTAATTTAACCTATCCTTTTGCAAGTCGCAACCACCCTGATCAGGAAGTGCGGTTGAATCTGGTATAATTTAAACCAAGGGTGGGTAAAATCAGGATGTTGACACTAGACGCAATATTTTCAGAAGACGGGCCACTTGCGGGAGTGACGGGAGGATTTCGTTCCCGACCCCAGCAGCAGCAGATGGCTGAAGTAATCTGGGATGCTGTCCGCGAACATAAGATTTTGATTGCAGAAGCAGGTACAGGTACCGGAAAGACCTATGCTTATCTGGTGCCTGCATTGCTTGCGGGGGGTAAGGTAGTAATTTCCACCGGAACCAAGACTCTTCAGGATCAGTTGTACCATCGCGATGTTCCCCAGGTCCGTCAAGCCCTCAAGGTCCCGGTGATCGTGAGCTTGCTGAAAGGCCGGGCAAATTATGTATGCCACTATCACCTCTCGCAGGCCAAGGAAAATGGCCGGTTTGTTTCCCGTGAAGATGCGGCGTTTATTCCCTTGATCGAGCAGTTTACAAAACTAAGCCCGTCAGGAGATAAAAGCGAATTGACTTCAGTTCCTGAAGAAGCATCAATCTGGATGCAGGTTACCTCCACACGCGAGAACTGTCTGGGTCAGGGTTGCCCGTATCTTAAAGACTGCTTTGTGCTGGAGGCACGGCGCAAGGCTCTGGCCGCGGACGTGGTTATTGTCAACCACCATCTTTTTTTTGCAGACCTGATGTTAAAAGATGAAGGTGTATCGGAGCTGTTGCCTGCAAGCACTACCGTAATTTTTGATGAAGCGCACCAATTACCTGAAATTGCTACCCTTTTTTTTGGAGAATCGCTTGGTACGGGGCAGATGCTACAGCTGGTCCGTGATATGCTGATAGAAGCTAAAACCTCGGCGAAAGACTGGGTAGAGCTGCCAGCTGCATGTCGTGGGCTGGATAGTGCTGTCCGGGATCTTCGATTGACTGTTTCCGATGAGATGGCGCGTCTATCAGCCTATCAGGCAATTAAAATAAAGGGGTTTGAAGAGGCTCTTGGCCTGATGCAAGAGCGTCTTGAAGAAATGGCCAGGATTTTGCAGAATCAGGCGGAACGCGCAAGTGGTCTTCAGAATTGTCTTGAACGGGTGCAGTCCGCATTAGCGCTTCTTCATGAGTGGGTTGAGGGATTGGATGACGCATGGATACGCTGGGTTGAGGTATCTGGTCACTCTTTGCATCTGCATGCAACTCCCTTGTCCATTGCCGGTCATTTTGGAAAAAAGATTGATTCAGCTCCCCGTTCCATGATTTTTACTTCAGCAACGCTTGCGGTCAATAATGATTTTAGTCACTACAAGGAACAGATGGGGCTTCTGGAAGCCCATACCTCGAGCTGGGACAGCCCTTTTGACTATGCTCGCCAGGCCCTGCTTTATGTGCCTCGTGGCTTGCCGGATCCCCGTGAGGCCAATTATACCCGGCTGGCTACAGATGCAGCGCTACCCGCAATCGAGGCCGCATGTGGAAAAACCTTTTTTCTTTTTACCAGTCTGCGTGCCATGCGTGAGGCTCATGGTTATCTGAGCGCGGCCTTTACTGAACGCAGTCTCCAGTTTCCATTGCTGATGCAGGGAGAGAGCACACGAAGCAAGCTTCTTGAACGGTTCCGAAATTTGGGGAATGCCGTTTTGCTGGCCAGCCAGAGTTTTTGGGAGGGTGTGGATGTTCGGGGAGAAGCACTTTCTCTAGTGATTATTGACAGGCTGCCTTTTGAGCCACCGGATGATCCTGTGCTTTCGGCGAGAATTGAGGAGATGAAACGTAAGGGAAAAAACCCGTTTATGGAGTACCAGCTTCCCCATGCGATCATTACCCTGAAGCAGGGTGCAGGGCGTCTGATAAGGGATGCAGCGGACAGGGGTGTCTTGATGATTTGTGATCCCCGTCTGGTTGAGAAACCCTATGGTCAGAGGATTTGGCGTAGTCTGCCAGCCATGGCGCGTTGTCGGGATATTCAGGAAGTGATTGATTTTTTTTCAGAAATAGGAGCAGATGTTGAAGCTTCTGGGATTTGATTCCTCGACGGAATCCTTGTCAGTTGCAGTATGTGCAGAAGGATCCGTGTATTATCGGCAGGTTCTGGCTGGGCAAAGTCATTCTGTTTTGTTGATGCCGATGATCAATGAAACACTGCTTGAGGCCGGTTTGACGCTTACTGACCTCGATGGGCTGTGTTATGGGGCGGGTCCGGGTTCCTTTACAGGCCTTCGCATTGCTTGCGGAGTTGCCCAGGGGCTGGCTTTTGGTGCAGATCTGCCGATTGCTCCGGTTTCAACATTGCTTGCCCTTGCAGAGGCGGCAGAGGCAGAAAAAGTAGTGGCGGCAATTGATGCAAGAATGGGAGAGGTTTATCTTGCAGCATACGAACGGCTGCGGGATCAATGGACTGTACATCTGGCTCCGGGACTGTTTGCCCCTTCTTCCTTGCCAGCCTTGTCTGGAAAAGGCTGGGTTGCGGTTGGAAATGGTTTTGACCATTATTCTCTTCTTGAAGATACCTATGGTTCCCAGCTTGACGGGCATCTGCCTGACCGGTTCCCTGATGCCCGTGAAATTATTGTGCTGGGACAGCAGAAGTTGATGTGTGGTGAAGGGGTTGATGCAGCCGATGCCGCACCTGTATACATAAGGAACAAGGTTGCCCTGAAAATGTCTGAACGGCGTAAACGGTGATGCCTGAGAAATTGAGTCAAACCATGATGCGGATATCGGATATTGCCGGGGTAATGCGGATTGAGACCGGGGCCTATAGTTACCCATGGACAGCCGGAAATTTCCTTGACTGCCTGAAATCAGGCTATCACTGCAAGGTCATGACTCAGGAAGGAGGGCTCGTCGGTTATAGTGTGGTTATGGATGTTCTGGATGAGTCACATCTTCTGAATCTGGCAGTTGCTCCTTCCATGCAAGGTCAGGGGATAGGGAGAATGATTCTTGATAGCATCATTGATGAAGCCAGGTCACAGGGTAGGCGAAGGATGATTCTTGAGGTCAGGGCATCTAACCTGAAAGCCATAAGTCTGTACAGAAAAGCAGGATTTTACAGGATCCATGTGCGGCGCAACTATTATCCGACTCCTGTAGGGCGAGAGAATGCCATTGTTATGGGGCTTGATTTATGAGACAGACTTTGCTGAAAGAACTGGATCTTCTACCTGTTTGGCGACCCCGGAGAAGGGCAATCCGGACAGGGATTGAACTCAGGGTATCGGGTTCATGTCATGCACCCTGTGTGTTGATGACTTGTTTTCTGAATGATGAGTGTAGAGCTTTATTGAACGCCATGATGTTTGCTTCTGGCCTTGGCATTGATAGTGATATCTGTCTTGTAGAGCTTGGACCTGGCAAGGGGGAAGGGAGAGGGCTCGCCAAGGTTTTCCAGCGACCTCCACAAGTCCTGTTTATGCTGATTGATGAGGATGCAGCGCTTTGGAATGAAGTGTTTTCGGGGTTTGAGCGCGTGCCAAGACTGAAGAGCCACCCAGTTGGCCATCTTATTGAACATCCGGAGAAAAAGGCTCAGGCCTGGCGTGACTGGCTTGAACTGAAGCTTGTTCTGTCTGGTGAATCCAGCTGCCCCTGAAAACCCGTCAACGGTTTTTTTATATTTTAGGATTAATCCGTTTCATAACCCGTTCCTGTTTTTTTGTTTATTCCATTTACCGTCAGTTTTTAACTGGCCTCTGGTCTAAATCCGGTGCAGGTTTCCAGTCAGTGATCTGGGTAACCTGTTCTGTCCTGAGGATAATAGTCCATTAGAGGATTTCCCCGGCGTAATCTGCAAGACGTGAACGTTCACCGCGCAAGAGTGTGACATGGCCTCCATGTTTCCATCCTTTAAAGCGGTCTACTACATAAGTCAACCCTGAACTCCCTTCAGTAAGATATGGGGTATCGATCTGTGCGATATTGCCAAGGCAGACAACCTTGGTACCGGGTCCTGCACGGGTAATCAGGGTTTTCATCTGTTTTGGAGTCAGGTTCTGCGCTTCATCGATAATCAGGAATTTATTAAGGAAAGTACGGCCTCTCATGAAATTGAGTGATTTGATTTTTACCCTTGAACGGATTAAGTCAATTGTTGCTGCACGCCCCCATTCACCTGCTTCTGGCTCGGTATGGTTAAGCACGTCAAGATTATCTTCAAGGGCGCCCATCCATGGCGCCATTTTTTCTTCTTCAGAGCCCGGGAGGAATCCAATGTCTTCGCCTACAGGCACGGTGGCACGGGTCATGATTATTTCTGAATAAATTTTCTCGTCGAGGATTTGTGAGAGACCCGAGGCAAGAGTAAGCAGAGTTTTGCCGGTTCCAGCCTGACCGACCAGTGTTACAAAATCTATGCCTGGATCCATGAGCAGGTTCAGGGCAAAATTTTGCTCACGGTTTCGTGCGGTGATTCCCCAGACATTGTTCTTCCCATGGCTGTAATCACGGATGATTTGCAGGATTGCCGTGTCATGCTCAATCCTATCAACCCGTGCTACAAATGGACGGGGGCCCGTTTCAAGATAAATAAACTGGTTAACCAGGAAGCCTGCGCATAAAGGCCCCTGGATTTTGTAGAAGGTGGAACTGTTTTCCTGCCAGGATTCTATACCCTTATCATGCATTTCCCAGAAATTTTTGGGTAGCTCAGCGATGCCGGTATAAAGAAGGTCAGTATCCTCCAGAACCTTGTCATTGAAGTAATCTTCAGCATCAAAACCCAACGCCCTGGCCTTGATTCGCATATTGATGTCTTTGCTGACAAGGATGACCTGCCGGTTTGGCTGGCTTTTAATCAGGTTCAGCACTACATTAAGAATCTCGTTGTCTGCCTTGTTTCCTGGAAGCGCTGAGGGTAATTCTTCATGATGAGCCTCAGTCTGAAGAAAGAGTTTGCCCGTTGCCTGTGACATGTTGTGAGGCTTGAGATCTATTCCTGATTCTATGGGCACGTTTCCCGAGACCATTTCATCCAGGTAACGACTGGCCTGGCGGGCATTACGGGCGAGTTCGTTCATGCCTTTCTTGTGGTTATCAAGCTCTTCCAGAACCATCATCGGAACATAAATGTCATGTTCTTCAAACCGGAAGAGACTGGAGGGATCATGCAGCAGAACATTTGTGTCCAGTACAAACAGCTTTGTGTCTAGTGCCTGTTTTTTGGCCATAAACTATCCTTGGGGGGTGAGGAGGTTAGTAAGTGTATTTAATGAATTCCATTACTTCCAGGGCATGCCCTGGGACTTTTACGCCCCGCCAGGCATGTGCAATCTTCCCGTCTGGACGAATGATGAAAGTGCTGCGCTCAATACCCCGCACCTGTTTCCCATACATGTTTTTCATCCGGATCACACCGAAAAGATTACATACGGATTCATCAGTATCACTTAGGAGATCAAAGGGGAGGTTAAGCCGGGTCCTGAATTTCTCATGGGAAGCAAGGGTGTCCCTTGAAATGCCGGCAATGATGCAGTTTGCCTTTCTGAAATCTTCAGCAAACTCCCTGAATTGCTCAGCTTCAGTTGTGCAGCCGGGTGTTGCATCCTTGGGATAGAAATAAAGAATGAGGGTTTGCGGCCGGATTGCTGAAAGACGGAAAGTTTTTCCGCCTGTGGCGGGCAGTTCAAAATCCGGGATAATATCATTTTCCTGCAACATTCCGATCTCCTGGTTTCAGTGTAGCCTTAATCTCTTGAGCCGCCAAGATGCAGGGCTGAATCTTAGCCGGTTCCTTTTTTAAGCAGGACAATAAGAGCCCCACTGCCGCCGTCCGCAGGTCTTGCCCGGCAATAAGCAAGCACTTCGTCCCGCTGGATGAGCCAGGCACGTACTCTTTGCTTAAGGACGGGTTCACGGTTGGGTGAGCCCAGACCCTTACCATGAATAATCCGGACCAGGCGTAATTTTCTTAAACGGCTCCAATCAAGGAAATGTACCAGCTGTTCCCGGGCTCTATCCTTGTTCAAGCCATGCAGATCAAGCTCGGCCTCGACTACAAGCTGGCCATTGCGCATTTTACGCAACGTTTGGGCAGGAATCCCCTTGCGTACGTATGGTGCATCCTCGTCCTTGTCCATATCAATTGAAGGTAGATAGTCACTCAAGGTGTCTGCAAGCGCCTGGTGTTCGTCGGCAATGGACTGTGAAGGTATCGGCAAGGGAAGATCCCGTTTGGTATGCAGCTTCCCCGTATTCCGCAATTGACGTGTACCTGCAATAGCTTTTCTGAAGAGTTCGATTGAACTGTCATCAAGTGGGACAGAAGGTTTTGAAGCCATGGTGTTAGGTGCTGGCTAGACTGTCAAGGTAACGATCTGCATCGAGAGCCGCCATACAGCCGGATCCGGCAGAGGTAATAGCCTGACGGTAAATGTGATCCTGAACATCCCCTGCAGCAAAAATCCCGGGGATGCTGGTGGCTGTGGCATTTCCCTGATTTCCTCCGCGGGTAACAATATAGCCCTGTTGCATTTCAACCTGTCCTTCAAAAAGGCTGGTGTTCGGAGTATGGCCAATGGCTATGAATATCCCATCCGCCTGGATTTCACGGAATTTTCCATCATTAATGCAGCGTGTTCGAGCGCCTGTCACCCCTTTTTCATTTCCCAAAACCTCATCCATTACATGATTGTGGACAATTTCCAGCCGTCCTGAAGCTTCCTTGTCCAGAAGTTTGTCAATAAGGATTTTTTCGGCTTTGAAGCGTTCTCCGCGAAGGACGATGGTGACATGCTCTGCAATATTGGTTAGATATAGGGCTTCCTCTACTGCGGAATTGCCCCCACCGACCACGATAACCCGTTTTCCTTTATAAAAAAACCCGTCGCAGGTCGCGCAGGCCGAGACGCCACGTCCCATGAAACTGGTTTCTGAGGGAAGTCCAAGATATTTGGCCGAAGCTCCTGTTGCAATGATGAGCGCATCACAGGTGTATTCACCGGAATCTCCTATGAGTTTAAGGGGTTTTTCCTGGATACGGGCAGTATGAATGTGATCAAATATGACTTCAGTGTTGAAGCGTTCTGCGTGCTTCAGGAACCGCTCCATCAGTTCTGGCCCTTGAACACCCTGTATATCGGCAGGCCAGTTATCTACATCGGTAGTGGTCATCAGTTGCCCACCCTGCGCAATGCCGGTAATCAGTACTGGATTAAGATTGGCCCGAGCTGCATAAATGGCAGCAGTATAGCCAGCCGGGCCAGAGCCGAGGATTAATACCCGGCAGTGTTTTTGGGGCATGCTTTATTTTCCTTTCAGGCCTGATTTGCAATCCTTGCACATTATTGTAGCAGTTTTCATGTGGATTTTCCTTGTCGATAAATGAAGATCCAATGTTATAGGTGGCTGCAATGATGCTGATTTATGTGAATTTTGGCTGATCTGGTTTTGGCTTGTATTGTGCAGGGGGGTGAAGTTGCTATAATCTTGTATTCATCTATAGAGAAACAGTGCGCTTATGGCGACTTCCAGTAAAGGGGCATCAACTAACTCTTCCCGTAACATGACGCCACGAATGGCCGGCTTGCTGCGAGAAGCGGGGTGGCTTTGCCTTCTGGCCCTGGGGGGGTATTTTCTTCTTTCTCTTCTTACCTTTAATCCGGGTGATGCAAGTTGGTCGTATAGTGGTACGAATCCAGTAGCGCATAATGCAGGCGGAGCACTGGGCGCCTGGGTATCGGATATTCTTCTTTATCTTTTTGGAATTTCGGCCTACTGGTGGGTTGCAGCCGTGTTTTTCAGTGTTTGGAAGAGTTACCGGAACAGGAAACAGGTCACTGAATCTGTCACACATGCCTGGTTTGAGTGGCTGGGCTTCGTTTTGCTGCTTTTAGGCAGCAGCGGTATGGAGTATCTGCGACTGTCAGGCCTGAAAGTAAGACTTCCACTTGCTCCTGGAGGGGTAGTGGGTTCCCTTATGGGAGATTATTTATCGCATTTCATGGGCTTTACTGGTGCGACGATTTTGCTGATATTGATGATGGCTATTGGATATAGCATGGGAACTGGGCAGTCATGGTTGCTGATTATGGAGCGTTTGGGCGCTTTTTTTGAAATGTCAGTCTCCAGTCTGTCCAGATGGGTTGAAATATTTCGTGAGCGTCGTATTGGCAAGGTGGCTCAGCTTGAGCGCAATGAGCGGGTTTTTGAAGAAAAAAAACGTATGGATGAGCAACCACCCATTCATATCGAGGCACCGGTAACCGAGATTGTCCGTTCTTCACGCCCAGACAAGGAGAAACAGGTGCCCCTGTTCAGGGTGCTTCCGGATAGTCCTCTCCCACCTTTGCATCTTCTGGATGAACCTGAAAAAAATACTGAAACCATCAGTAATGAGACGCTGGAATTTACTTCCAGGCTAATTGAACGCAAGCTGAAGGAGTTTGGGGTTAGTGTGCAGGTGCTTGCCGCTTACCCGGGACCGGTGATAACCCGTTATGAAATCGAACCTGCGACGGGAGTCAAGGGTAGCCAGATTACCAATCTGACCCGGGATTTGGCCCGCGCACTTTCAGTAACAAGCATTCGGGTTGTTGAAACCATTCCGGGAAAATCCTGCATGGGCCTGGAAATTCCTAATCCAAAGAGGCAGGTGGTCAGGCTCTCCGAGATATTGAGTGCCAAGGTTTATGCAGATATGGTGTCCCCATTAACCATAGCGATGGGAAAGGATATCGCCGGAAAACCGGTTGTAGCCGATTTGGGTCGTATGCCCCATGTACTGGTGGCCGGGACTACTGGTTCAGGCAAGTCGGTTGCTATCAACGCCATGATATTAAGCCTTCTATATAAAGCTGATCCGGCTCAGGTAAGGTTGATTCTGGTTGATCCTAAAATGCTCGAGTTATCAATTTACGAAGGGATACCGCATTTGCTTGCACCGGTAGTGACTGACATGAAGCAGGCAGCATCGGCACTGAACTGGTGTGTGGCAGAAATGGAACGTCGCTATAAGCTTATGAGTAATCTTGGTGTACGCAATATTGCCGGGTGTAATCAAAAAATCCGGGATGCCGAAAAATCTGAAATGCCTTTGGTTAATCCTTTTTCTCTCACTCCGGATGCTCCTGAACCATTGAGGGAATTACCCTATATTGTGGTTGTGATTGATGAGCTGGCTGACTTGATGATGGTTGTAGGTAAAAAGGTGGAAGAGCTCATTGCGCGGCTGGCCCAGAAGGCACGGGCTTCAGGCATCCATCTTGTACTGGCTACCCAGCGCCCTTCAGTGGACGTGATTACAGGACTCATCAAGGCTAATATTCCGACTCGGATTGCTTTTCAGGTATCGAGCAAGATAGACTCCAGGACAATACTTGATCAAATGGGGGCGGAAACCCTTTTGGGCCAGGGAGATATGCTGTATTTACCTCCAGGTACGGGACTGTCACAACGTGTTCATGGTGCTTTTGTTGCTGATCAGGAGGTTCACAGGGTAGTTGAATACCTGAAATCCATCGGTGAGCCCGATTATATCGAAAACATTCTTACTGAACATGAGGTGGAAACCGATGCCCAGATCCCGGCCAGTTCAGAGGCGGACCCGCTTTATGATGAAGCGGTATCCATCGTAATTAAATCCCGTCGCGCGTCTATTTCCTCGATACAGCGACATTTGAGAATTGGTTATAATCGGGCAGCACGGCTGATTGAGGAAATGGAAAGAGCAGGACTGGTCTCATCCATGCAAAGCAATGGTAACCGTGAAATACTGGTCCCTTCCAAAACTGAGTCCTGAACCTTTTTCTGTGCATCCTGTCTTATTTGAAGATACATGGCATGTCTTTTTACGTTCCCTTGAGGAAATTCAGATGAAAATTGGAATAACCCTGCTGGCCATTGCTTTTTCGGGATGGGTACAGCCTGTATTTGCGAGTAGCAGTCTTGAGCATCTGAAGCAGTTCATGGCTCAGGCTCACAGCATGCAGGCAAGTTTTACCCAGACTGTATACAGTCAGCACCAGCAGGTGATTCAGCAGGCAAGTGGCAATATGGTTTTTGATAGACCAGGCAAGTTCCGCTGGACTTATGACAAGCCTTATCCCCAGGTTCTGGTCGGAGATGGCCATAAATTATGGATTTATGATGAGGATCTTTCCCAGGTTACTATAGAGCCACTTGATGAGGCATTAGGAAACACTCCTGCGGCCTTGCTAGCTGGAAACAACGCAATCGAGACACGGTTTAATCTTGTTGATGCAGGCAAAATCCAGGGTATCAACTGGCTTGAGGCCACACCGAAAAGCCATGACACTTCATTCAGCCGTATCATGATTGGTTTTGAGGGTAATGAGCTCAGGATGATGCGGCTTCAGGACAAATTGGGTCAGACGACAGTCATCCAGTTTGCGGGCCTCAAACTAAATGGTCATCCATCTGACACCCTGTTTCATTTTGTTCCTCCAAAAGGGGTGGATGTTGTAGGTGGCTGACCTATTTTCTGAAAAACCCCAGTCTCCTCTGGCTGAGCGCCTGAGACCCGATAGCCTTGATACCGTTGTTGGGCAAAGCCATCTTCTTGGACCGGGTCGTGCACTTCGATTGGCATTTGAATCAGGGAAACCTCATTCAATGATACTCTGGGGTCCCCCGGGAGTAGGCAAGACGACCCTTGCGCGACTGATGGCAAATAGTTTTAATGCTGAATTCATTGCCCTGTCAGCGGTATTTGCCGGGGTCAAGGATATCAGGGAAGCCATTCAGCGGGCCCAATCAAATCTTTCCATGCATGCGCGCCATACCTTGTTGTTTGTGGATGAGGTCCATCGCTTCAACAAGGCCCAGCAGGATGCCTTCCTGCCATACGTAGAACAAGGCTTGATCACCTTTATTGGTGCAACAACTGAAAACCCCTCTTTTGAAGTCAATTCTGCCCTGCTTTCCAGGGCTCAGGTTTATGTGCTTAAACCTCTTGATGAAAGGGAGCTTGGAATATTGCTTGAACGTGCAGTTTCCAGGCTTGATCCCGGAATCCAGGTTTCTCCCGAGGCTGCATCACGTATCGTGGATTATGCTGATGGGGATGCCCGTCGCCTGCTGAACCTTTTGGAGCAGGCTCATACAGCTGCAGTTACCCATTCCGAGCCGCTAATCGACTTGCCTCTGGTTGTCCTGGCACTGGAGCGGGGTGGCCGGATGTTTGATAAGGGCGGAGATGCTTTCTATGACATGATATCAGCCTTGCACAAATCGGTGCGCGGCTCGAATCCGGATGCCTCGCTTTACTGGATGGCAAGGATGCTTGACGGAGGTGCCGACCCCCTTTATGTTGGCCGCCGTCTTGTTCGAATGGCTACCGAGGATATTGGCCTGGCAGATCCGCGGGCGCTGGGTCTAACACTGGATGCATGCCTGGCTTATGAACGTTTGGGTAGCCCTGAGGGGGAACTGGCCCTGGCCCAGGCCGTCCTTTATCTTGCCTGTGCCCCTAAAAGCAATGCCGTATATAAAGCCTGGAAGGCTGTAAATTCATGGGTGGAATCGGATCATTCAAGGCCTGTACCTGAACATCTGCGCAATGCCCCAACCAAGCTGATGCAAGATTTGGATTATGGAAAAACCTATCGTTATGCCCATGACGAGCCTGAAGCCTACGCTGCCGGGGAAAATTATTTTCCGCAGGGGCTTAAGAAAGTTTTCTATGAACCGACAGACCGGGGTCTGGAGGCGAGAATAAAGGAAAGACTGGCCTATTTTGCGAAACTGGATGCAGAGGCTACCGGACGCCAAGGCAAAGGCTGAAGCTAAGGCGTAATGCGCGTATAATTTTACATCACTACACTCATGTTAGGGTCATTTGATGCTTGATATTCAGCAGTTAAGGAATACCTTGCCCGAAGTGGCAAAACGTCTTGCTACCCGGGGATATGCCCTTGACGTATCAGGATTTGAATTGCTTGATGCAACACGGCGCAGAATCCAGATGCATACTGAGGAGTTGCAGTCGAAACGCAACAGCCTTGCTCGCCAGATAGGCCAGATGAAAGCAAAAGGTGAAGATGTAACTGAACTCATGAAGGAAGTAGGAGGGCTGAGGTTCAAGCTGGATACACTGGAAAGTGAACTGAAGGAAATTCAGGAACAGATTCAGGCTTTTATGCTTTCAGTACCCAATTTGCCACATGAAACTGTACCAGTCGGTGCTACTGAGGTGGATAATGTCGAGCTCAGGAAAGTGGGAGATCCGAAAGTGTTTGGTTTTCCCGTTCAGGATCATGTTTCTCTGGGAGAAGGTCTGTCTCAACTTGATTTTGCTGTTGCAGCCAAACTTTCTGGTTCCCGGTTTGTTGTGTTGCGTGGAGCAATTGCAAAATTACATCGTGCCCTTGCCCAGTTTATGCTCGATGTGCATACAACTGAACATGGTTATACGGAAGTATACGTGCCTTATCTTGTGAATTCCGCGAGTATGCAGGGCACAGGTCAATTGCCCAAATTTGCAGAAGATTTGTTTCATGTGGCAGAAGATGATCTGTATCTGATTCCAACTGCCGAAGTACCGGTTACCAATCTAATGCGGGACGAGATTGTTCCACAAGACTGCCTGCCCCTTAAGTTTGTGGCCCACACACCCTGCTTTCGCAGGGAAGCTGGAGCTGCGGGACGGGATACACGTGGGATGATTCGCCAGCATCAGTTTGACAAGGTTGAACTGGTCCAGTTCGCACATCCGGATCGGTCCTATGAGGCGCTTGATGAATTGCTTAGCCACGCAGAAGCCATATTGAGGAAACTTGATTTACCTTATCGAGTGATTGCCTTATGCACAGGTGACATGGGATTTTCTGCCGCTAAAACATACGATATTGAGGTTTGGCTACCTGCACAGTCTACATATAGGGAAATTTCTTCGTGTAGTAATTTTGAGTCTTTTCAGTCAAGAAGAATGCAGGCGCGAATGCGAAATAGTCGAGGCAAACCAGAATTGTTGCATACCCTAAATGGTTCAGCGTTGGCGGTAGGACGGACTTTGGTTGCTCTTCTTGAAAACTTCCAGAATGAGGACGGCTCGATTTCCATACCTGGTGCACTGCGCCCTTATATGGGAGGGCTGGAAAAGATTGCTCCGACTAGTAATTAATAATAAATCGAATTAATTGTAGTTTATTTATTATGCAGATTCAAGTTTGAAGTGCAATGCCTGGTTTGAAGAATACCTGATTGGGTGTCAGATATCCAAGCCGTTTACGTGGTCGATTGTTCAATCTTTCCATTGCCGTATCAATCTCCAGTTGTGTAATGGTGGTGAAGTCCCTGTTCT
>JAGWIG010000113.1 GCA_028873515.1 Pseudomonadota bacterium | reverse complement strand
TACTATGTAACAAAAATCTTTTCTCAATTAAGTGCCACATAAGAACTGCGCCAATAAGTGAAAGTAATAATACGCTAGATAAAAAAACTAAGGGGTGTTGTTCCGTCCATTCATTTTGGAGAATCAACTGAATAATTGGAAAGTGAACGATATAAAGTCCATATGAAAAATCTCCATATTTCGAAAAATCCCCAACATAAAAAAACAGCCCAAAAAATACAATCAAACATCCAATAGCAAAAGACTCAAATACCGGTAAAGGATAGAATAAATTAACAATAAGGGTAACAATTGATACAGGAAGAAGATATTTGATTTTATTTTCAAGAAATGGAAGGTAATAATAAAAAAAAACACCCAACCATGAAATAGGAAAGTTGCCCTGGGAGCTGCCTGGATAGCTCTAAATAAAGTCCAGAACCAGAGTGAGTGGCCATGTTTGAAAATAGCCACACATAACCGATAGAAAAAAAATAAAAAAATATCAACACTGGTAACCGTCCAAACTTACGGAATAAGTAAACAAAAATCGGGACAGTCAAATAAAACATTACTTCGATCTTAAGTGTCCATAGAGAACCATTAACGGCATTTAATTTGTTTGCTTCAAAGAGACCTGGCAATGTTGGGTGCATGAAATTCAGAAAAACAAGATTTGAAAGAATATATTTAGCCCATGCAAGGGAAAAATAGCTCCCTGCGTTTGTGGTACTGAAAGCCACTAATCCTAATGCACATAACAAGACTATCGTTGAGTAAGCTGGATAAATACGACGAGCACGCTTGCTTATATAACTTGAAAGGGAAGACGAGCGTTCATAGCTCATAAATATCAGGAATCCGCTGATTACAAAAAACCCTTTGACTGCCACTGATGCAGACATGACCTTTGGAATCCATGCTAATTCTTGATAGCCAGAAAGTGCATAGGCATGAACTAAACAAACCGTTCCTGCAAATAGCAGACGGAGGAAATCAAAATTGTTTCTGGTTAATCGAGTGTTAGTAAAAGTATTGCTCAAGATTTAATTATTCTTTAATTGTTAATATAGATTATACCTTTAACTGCTTTTATTTTGATCGGTTTTTATTGCCTTAAAGAGTGTTCATCCATATCAAAGAAAATAACGGAAAAAGTTTACTTGCTTGACCAGACTACATGCGAATATTTATATCCATATGAGGGCCATCCAAGTCCGGAAGAAAAAGGAATTTCATTGAAACAAAAATGATTCGACCGATATTGCCCCACCAACTGCAGGTGCGAATCAAGCCACTGTACTTGCAAATGATGCATGATCGCTGATGCCTGACTTTCGTGAGCAAACTTTTTATGATCAGATTTCTGGAGTACCAGTAATTATTGAGACATTAGGTCCTGTTGCCTCCAATCTATTCCAAACTCAACCTTAACTGCTACCCAGTTATATGCTGAATCCAGTTCCAAGCCTTGGAAACTCTCGGCAAATCTGATGTGACATTACTTAGATGTATGGAGTCTGGATTATCTATGACGTTAGCATGGGCTTCATACCAGAAAGTGTTAAGAACAATCGCAAATGGAATAGATACGGTTTCAACAACATTGCCAACCATACCGCTCTTTCCGACAGGTACAGGAACATGATCCGATCAATTACCTGGAACATTAATAACCGCCTCTCGGCGGTTTTTTTACGCCCATAGAAAGGATGAGCATGGAGATCTCCGTTGAACAACTGGAAGAAATGATGGTGCGTGCAGCCAAGCGCGGTGTTTCCGAGTTCATGGTCGAAATCGGGTTGCTTGAGGATGGGGAAATGCATATCACCGAGGAAAAGAAACGGGATCTCCATGACGTGATCGCGCTCATGCAGATTTACCGTGACATGAAGAAAACGGCCATCAACACGACCGTGAAAATACTCGTTGGAGTCATGATTCTATCGATACTGGCCTACGTGGGCATGAAAGTGAAGATTCTCAAGCTACTGCTTATTAACTAAACCAGGCCATTGTGTTTCGGAGTGGCAGTCAATTCACCCCATGCTGTTTTTTGCTTAGCATGCTTCAGCCAGGCGGTGAACCTCTTTTGGCGGATTCTGTTGCGCTTGCCATAAATCATATTGAGACTGCATGTTAATCCAGAATTCAGGGGTAGTGCCAAGTGCAATGGAAAGCCTTAACGCCATGGTGGCAGTGATATTGGCGCGGCCATTAAGTACTGCGGAAATGGCTTGACGGCTCACACCGAGAGCATCGGCTACCTGGCCTATGGTTAAGTTGGCGGGCAAGTACTCGCGCAAAACCTCGCCAGGGTGCGCGGGATTGAACATTGTGCCCATGATTTATCTCCTCTGACTAACCCTATCAAGGTTAGTTTTAGTAATTTAATGATAGTCCTCATAATCAACCAGTATGGCGTTCTCTCCTTCGAATCTGAAGGTTAGCCTCCAGTTGCCATTTACTGAAACTGCATAGACATCTTTCATGTCTCCTTTCAGGGGATGAAACTGCCAGCCGGAAGCATCCATGTCTTCTGGCTGGATTGCTGAATTAAGCGCTGTAAGTTGTATACGCAATCTTTTTTCATGAGATGGCTGAATCCCGGCTTTGCTACCTGATTCGAAAAACTCCTTAAGCCCCTTATGTTGAAAGCTTTTAATCATTTTTTTTTTACATGCTGTATCCCTGATGGATAAGTTGATTGTAAAGTGACAAGTTACGCTTGTCAAATGCACGTATAAATTAATCATTCATTAAACAAGACCCGCTTCGGCGGGTTTTTTTATTGGATGGAGAAATAAGATGACTGACGTATCCCAAATCCACGAAGAAAAGGAAACCCTGGTTGTGGACATCAGCATCCCTGGTCATGAAGTCCGCACGACGACCAGGTTGTTCACGAAATCTAAAAAAATTCTTGTCCAACGAGTTGGTGGCCGGTGCTATGTCTGTGGCCGGACAGCAGAAGCAAGCGGCCATCCCTTGGAAGCCCATCATCATCCCATTGAACGCAGCCTTGCCAACATGATCGATCGGGATCTGTTCCGCAAGGATTGCGAGACAGGGATATGGGGCGAGCATGCCCAGGGTTTTGACTGGTCAAAGTTCGATCCGGCTGATCCCTATACCTTCGTGGATGACATGATGGTCAACGGTGAATTACTCTGTAAGTAACATCATACAGGCAAGGATGAAGGCAAGCATGATCTGCCTTTTCCGCTCTGGATTGCCCAGAAGTATGGAAAGGAAGGCTACCGTTTCACGGACAAGGAGGTTATCTATCATGAAACCGTCTGAGTTTATTTCCGGAATTGCCCCTGCAGCGCAGGACTCGATGCAAAAAACCAGGATTCCTGCGAGCTTTGTCATAGCGGAAGGGGCACTGGAATCCGGATGGGGATCTTCACAGTTGACTGAAAAGGGGCTCAATCTGTTCGGCGTGAAAGCCGATCCATCATGGCATGGTCCGACCATCGAGATGCGCACTCGAGAGTATCTGCATGGCGAATGGCTCATGGTGCCGGCAAGATGGCGAAAATATTCAACATGGCTTGAATGCATTGACGATCACGCGTGGTTCTTGCTGAATAACCCGCGCTATGAGAAAGCGTTCGCACATGCCAATGATGCGGTTGCATTTACAAGAACCATCGCGGCAGCTGGCTATGCAACTGATCCGTCCTATGCCGGCAAGATCATCTCAATCATCCATGGCCATAACCTGATCCAATTCGACAAGGTGACTAAATCATGAACTGGAAAGACATCGCGCCACTCATGGGAGACGCAGCGCCTCTTATTGGCGGACTCATTGGAGGGCCAGCCGGTGCCGCAGTCGGCGGTTTGGTTGCGAATGCACTGGGCACATCGGCAACACCCGATGCCGTCTCCCAGGCACTTAAAACCAATCCGGATGCAGCAGTAAAACTGGCCACGCTCCAGGAAGAACAAGCGGTAGCATTCAAGCAGATGACCCTGCAGTAGGCGACAGCAGAAATCCAGGCTAAGGCACAGATGGATACGGCTCAGATAGCTGTCAATCAAGCCAAAGCGGTCAAGTCGGGCGTGCTTGTGAGTAGCTGGCGACCGTTTATCGGATGGAGTTGGGGGGTTAGCCTTTGCTACGCCCTCATCTTTCAACTGTTTCTTCAATTCGCACTGGTTGTGGTAGGCGTCCAGATGGATAGCAAATTGCACCCCGTGCTGGATCTTTCTGATATGCTGCCCGGTTTTATTCGGTATGCAGGGCTTGGTGGAATGCGGACATTCGAGAAGGTCAAGGGTGCAAGTGATGTAACGGATTAGTTAATCTTGAATTTGGGCATGTTTCCTATTTTTTTAGGCTTCGCACACCACCATATTAAAATCCTAAATACAACTAGGGTTATAAGCATTTGGATGCCAGAAGAAACTGCAGGAATCCGCCAATTCATAATTGCGTTCAGCATCAAGATGGTCCATACCAGATGTAAATAGTTACGTCATCATTTCTGGCCATCTTGAGTTGAATGATGCCGCAATTAATTTGTTGCTGTTTAACAGGGCTGTGTAGATTTGTTTGAGTATATATAATGGGTTTATGGAACCTGAAGTTGGTTTATTTTGATTTTGATGATTCTTGTTCTTTCTGTATTTTTGTATAAAAAAACTGGAAAGATTTTCTTCAACCAGTAATTGGATAACGTGGCTGATTTCTTCTCTGGTTCAAATTATCTGGAACGATGATTATGATACTGGAATTTATATGAACATTCTGGAAAACCTGGCGATGTGCCTAGTTCTGTTCAATCCCGGAGTATCCGGATGTTTCTCCCTACCCCTACTTTCTATGTGATCTGCAGTTTCAAGTAACCATATTTTTAATGTTCCAGCACATTTAGATTGAATGCCCGGTATGTTCGGCTTCCGTATCCTGGTTTTGTAATAAATCCGGCCTGGTGCCAAAAGCTTACATGTGGTGAATCTGATCCATAGAAATGAGAAGCTTTAGGGATGGCTTTTTAACGTCACAATAGTTCTGTATTTAAGTAACTAGGGAATGAAATCTTGAGCCCAGGTTGCAAGTGAGATTGGTAAAGGTTTGGTGATACGGATGAGTATTAAAGTTTTTGGGTCTTAGAAAGTTAAAGCGGGTTCAGTCTCAATTATCTGAGTGGTTCAAGGTAAAGATTATCACGGCGATGATTAAAGCGATATCCAGTTTCTTTCAGGTGCAGATAGAACGTATGTTCGGGTATGCCATTAAACCTGGGCAGCCTG
>JAGWIG010000038.1 GCA_028873515.1 Pseudomonadota bacterium | reverse complement strand
GGGGGTATGAGGTACCTGATCATTGGCTTGAGTTTGACGAAATTGAAAAGCTGCTTGGGGTGTTTGCCGGAATGGGGTTAAAAAGGCTCCGGATTACGGGAGGTGAGCCGCTCCTGAGGAAAAACCTTGCTGAACTTGTATCCCGGTTGAGCGCCATACCTGGAATCAATGATATTTCTCTTTCTACCAATGCTACCCAACTGGAGCGATATGCCAGGGGATTGTTTCAGGCAGGGATAAAACGCATCAATGTCAGTCTGGATACACTTAAGCCAGGACGGTTTAAGGCCATAGCAAGACAGGATAGCTTCGATCGGGTTATGGGTGGCTTGATGGCTGCCAGGAATACCGGATTTAACCCCATCAAGATCAACATGGTAGTCATGCAGGGCGTCAATGATGATGAAATTGACGATATGGTCTGCTTCTGCATGGAAAACCATTTCATTCTGCGGCTTATTGAAGTCATGCCCATGGGTGAGACCGGACGTAATGCCCATTACCTAAATCTTCAGCCCATACGTGCGCGTCTGCGGGCACAGTTCAATCTCATGGATTGCGCTCTGCCAGGAGGAGGTCCTGCCCGATACATGCAATCTGCTGATGGTCGTTTTGCCCTAGGCTTTATCACACCCCTTTCCCAGCATTTCTGCGAGACCTGCAATCGGGTAAGGCTGTCGGTAGAAGGTACCCTATACATGTGTCTGGGGCAAAATCATAAAATGGAGTTTAGGACCATGCTCAGAAACGGGGCAACCAGTTCTGATCTTGAAAACCTTATCCGGCAGGCCATTGAGCTTAAGCCAGAACGTCATGAGTTTCTGGAGGCACCCGATAAAATCACGCGGATTATGGCCAAAACTGGAGGTTAACGGAGTGTATATCCTGATCTGCGTGCGGCAGGTTTCCACACAGGATATTGCTGCATGCTCTGCAGCAAACAGGGCTCGTTCAGGCAGGAACTGTCATCAGCAAACGCACAAAAGGGAAGCATCCAGCAGGTAACTAAAATAACAACCCCAGGCGACATCCCAATGATTCTGTTTTTAGGCTGGGTGGTTCGTGCATCGATTCTATTGATGCTGAAGCTTAGGTTGGCGGTAATAATACTGCAGAATTATGGGTAGTGGGAAATTCAAGCATTGCTGGCTGAAGTTCGTTTGCCCATTTTTACAACTGATTGATGGGAAGGTGAGGGAAGGTGCTGGCCTTTGACAATATCAGCAAGGGTGTACTGATCCAACACAGCCCAAAAACTATCAAGGCCCTCCTTAAGAACGTTTCTTAAGCCACAGGCGTGAGTAATGACACATGTGTTGCTTTCAGCATTAAAACATTCAGCAATATGAAAATTGGGTTCAGTAATCCGGATTACATTTCCGATGCGTATCAGGTTGGGAGAATGGGCCAGTCTGATTCCGCCATGTTTACCACGGGTAGTTTGCAAAATGTCATGGTTTGCAAGGTTGTTTACTATCTTGGTCAGATGGTTTCTGGATATGCCATAAAAATCGGTAATTTCAGAAATTGTTGCAAATCCGCCAGGTTTAAGGCCAAGATAAATCAGGATGCGCAAGGAGTAGTCTGTATATTGAGTCAACTGCATGGGCGGGTCTCGAATTTAACGGGTTTGATTGTACACAATGTACGCAATTTAATCCTCTTGATGATTTTCACCGGGTATTCAGATGATTGAATCTTTCGTCAAATAAAGATGTATAATGAATATAACTTTATTAAGTGTATCACCATAATACTTAAAATTATAAATTTATACAGGAAAAATATTGATTTGTATCAAATCAGGCTAATTCTGGCTCATGAGGTTTATCTGTCGCAAGCACAATATCCATTTTGAACCTGTCCCACCTCCTGGCAAGGATTAAGGTTGGTTAACCAGAAAGGAATCTGTTCATGGAAGCATTCAAATATATTATCATAGGGGGAGGAATGACTGCAGATTCCGCATCCCGGGGAATCCGCCAGATGGATCCCGCAGGATCCATTGCCGTATTCAGTAATGAACCTTACCCCCCCTATAGCCGTCCTCCGCTTTCCAAAGGATTATGGAAAGGAAAACCTGTCGATCGGATCTGGCGTAACACTGAAGCCCGCTATGGGGTGAACCTGTTCCTGAATAATCCCGTCTCCGCCATTCATCCTGCCGAAAAAACCCTAAGAAGCGTGGAGGGGAAAAGTTTTCATTATGAAAAACTTTTGATTGCCACCGGAGGTTCTCCACGGCGGCTGCCCTGTCATGACCCGGGAGTGATATATCTTAATACCTATGAAGCTTATTTGAAGCTTAGGGAAAAAACAGAAAAGGGTGATCACTTTATTGTTATTGGCGCAGGGTTTACTGGCATGGAAATTTCTGCCGCACTGGCTGGTACTGGTAAGAAGGTTACCCTTATCTTTCCTTCGGCCTTGATTGGAGAGCGTATTTTTCCTGCTGATCTTGCCCGGGCCGTCACGGACTATTATATTGAAAAAGGCGTTACACTGCTGGATTCAGCACGCGTCAGTGATATTCAGTCCAAAAAGGACGAATATCTGGTGATGACGGCTGATGGACGTCATCTTCAGGCGACAGGTGTCGTCGCTGGCATAGGAAGCATACCCAATATTGCCCTTGCCGAGTCAGCCGGACTTGCGGTTGATGATAAAGGTATTGTCGTGGATGAATGTCTTCGAACTTCAGATCCGGATATATATGCAGCCGGGGATGTAGCCAGTTTCTTCAATTCTTTTCTGGGACATTGGCTGCGTGCAGAGCATGAGGACAATTCAAATGTTCAGGGGAGAACTGCCGGGCATAACATGGCTGGCCAGATAGAACCTTATACCTATTTGCCGTTTTTTTATTCGGATATTTTTGATTCGGGTTATGAAGCCATAGGGGATATTGATGCCGGTCTTGACACGGTATCCGACTGGATTACCCCATATCGGCAAGGAACGGTTTATTATTTGCGGAATAATAGGATATGTGGTGTCTTGCTATGGAATCTGCGTCGGCGTCTGGACGAAGCCAGAAAACTGATTGAACGCCAGGAAACAGTGTCTCGGGATGGCCTCAAGGGGCTCATCACCCCGGTTGTTTTTTAACTTCCGGACAGGTAAGACACAGACAGGTTGAGTTCTGCATTGTCTTATGGATGGATTTCCATGAACAAGGCCATTTCTTCCCGCTCGAAATGATGTTCCAGTACATGCTTGAAAAGGATGCCGCGCTCCAGTAAATCAAGAACCAGTACCTTATTGTGGATCTGCACAGGCAGGGAATTGAGTTCTGAGAGGTTTCGATCGAGTAGTTGCCTGAGTTTGCGATGTTCAGCAAGATAGACTTTTTCAGCCCATCTTGCATCAGAATTCAGTCTGGGAAGCAATTCGGTTTCTTCAAGGGCCATATGGGCTTCCTGTTCTTCACGAAGATTTGCCAGAATCTCGGCAGCTTGGCCAATTTCACCAGCCATCAAGGCAAGCCGGTGCTGTTGCAGACGCTCCATGATCTGCTTATGTTCCTGTTTTAGGGTAGATATATCCGTTTTCACGTTATTAAATCCTGATGAAGGTAAAACTGTCCGCAAGAAAGCAGGCCCACTTGCGGACAGTTCCAGTCTGGTTTTATTTTCGTCCCAAAGCCTTATTCAGCCCGATGCTATCGACCTGATGGTCAGACTTAAACCATAGCGGTTTAAGTTTTTTGTAAAAATCATAGGCCATGAGCAGGGCACCAGCAGCAAAGACGACATCGCCAGGCAGGCGGAGCCATTGCCAGAGCAAGGTCGTATTGTAGAATGCCATGCTGCGCGCATAGGCATAGCCATGCTCATAGACGGCAGCCAGTTGAGGCCAGCCTATAGGCCAGAAATTGAGTGCCAGCCACAAGGCTAGCCCCCCGTTATATAGCCAGAAGGCCCAGACTCCAGGCCGCTCATTCCAGGGAGCACGATTTCCGACAATATAACGTAAGGAGAAGTAGATGAGGCCTATGGCCAGCATGCCAAAAGCACCGAACAGGGCGGTATGGGCATGAGCCAGGGTAAGGAATGTTCCATGTTCATAATAATTCACGAGGGGTGCATTAAGGGTTCCTCCCCCGAATACCCCGGCCCCCATGAAATTCCAGAAGCTTGAGCCGAGAATGAAAAGATAGGCCAGCCGATGCTGGAACTCAGGTTGCAGCTTGATTTTCCGGTATTGATCGAGTGATTCCAGAATCAGCAGGATGAGGGGAATGACTTCAACAAAGGAGAACATGGTGCCTACCCCCAGCCATAGACCCGGACCTCCTGCCCAGTACAGATGGTGCCCCGTTCCCAGATCCCCGCCCAGAAAAATCAGGATGGCTTCAAAATACAGGGCGCGCTCAGCCAGGGTACGGGAAACCAGTCCCAGTGCCACCAGGATATAGGCGGTAATGGCTACGGTAAACAGTTCGAAGGATTGCTCTACCCAAAGGTGCACAACCCACCAGCGCCAGAAATCAGTAATGGTGAACGAATGGTTGATTCCGGTAATCGGGATCATGCCAAACAGATAGAGTACGGCAATGTTGACAGTGCTCAGGAACAGGATGTGTTCCAGCCGTATGTGGCGTCCAAGGGATTTCAGGGTAGGCAGCATGGCCCGAAGTACTAGAAAGCTCCAGAAAGCCAGGCCTGCAAAAAACCCCATCTGCCAGACTCTTCCGAGCTCCAGATAGGATAGGCCCTGATTGCCGAGCCAGAACCAGTTTTGGTTGATTACCCCCTGTATGCCCAGATAATCTCCACCCAGTGCCCCACCGACGATCAGAAGTGTTACCCAGAAGAGTAAATCCACCAGTTTCCCCTGTCCTTTGGGTTCCTGCCCGCCGATCATTGGAGCGATGAAGAGGGCAGAGCCAATCCAGGCAAGGCCAATCCAGATAATGGGTGCCTGAATATGTACGGAACGTAGAAAGGCAAAAGGTAATATGCTGTTGATGTTGATCCCGTAAAAACTTGTTCTGTCTGCATAATCATGCGCCATGGCTGTGCCGGCAGCGATTTGCAAAAGAAAGACTATTGCCACAACGAGAAAGTATTTTCCCGTTTTTTTCTGGCTTTCTGTCAGGGCAGGGAATCCCGTGAACAGCGGATGTCTGGCTCCTTCATCCTCATGGGTCTCGATATAGCGGTTGTATAGAAAGAGGGTTAAGCCAATGGCCATAAGCAGCCAGAGAAAGGAGACCCAGGTCCAGATGAATGTAGCTGTCGTAGGTGTATTTCCGACCAGAGGCTCATAAGGCCAGTTGTTGGTATAGGAATAATTCTCACCTGGTCGACGAGCAACAGTGGTGAGTGAAGAATAAAGCAGGAAATCTGCTGCCTGACTGGCACTGACTGAGTTCAGGCTGTCAGCCCTGCTCCATCCTTTGGCATAATCGTTGGTTAACAAGCGGTGCACTATTTTACCCTGCAGCCCAGTCATGGCCTGGGCAAGCGCATTGGGTAGAACCGAAACCCCACCATGTGGCAGTGCTACCGACTGCAGTTCAGCACGCATCTGTCTGCGGGTTTCAATTTTTTCGGCAGGCAGCAGATCAGGGTATGCTTTATGATAAATCTGCTGGGCCAGGGCCTGTTCTGTCGCTTTGCCCAGGCTGACCAGATACTTAGCGGTGTAATCCTCGCCAAAATAGGAACCCATTCCATAAAGGCTGCCATAATCCATCAAATCAGCTTTCTGGAAAGCAGCCTTGCCCTGTATGATGTCTTCGCCAGTCATGATAAGTTGCCCAGAACGGCTCATAAACTGACTTGGCCGGGGCGGAGCCTCCTGATAGGTTCTGACTGTGGCCCATCCAAAAGCTGCAAAAGTGGATATTACAATAAACAGCAATATCCATTTGAGGACCGTAGATATTCGATCTGGAGGTTCGGAAGTTGCATGTTCGACCGTCAAGGTCGCATTATTTTTGTACGACATGTTTGTTTCCTTTGCATCAAGCTTCTGTTGATTCAGTCAACAGATTGTTTCCTGCCTATCATCTGTTGAATCCGGGATTGATATCCACCGTCAAGGAATGAGTTACTCGCAAGGAAAGAGTTACTCGGGTTCCAGGCCATGGCTTAAGTTCAACCAGCTGGCCGGTTTTAGCGTGTATCCCAGGGTTTTTATTTCGTTCGAGGACGAGGCCTGTCCGGGCTGATGTCCACCAGGCTCCATAAAACCTGCTTAACCAGTCTATGAGGGTTCAAGGGAAGCGGGGAAAAGCGGAAATACTTACCGGTCTCGGGTCGCAAAACCCAGATTTCTTTTCCCGCCATTTCCCTTCAGGGCCGTCCGATACGCACACGCCAGACTGATGGACCCTGTTCAAGATATTTCCAGGTAAACTCGTTTTTGTGCTCGGCATCAAACTGGTAATAGAGTGGCTTCGGGTCGTGGTCGTTGACCAGTATGAATCCAGCTCCGGAACCAAGCTTATTGTACGTCTCGAAAATAATACGGTGTCGATCCATAGGGATTAGTTGACGTACGTCAAGGATTGAATCTTCAGCCATTTTGGACTCCTTTTTGTGTTGAAGTGGGTGCGGAATGTCGAGGTTCCGCGGTGAGCGCATGGAGTGCGCCATTAAGCCTTTCTGCTTCGCGTTCAGAATGATGTCTCAGGCTTGACCAGCCACGTGCTGCAAGCCTGCAGGCTTCTTCAGTTGCTCCATGCTGTTTAAGAGCCAGAAGCGCTTCAATGAACAGACGATTGAGTTGCGTTAATTCGGAATTTTCGTGTTTCATCATTCCTCGACTCCAAAGTGAATCTTGGCTTTAGGGCTCATTAAACCTGGATGCCAGGGAGGATCCCAGACCACGTTAACTTTTACCGTGTTCAAATCGGGAATGGACTCCAGGCGCTGATAAACGCCAGAGACGATATAATCCTGGGCAGGACAGCCTGGGGTAGTCATGCTCATATTGATATTGGCCTGTCCCTTTCCGGCATATATTTCGTAAATCAGGCCGAGATCCATGATGTTATAGCCTAATTCTGGATCAATGACGTCATAGAGCGCCTGGATGATTTCGTTATTCAGCGCTTCATTCAGGGGCTCATTTGTTTCATTCAGGGGCTCATTTGTTTCATTCAGGGGATTATTCATGGGTACTCCCCACTTTGATCCAAAGACGTACGCCTTCAGGATCTTCTTTATCGATATGCCATACGTCTCCTCGCGATTCCAGTTCCCGATAGAGCAGAACCGGATCCCGATCCAGCAGGGTTTCCAGTACATTTCCTTTTTGCATTTGCTGAAGTGCTTCCAGGATACGCATCAGGGGGTCAGGGGGGAGAAGGTTGCGATTGTCCAGAAATACTGCTGCTTTGGGCCAGCTATCGAAAGAAGGCAAGGAGGTTGATTCTGGTTGAATCGGGTTTGAGGTGTCCGGGGTTTCTTTAGGAACTGCCGGTGGAGAAAAGATGACTTCCCAGTCCCCTTCACCTAAGGGTTGGGACTGATGGCTGAATCCACGCTGTCCAAGTACGGCATAAAGGGGTTTGGGTTCGAAAGTGGCCAGTAACCGAAGGCCTTGTCCTGGAGAAAGCGCGGCAACCGTATTGAGAATACGGGGTAGGGGTTCTCCACCGGAACGAAGTTCTTCGCGAACATCAAGTGTAACCAGGTGTTCAACGGGATCCATGTTTTGTCTCCTCCTTGTGTAGGATAAAAGGTGTGGCTGAAACGCGTTCGGGCGAACTGTTCCGAGGATGTCTGGCTCGCCAGAGTTCCAGGGTTATGGCCAGTAAGGCAACAAGCTGGGCAGAGGCAGTCAACTGGAAAATAAAGGAAAGGTTCAGTAACATGGCAACTGCACTACCCGTTACGGCAATGAAATAGAATATGAACCAGGGTGCGGCACGAGTTTCTAGAACCAGATCCTGTACGCGGGGAACTGGGCCTTGACCCAGTTTGCTGCCAAAAAGTTCCAGCCAGGTCAGGAAGGGCACGATTTTGTATAGCTGACTCAAGCCTAAACCGGACAGATACCCGATCAGCAACAGAAAAAGTCCGGCGGGAAGGGCTTTTTTGCTGAACATCAAAGCAGTCACAGTCAATACAATTGCCAGAGCCATCATGAACAGTGCTCCTGCAGCAGCACGGCTATTCAATTCAAGGGTCTTGCGTAGTCGGGTGCGATAGAGTTTCACGATATCCATGAAGTAGAGAGCGGTGCCAAATACAGCCATCCCCATTCCTGTTATCCAGGCTATTTTCAAGGAATGTTCTGGATACCACAGGCTTATAAAGTGAGCGATCCAGTAAAGAAATATGCCACCAGCAATCAGCATGAAGAGGCTTTCGCCTAAATGGCCTCGTTCTTCCGGTGCTAGCATGAACATGGGCAAAAGCTTGTATCCCACACCGATGGCAGTAAGCAGGAACCAGCCACCAAGTCCTGCAACGATATGCAAAGACAGGCCTTCTCCAAGCAACACCATCAGGGGGGAGGCGACATGATTTACACCCAGGCCTAGAGCAAAACATAGCCCAAGTGACACGGTCACGATAAGATACCCCAAAGCAGTGATGACCAACTTGCCTGGGAGCGTAAAGGGGCGCGTGCGAAGAAGGGGGATGGAGATGACCGCGATATCAGCCAGGACACCAAGAACAACCAGGGCCCCTCCACAAGGAAGCAGAATCCGCAGGGACAGGGGCAAAGTGCCGTTCAATGCCCAAAAGCCGGCTATCATCCCTAGTAATCCTGTTTCAAGCAAACAAAGCCCAGCCAGCATCAAGGACTGGCTGGGCAGGGGTTTATTGGTAATGACAGGAACAAATTGCGACAGGGCACCAAACATGAGCAGGGTTAGCCAACCAACGGTTATGAGATGAACGGCAATGAGATTCAATGGGGAACCAACAGGAATTGCCGGGTAAGTACAGCCTGAAGCCATCAGCAAGGTTGCAAGGATAAAATTAGTTATGGCACAAGCAAAATAAGCCATGCTCCACCGGGATAACCTTGCACTTAAAAGCATGATTGGGTTACTCGCTGTATGAGACGGGTCTGGAGTGGGCATGTAATTCCTGTTGGAATCCCGCTGAAAATCCGGGGTGTTTCAACAAGGATGTTGAATGGTGAACGGCAGGCTAATACAGGATTGCTTCTCGATACCAGAATGTAGCCAGGATGGATCCTTCCATAAGCCTTAATCATGTAATAGCCTGCCTGCCCTGATTAAAATACTACATATAAAAATATTTTAAATACCTGTTAGCTAATAATTAATAATTATTAAACAGTTAATTAATATAAATTGTTACATAAAACAGTTTAAAACATGTATTAATTATACATGTTAAAGATTTAAATTTGCAAGAAGAAACTGGAGTGAAAGAAGAAGTTGCCTAACGAAAACCAGAGACAGGGTTTGAATAGTTCTTTCCGTCAGCGAGGCTGGTTTCCACGATTAGCCGGGTTAGGCGGGAATTCGGGATTGCGGCGATGAATTCATTCTATGATTGGTGCAAAAAATGACCAGGGATTCTGTGTAATTGCCACCCCGATAATATACAGAAATAAAGCAGCTGCAAGGCTGAAGCTGACCTGTCGCAGTTTTTTTGATCCAGAAGCCTGCAGGGTCAATTTGCCTGCAAGGATATAGAGTACCAGTCCGAATACTTTGGCGGTTAGCCAGGCATTCCTGAAAGGGTATTGTCTTAGCAGCAAGGCCAGGCTTACTCCGCTCAGTAATAAAAAGGTATCGATAACATGTGGGATTATTCTCATCCATTTGCCCGGTCGCCATTCTTGCTGTTTTATTTTCCTGACACTGCGTAGAGTAAATAACGATCCGCTAACGATTACACTGGTTATATGGATGCTTTTAAGCAGGTAATAAAGCATGGTATCGCTTCCATGAATAATGTTGTAAGTACAGGCATCTTTGCATCCATTGGAATAGTCTATCCGTTATCCAGGTGCTGGAAATACAGGGGGATTAACAGGATGGACCAGCCGATGAAACATAGCAGGGCGATTGCTGCGGAAACGCAATAGAAATCTCCGGTGGGGCTGTCTGGAATGATATCAGCCATTATCCTTATCAGGACTGCAGCCTGGTAAAGGATAAAGAGCTGCCATACTAGACGGCTAGCCATTAAAGGTCGCCCCCCATGTCCAAGGCTTACGCGAGTGACCATCGCAAACAGGGTTGACAGAAAGAAACCCATCGTCAGCGCATGTAATGGTGCCCATCCAAAAACCAGTGCCTGTTCCGGTCTAACCAGCCAGACCAGGTCCTGGAATGTAAAAAGGAGCATTCCCAGGCCAAACCAGGCAAAACCGATATGCAGCATGGCCAGCAGTCTTACCTGAAAACTTCGAAAAAAATTCCAGCGCCAGGTCATGTATAGTCCTGTAACGGCCAGAACAAGATCGTCAGGCCACAGCAGGGCAGGTAGCCGGTACCATTCAAGCAAAGCATGGAGGAACAGACCCGTCAGGATTAGCCACAATAACTGGAAGGGACGCCATACGGTTTCTTCCGGGCCCGAAACACTGCGGGAAAAAAAAGGTATCATCCGATGAGAAACGGTCATGAAAACCGGAAGCAGGAATAACCAGATTCCGGCTATTCGCGAATAATCGAATAAATCCGGATTGCCAGTTTTAAGCCAGAGTAGCCAGGAAAGCGCGCCTGATAATCCGAAACCCAGAGACAGTGCGATGGGTAAAAGATGTCTCCTGTCTGCCTGAACATTGTGGTACATGAAACTGAACGTGACCATCAGTCCGGATATCCAGCCACAGACATAAAGAATTGCTCCGGTGATGAGCAGGGTCATTGAAACAACTACCCCGAGATCCATGATTATGCTACCTGTCATCATGAACAGGAATACTGGAATATACCTGTTCCTTGCAGGTGCCGGTGTATTTAACCATCGGGGGCCAGCTGTAAACAGGAATCCGAACATGAAAAAAGGCATGAATCCGTAGATCATGAAGTAGGCATGAACAGCTGGGGGGGAAACCAGGGGAGGCTGGAATGGGAACCACCCCGTATAGCGGGCTATCAAATCATAAAACCACCATGTGGTGGCAAAAAGAAGCTGTATAACTCCACCAAGAAACATCATGCGGTGGGGGGCAGAACCGAAATTCTTCCATAAGCAGGTTAAAAGTGTTTGAGGTTTCATGCCGAGATATTAATCCTGGTGAGGTTATTAGAGAAATCTTCTTTTTTACCTTAATGTTCATTGAGGGTTAAGTGAGCTGATTTTCCCTGTTCATGAGATGCGTGTGCATTTACCCGGACTGCAGGCTTTAAGCGGGCGGGTCAGGATTAATCAATACCCATGGCCAGGCTTCCTGTCTCAATATAATTGTTCGGGTGCGCTCAGCCTGTGGTGGCAGATAGCGTGTTTTACCTGGTGATCTGGCAGCTTTTCCGGGTGACCTGGGGATATGGGAAGAAGTGGCTGCAATTGATTTAGTCCGGATTGTCTCTTCAGCCCTTGTCCACGGAAGCACGCCGGATAATGTCCAGTTGGGTCGCTTTCAGTCTGCTCTGGGCAATTTCGAATACGACAGATTCTTCAAACCGGATATGTTGTGCTAAAAGCTTTCCAAATTCTGCAATTACGGATGCTTCTGCTTGCCAGATTCCTGCATAAATGTTGCGCAGGTTTTCATGTTCTTCCCGTGTTTGTTTCGCTACAGCAAGTTCCCCTACCTGTTCCAGGGCAGGTAACAGGTATTTTTCTTCTAGCTGAAAGTGCGGTTCTATACTGCCCTGAAACTGGTCAATAACCTTCTGCTTGAATTGAAATAACAGAGCAGGGTCTGACATCATAGTGAATCGCTTCGCATGCGCTGCCAGAACCAGGGCGGGCTGGTGTTCTCGTGAAAGGTTCTGCAAAGCCGGAATACGCTTCATGTCTGTCCTATCTGATAGCCCGGCGTGCGATCATTGCTGCCCTCAATTCATCTAATTGCCGTCTATGCAGATAGTGCTGTGCAAATGGCAATATCCGGGTTTCTTCCTGAATGAGGCAATCGTGGTATTTTTTGTTTAAATGACTTATTTCCAGAAAATCAAGGTGCATGAATTGACCTGTGCTGATTTTTTGTAAATTGGCCCGAAGTCCTGACCAGGTTTGATTCAGTTCAAGGTGGTCAGATTGGAGCGCGCCCATGGCCTTGTCCAGGGGGACCCGGGCCTTTTTACCAATTTCAAGTAATACTGGCAAAAGGCTTTGCTCCTCATCCGCAAAATGATGGCGCACAGCAATATCAAAAAAACGGATGATATCACCTGAGGCGCGCTGCGCAGATTCATTGCAACCAATGAATTCCAGATAAGTGCCTAGTCTTTCTAGTGAATGACAATGAATCCTGATTCGATCATGACAGGCCCTGATCATTTCCAGGGGCTCATTAAAGGAAGGCATCAGTTTGTTAAGGGCTCGATTATTCACTCTTGATTCATTTGTCTTCAACTTTAACCGGCTTTAGGCATGAAAAAATCAACACTGTTCATCTATGCTATTTTGATTCACCGGTTCCGCAGGCGGCATGGAAATGAGGGAGTTAGTCTCATCCGTAGCCATCTGAAGGCAGGCCGGTCTTTTTATCGTATGAACGCAGTCAGGATCCTGTCTCAATTTTCTGCCCTGTATGGGTGTGGGCATCCTTGCCAATCCTGCCCTTAATCAGGTCAAGCACTTCCTGATGCTCTATGCCCATGACCTGATCACAAAGCGGGTAGAGCACTTTTTCTTCCTTGGAATTATGTAATGCCAGTAAAGCTGTCAACAGATCGCCAACTTTCAGGAATTCATGGTATTCACCCGTATCAGCCAGTTTTTCAAGCTGCTGCAATTGGTAACGGATTTGTTTGTGCTCATGGCGCATGAATGAGGTTGGCCCTTCTTCCCATCCCTGCTTTTCTTCAATAGCGGGGAACAGGATATCTTCTTCCGCATCGATATGTAGCAGGAGAGCCTGGGTAAAAATGGTTAACATATCCTGGGCCAGTAGCCAGGCCTGGTTGTTTGCAGCATCGTGGGCGTTTTTCCACAATGCATCGATGATTCGGTGATCCTTGTCCATAAAGTCTGTGATTGAGTCCATGCGCATGATCCGTTTTCCTGGTATTCGTGTTACTGAGGTGACTTGCCAAACTTTAAGATGTATTTATAGTGCATCTTAAAGTATTTGCCTTGACTGGTCAAATGGTCTTGATTTTGAGATGAATTGATAACTGGAGACGGGTAAGGCAAATACCAGTGAGAAGCCGAATGTCGTAATCTGGGTGGGGCAGGGAGGGTTTAAGCAGGTAGATCACCATTGCTGTGAAGAGGATTTGGTTTTCTGGGCATCCTGATTTTCTATGGTCCGGGAATGGCTAATGCCTTGTTCACTGGTTGTGTTCTGAGTCTGTATCCAATCCCCGTTTTGACCAGGAGACTGCGTTCCGTTCTGGTTCACAGACCAGTCAGGATTCTTGTGATGGATGACTGCTACTTCCTGCAGTCTCCCGGTTTCCCTGATTTGGGTTGCATTCTGGCCCAGAAGGCTCCATCCAAAAGCCGGGCCCGCTGAAAAGGCCAGGAATGAGGAATAAAGCAAGATCAGTTGCAGCTTGGGCATGGCCATGGTTCCTCCTTGAAATTGTCTGTATTGCAAAGAAAGCTATTTATTCCTAATCTTAAAGCAATTTGCCAGATTGGGTAATCAGGATTTCAGGCTGCGCTCGATATTCGATAGAAGAATTGATTCCTGGCCAGTCTGGTTTTTCCTGTTTCCGATAGAGTATTATAGCCTGCCGTTTCCTGTCTTAGACTGGCAGGTGTTGTCAATTAGAAGAGGGAAGCATATGCTGCACAATAAGGTTTTTTTGGATATTCATCTAAAATGAGTAAGGTCGGGAAGGAGGTGCATCATGATGCATTCCATGCTTTCAGGCCGCCCAAGGCATGCGGCTGAATTCTTCCGTTTTATTCTTTTGGCTCTGCTGGCGCTGATCCTGCTGTTCTGGGTAGCTTCAGGTGTGGCTCGAGCCATTGACGCTGTTCAGCATGTTCCGCTCTTGTTACCTAAATGGACATTCATGCACTGTAACTGGAATTTTGATTTCAGTACCGAAGTCGAATGCCGAACCATGGTTTTGCCTCGTTATTGAATCGGGTTACAAAAAAAGGTGAGAGAGGCTGGACAGGATGTCCCGTTTGCGACAGGGATCGGGGAAAAGCGATATCCATAGCCCCCTAAATTGCTGGGGACAAGGTATTGTTCAGGGCATAACAATTCATAGTAAAAATCGTCACTGGCAGGATTGGTGAACGTTTTGTAGTTTGAGGAATGATTTTAAGGGGTCAGAAGAATCTCCATGATAATTGATGCACCGATTGATATTCGAAGTGATTGGCATCCTTCGCTTTTTGCTGCCCATCCTTTACCCATGTGGGTTTATGATCAGGAGACTCAGGCTTTTATTGAGGTGAATCAGGCTGCTTTGTGCCAGTATGGTTATTCGCGATCAGAGTTTCTTTCCATGGGCCTGAGTGAAATTCAGTCTTCTATCCATTTTCCAGGAGGACAGGATGATCTGGTCGCTGCCGTACAGATATCCCAGGGAAATATATACCGTCATCAGAAACGCGATGGGAATTTTCTTTATGCCAATGCGGTGATTATGCCTATCCAGTTTGAGGGTAGACGGGCTGCAATTGCATTAATCCAGGATATTACATCACAGGTTGAAACCATCCTGGCGCTTGCTGAAAGCAACCAGCGTTACAAGTCTTTGTTTGAGCATAATTCCGACGCGGTATTTTCTTTCGATTTAAGCGGGATTTTTCTTTCTGCCAACAAGGCCTGTACCCAAACCTCGGGGTATATCGAGACTGAACTTCTGGAAATGTCATTTCTGTCTCTCGTGGTCAATCGGCATAAAGCGAGGGCACGACGTCATTATCAGCTTGCTGCCCGGGGCCGGCCCCAGAATTTTGAAATTTCTATCCGTCATAAACTGGGGCATCAGGTTGAGCTTAATGTGATTAATCTTCCGATTATAGTGCAAGGACGTATTGTCGGGGTTTATGGTATTGCCAAGGACATGACTGAGCGAAAAAAAACAGAAAAGCGACTGGCCTGGCTTGCACAGTATGACCCATTGACGGGTTTGCCTAATCGCAATCTTTTTATGGACAGGTTGACACAGGCCATCAATCGTACTAACCGTAATTCACAGTCTATAGCCCTTCTGTTTCTGGATATTGACAATTTCAAGCAAATCAACGATACCCTGGGACATGCCGCAGGCGACGCTGCAATCCGCCATATGGCTGGCCTGTTGACAAGCTGTGTCCGCGATACTGATACCGTTGCCCGGCTCGGCGGGGACGAATTTACGGTAATCATGGAAAATGTTCATGAAAAAGAGCGAATTGCGGATGCTGCGAATACCATTCTGACTGCCCTGTCCCAGCCTTTCAAACTTAACACCCATGAAATCGTTTTGTCTGCTTCAGTTGGCATCACCTTTTATCCTGATGATGCACAGGATAATGAAAACATGCTCAAGACTGCAGATATCGCGATGTATCATGCAAAAGGGCAGGGTCGGAACAATTTCCAGTTTTATTCATCGGATCTCAATGTCCAGGCAGAAAAGCGCATGTCTCTTGAAAGTGAACTGCGTAGAGCCATTCAGCGTGATGAACTTGTTTTGTATTATCAGCCGCAGGTCGATTTACGTCAAAACAGGGTCATAGGATTTGAAGCCCTGCTTCGTTGGAAACCTTCTCATGGCGCCTTACGTTTTCCGGATCAGTTTGTTCGCCTTGCCGAGGATACCGGGCTTATCGTGTCGATTGGAGAATGGGTTCTTGAAACGGCATGCAGCCAGATGAGCCAGCTCCAGAAAAATTATGCCTATCCCTTGCGTGTGGCGGTGAATCTTTCTGCACGGCAGTTTAGACACAAGAAGTTGCTGGAGAATATCCGCCAGATCCTTGAGCGAACCAGGTTGGTTGCGGCCTGCCTTGATGTCGAGATTACGGAAAGTTTTCTCATGGAGGATATCCGGCATACAGGTTCAGTACTGAATGAACTGAAGCAGATGGGTGTCAGTATTTCTATTGACGATTTTGGTACAGGCTATTCCAGTCTAAGCTATCTTAAACAGTTTCCCATTGAAACGCTCAAGATTGATCAGTCGTTTATTCGTGATGTTTCAGTCGATCCGAATGATGCCGCCATTACTTCAGCAATCATTGCCATGGGCCATAGCCTGAAACTTGAGGTCATAGCAGAAGGAGTGGAAACTCAGGAGCATCTTGATTTTCTTCGTCATCAGGGTTGTGATCTCGCGCAGGGTTTCTTCTTCAGTCCGCCGCTTGAATATCATGCGCTTACTGACTGGATTGACCAATTTAAAGCATGAAAGGTCAATCAGGTAAATTTTTGTTGAAATCGTCTGCTTATTATCCAAGCACATTTTTCAAACTGCTCATCATTGCTTTCTTCCTGGTGGCAGCCCCGCTTATTTTTGCGCTCATTAACAGTGTGCTTTCCATAGACAAGCTGGTTAACCAGAGCGGGCAGGCGGTATATCAGGCCGCCCTGAATGCCCATTCAAGCAGGATGCTGGTAGATGATGTCACGGCAATGGAGCGTTCAGTACGACAGGCTATCATCATCGGGGATACAAGCCTGCTTGATACCTATATTCTGGCGCATAAAAGTTTTTTGCAGAATTCAAGTGAACTTGATGCGTTGCCATTGACACCTGACAGGCGTCAGCTGATTGAATCCATGAAGAACTATGATGACCTGATTTCAGCGACTGCGTTGCAGCCGGATGTGAGTGTGGCCAAGCTTGAAAAGATCGTTGGAAATTTTTCCCCATTGCTGGAGGATGCCGAGACCCTGATGAGACAGGGTAATGTTCTGGTTGAACAGGATGTGAACCAGATGCAGACGACTTCGACGGGTTACCGGCATATCCTGCTTTGGCAGCTGCTCGCCCTGGTTCCGGTAGCGTTAGCCCTGGTTACCGGGTTTATCGTACTGATTGCCCGTCCTATCAGTCAACTCGAACGGGAAATCCGTCGTATGGGGCGTGGTGAGCTTCTTGAGCCAGTCAGCGTGGACGGGCCTGAAGATATCCGCCACCTTGGCCGGTATCTTGAAAATATGCGCGAACGTCTTGTGGCGCTGGAAGATCAGAAGCTCCTGTTCTTGCGTCATGTATCACATGAGCTGAAAACACCTCTTGCAACGGTTCGTGAAAGTGCCTATCTGCTGGCTGAAGAAATTGTTGGCCCCCTGACTGTCGAGCAACAAGAAGTGACTCATATTCTGACCCAAAATGTTCAAAAACTACAGACTTTGATTGAAAATTTATTGAATTACAGCGGGTTACGGAATAGTCATGTCGTAATTGATTTCAAGCCTGTTCCTCTTGATGAGGTTGTAAGAGGTGTTGTTGAAGAACAGTCTATCCTGTCCAGGCAAAATGAAGTTAAACTGGATCTTGAACTGGAATCAGTGGTTTTTGAGGCTGATGGTGTGAAGTTTGCCACGATAATCGAGAACCTGCTGTTGAATTCAATCCGTTTTTCACCACATGGTGGAACTGTCAGGATTAAGCTCTATGAAACCGAAACGGAAATGGTAATGGACATGATTGATGAAGGACCAGGCATTGCTGATGATGAGAAGGAAAAGGTTTTTGATCCTTTTTATCAGGGAAGAGTGCAGCCTCATACCCATGTACAGGGCACGGGGCTTGGGCTTTCACTGGTACGTGAATATGTGATGGCTCATCGTGGTAGAATTGAAGTGTTTGACTGTATTCCACATGGTGCCCATTTCCGGGTTTCTTTTCCGAAACCTCAACCAGAAAAGTAAAAAAAAGAATGTCCTGGGTAGTAGCACTGATTACGTTGATTCTGGCAGGCTGCAGCACCTGGCCGGTCTTGCCTGTGGGAAACCAGGTTCATGAACCTCCTGGTATCCAGCGGCCGGCAAGTTCAGATTCTGTTCATGCGGTACTGGACTATTATCGATATGCCCATGCTTTGAATGGCCCGGCTTTTGCCAGGGAAGCGGCTTACATGAGTGCATTGGTTGCACACAGGCCTAGTGATGCGGCCCGGATTGAACTTGCCATGCTGGATCTCATGCCGGCAGGAGCCGGTCCTGCCAAAGCCAGAATTGTGCTCAAGCCCGTAAAGCAGGAAGATTCCCGGGATGAAATGGGCAACCTTGCCGACATGCTTTATGATTATGCCGGATCAATCATGGACGCAACGAATAAATGGCGTGACGAGCAAAGACGCAATGCCGTTTTGGAAGGCAAGCTTAATGCACTCAAGAACCTTGAAATCAATCTCATGGAGCCTAACCGTTGAGTGATCCTCTATCTGGTAGCCGGATTCTGGTGGTCGACGATGATGCCGATTTGCGCCGACTCCTGACCATACGCCTGTCAGCAATGGGTTATATTGTCGAAGCGGTGGAAAGTGCAGAAAAGGCGCTTGGGCATCTTGCGGCACAATGCCCTGATCTTATCATTACCGATTACCGTATGGGTGGAATGGATGGCATGGAGCTTTTTCAGGAGGTTAAACGCTCGTTTCCAGGATTGCCCGTTATTCTCCTTACGGCACATGGCAGTATTCCGGATGCTGTGGCAGCAACCCGTCAGGGGGTTTTCGGGTATCTCGCCAAACCGTTTGATAGTGATATCCTGAAAGAAGAAGTTGCCAGGGCATTACGCCTTTCCGCAGGATCCATGAAAGGCAGGGATGCACTCTGGCGCCAGGAAATCCTGAGCCGTAGCCCGATTATGGAGGCAGTCCTCGAAAAGGCCTGGCTGGTGGCTCAAGGTGATGCCAGTGTGTTCATTCATGGAGAATCTGGAACGGGCAAGGAACTGTTAGCCAGGGCCATCCATCAGGCTGGTCCACGATCCAAGGCTTCTTTTGTCGGGGTAAACTGCAGCGCCATTCCTGAACAGCTGCTGGAATCGGAACTCTTTGGACATGCCAAGGGTTCATTTACGGGGGCGATAAGGGATTACAAGGGACTTTTTCAGACTGCCGAGGGAGGGACCTTGTTTCTGGATGAAATAGGGGATATGCCTCTGCCATTACAGGTGAAGTTATTGCGGGTTCTTCAGGAAAAGGAGGTGCGACCGGTTGGTTCTGTAGCGAATATTCCTGTTAATGTCAGGATACTCTCAGCCAGTCACCGTGATCTTGAAGCAGAAATTGCTGCAGGTAATTTTCGTGAAGATCTTTTCTATCGTTTGAATGTGGTCACCCTTTCCTTGCCTGCCTTGGCAGAGCGTCGGGAGGATATACCGATTCTTGCAGCCTATTTTTTGTCATTACTCTGTCAGCAGTATAAAAAGAATCTGAACGGTTATGCGCCAGAAGCCATGGAAATGATCATACGGGCTGATTGGCCTGGTAATATCCGTCAGTTATACAATGTGATTGAACAGGCCGTAGCGTTGTGCACAACGGATATCATCCCGATAAGGTTGATTCAGGATGCCATTCGCAGGCAGGCCGAGGATCTGGCTTCTTTTGATGAGGCGAGGCGTCGTTTTGAACGGGAATACCTGGCCCAGATCCTTAAGATTACAGGTGGCAATGTGACCCAAGCCGCACGGATTGCCCAGCGGAACCGGACAGAATTCTATAAGCTTTTGCAGCGTCATCAGTTGGAGCCTGCGCAATTCAAGCTAGAAAAAGAATAAAGGCACTGCCTGCTTTCAGATCCTGATTTCCAGATTGCTCCTTTCCGCTCAGATCAGAAAGAGCTGAGTATTTCCCTGTTTCAATCCTGGTTATCTTCAAGCAAATATATTCAGTTCCTATTGAGGAAAGTCTCCGGATTACGGGCTTGGCCGCGTAACGGGTCACAGCAGGGATCTTCCCCATGCACGGGATCTTTCTAAATAAAGTCGATCAAAATCGTGCTGAATCATGAGATGTCGCTTCATAGCGACAAATTTTAATAAAAATAATCAATTAGTTATTTATTAATTAGACCGATTTTTTTCCAGCAGGGGCTGGATTGGAAAAGTTTTGTCGTGATCCAGTGACAGCCCTGTTTTTTCAGGCTAGCGATATTGTTTATATTATATTGATTAATAACAATTAATATATTTGGCACAAATGTTGCATTAAAAAGAAACAGAATATGGAATGAACCGGTTTCAGTCAGGTTTACTGAAGGAAGGTATTTCTGAAGACCATGACCTGTGTAAATGGAGTCAGTCAGGTTGTGGGCGGTTTGAAAATCAGGAACTGAACTCAGTTTGAGTGTGGAGACAGATCATGGAACAAAAAGGATTGCTTTACCCCATTATGGTCATTGCGGGTATAGCTGTAACAGTAGCGAGTCTTTTGGGTATTGCTGCAATAACCGGCTACTTGCCTGAGGCGCATTCCCAGTCCCAGGCGGCAGCTTTTGGAAAGCCTGCAGCCCAGCCAGCAGAAATGGCCTATGCCCAGCCTGCCCAGGGCATAGCCCCTGCAATATCAGGATCGGTTCAAGATCCTCATGCTAGAGTCGCTGTTGCTGAATCCTGTCATGTTTGCGGTCACATCCGGGATATTTATGCACGCCGTATTCAGGGACAGACTTCTGGAGTTGGTTTGGTGGCTGGAAGTGTAATTGGAGGGGTGCTTGGAAACCAGGTTGGCGGTGGAAACGGGCGCACAGCGATGACTGTCCTTGGTGCAGTCGGAGGTGCCTATGCAGGTAACCAGGTTGAGAAAGCCAGGGATACCCACGTGATCTACGTTATCAAGGTCGATATGGATGAAGGGGGAATCCGGACTTTTATCCGGCATTACCCTCCGCGATTTTCAATTGGTGAGCCTGTTAGGATCAGAGGTAACCAGATCTTTAGACGGGCATGAGTCTTCAAGAATTTTATTCGTATTTATCCCCTCTTCCCCGCCCCTGTGGCGGGGTTTTTTTGCAAAAAAATCATGACAGCATGTTGCCACTGCCAGGCGGGATTGACTTGAACAGATTCATCTGGAAAACTAGTCCGCTGAGGGTACCTGATTCAACAAGCGCGGACTATGGCCTTGAAAAATTTGCTTCGTTTGCTCTGTTTTATCATGTTTTTTCTGTGGATGGACTGTGCCTTGGCCCAACCTGTTATGGTTACCCGCATTCTTATCGTTAAATCAATCCGAACCATGTATCTTTACGCGGGAAAGACTCTGGTCGATTCCTATCATGTCGCCTTGGGCTGGAATCCGATGGGACCCAAGGTGGAGTCTGGAGATGGGCGGACTCCGGAAGGACAATACCTGATAGATGGCAGAAATCCTAACAGCAGTTATGGCCTTTCACTGAGGTTATCCTATCCTAATCTTACGGATCAGGTCAGATCCGAAAAGCTTGGTGTCAATCCGGGTGGAGATATTTATATTCACGGCATAGGCAACTACCCCCAGACATGGTCAAGAGTCCATGAAATGGCAGACTGGACGGCAGGATGCATTGCTGTGACCAATGCACAGATCCGCCAGATTTGGTCTCTTGTTCCAAATGGTACGCTGGTAACAATCCGGCCTTGATGCTTTTTTTGTCTTGAGGTTATCTAGCAGGGTGCTGCATGGATACCTGTAATACAGGTTGACCCTTTGGGAAGGGTGGGCTGCCTGACTCTGCCTGTTACTTTGAGATAGATTGGACTGGGCTGCTTTCATTGCTGATAATCAGGGATAAAGCACTTTATCGACAGACAGAGCATTCCTTTAACGTTTTATTCGGTCCTGATGGATCTTTCTTCTCAAAGTGAGTAAAAAGGTGTTGGAATTTTACATCAACCCAAAATGGAAATCTTTAAAACCTCACATTTATTCAGTATTTTGCGTAAAATATAATGGCGAAAAGAATGACATTTACCGTCAATTCTTCATCTTAATCTGACAATTTATGTCAATTTACACGTTCATTAAAAATTGTTTCGCAAGAATGCATGGTGGCCATGGCTGTTTGTTAGGGTGAATATTTTAAACTGGCACGATAGTTGCTTTGGAGGGTTCACCCTATAAATAATACTGTCGAGGAATAGAAGATGAAAAACGTTCAACAGGGTTTTACATTGATAGAACTGATGATTGTTGTCGCCATTATTGGCATTCTTGCAGCCATTGCCATTCCGAGTTATCAGAATTATGTTAAGAAGGCGAAATTTACCGAAGTTGTCCAGGCAACCTCGCCACTCAAGCTTGCAGTTGAGCAATGTGTCCAGCAGCAGGGTCTGGCTACAGGGGCAGTAACAGGATGCGCGGCCGGAAGCAATGGGGTTCCAACTGTCATGCCGGCTCCAACCACCTATCTTTCCAGTGTGACCCTGGATGCAGGTGGCAATGGTACGATTACCGCAACCTCTACAACAGCTATTGATTCAGCCACTAACTATACGTATACCCTGACTCCGAGCGTAACTTCATCAGGCGGGGTAACATGGGCCAATGGTGGAACCTGCGTTGCGGCAGGCCTTTGCTGAGTTTTGTTGAAGTTTTTGCTGAAGGTTGGTGAGGTTTATTTCCTCAAGTTGTTCATATCGTTGCTCTACACCCCTGCCCCGGTTTTTTTGCCGGGGTTTTTTTTTCATGGCACACATGGGAAAATGTGAGGGATGGAAGTCAGACAACTCTGTGGCGCCTGGCTGGATGGCTGGGTTGCCCGAACCGAGGATCTTGAAATCGCGCACTTGAGCGAAGCAGGGTGTTATGTGCATACCCCATGGCGGAAGTCACATCCTGATCATTATCAGCCTCTGCGGTACCAGCCCAGCAGGAACTGGTCACAAGGTGGACCGCTACTTGAAATGTTGATGCATATGGGGATGGAAATTGATATGAATCCTGGAGAAGCGGGCAGGGTTACCTGCATCCTCGGTTCGCTTTGCATCAGTGGGGAGAATCTGCTGCAGGCAGCGATGCGTTGTTATGTTGCAGTGAACCTGGGCCCTGATGTCCCCGATGAAATCCTGAAACCATGCTGAGCGAGGCCATGCTCAGAGGCTGGACTGGATGGTTTTGTCGAAAGCATCTTCTTCCTTGAAATGCTTGATGCGGGAATCAATCGCTGCAAGCGTGAAATAATCAGCCTGGCCAGAATGTTCGGCTATCTGCAGCTGTTCAATCGCGGCGCTTAAATTTCCTTCGTAGTAATAGGCTTCCGCCTGGGCCTTGTGTTGTAAAACATTTTCATGGAGCTTCTCATAGGCCTGGGCCTTGAGCTTATAGAGAATGTCATCATGGGGATACACTTCAAGCGCAGAATCAGCTGTTGTGATGGCTTGCCTGAAATGCCGGGTGTCAATGAGAAGTGAAGTTTTTCCACGTAAGAGTGTCCGGTTTTCTGGCCAGGAGTTCAATGCCCTGTTATAGCTTTCCAAGGCTGCCTGTGTTTTACCGTCAGCCTCCAGAATGGCGGTACCAAGGGCTTCAAAGAAAGGACTTTGGGCCATGCTTCGTGCTTCATCAAGTTGCTGCAGGGCGGCTTTGAACTGATGGGAACGGGCAAGGGCGATAGCAAGACCATAATGATTGGCTACAGGATAGCCATATGAATCCTTGCCAAGTGTTTGCAGGAAGTATTTCACGGCTTGCTCAGGGGTTCCTTCCAGGGCAGCAAGTCTTGCCTTGACCAGAAAATAGGTCAGGCTGCTTGGGTATTGCCGGTAAGGGTACTGGGCAGCCCGTTCTTCAGATTCGGCTATGCGATTGGTCGTCATCGGGTGATCATGCAGATATTCTGGGTAACTGATTTGATTGAGTCTTGTGAGATTCAGCAGTTTCTGGAAGAATTCAGCCATGCCTCGTGGATCGAAGCCAGCTGCGACCAGGGTATCGAAGCCGATCCGATCCGCTTCTTCCTCATGTTCGCGCGAATCGGTCAGTTTAGCCTGTATGCTGCCCGCGCCAGCCGTTGTCATTGCAGCACCTGCCACGTTAGGATTAAAACGGGAAGCAAAGATGGCAAGTGCCATCCCGGCCAAGGTCAGGAATGTATTTTTTTTACTTTCGCTAATTGAACGGGAGAAATGGTGCTGGGTAATATGGGAGGTCTCGTGGGCGAGAACAGCAGCAAGTTCGGATTCGGAGTCCGTTGCTGCAATGAGTCCGGTATTGACCCCGATCAATCCACCAGGCATGGCATCGGCATTGATGACCGGGCTCTTGATGACGAATACCCGGATGTGGGTTTGTGGAGAAGTTGAGTGTGCGCTAAGACGTGCTTCAATCTCGTTGAGGTAGTCCGTGATTTCCGAGTCAGGAAAATAACCTGGATCAGATTGAAGTTGCATCTCGATCTGGCGGGCGATGCTTTGTTGCATGATGGGAGACAAATCTGCGTCAGAACTCTCTCCCAGATTTGGTAGCGATGAAGCATAACTTTGGCAGAGCCAAAGACTGAGGCAGAGACTAAGAATCAGGTGGCGCATAATTCCATATCTTACCTGCTTTGAATCTGCTTTGTCATGTGGTCAATTTTTGTCGTAAAGCCATCGAACAGGTATGATTCATGATTTATGGAGGGCAACCATGATTGAATTGACCCATTTCAATCCATCTGGAGAAGCGCATATGGTGGATGTCGCAGCGAAGGCAGAAACCCACCGGATTGCAGAAGCTCAAGGAATTATCGTCATGCAGCCTGCGACCTTTGACCGGATCGTTGAAGGGCAGGTCCGTAAAGGGGATGTCCTGGCTGTCGCGAGAATTGCAGCGATTCAAGGGGCAAAGCGAACGAGTGAACTCATTCCGCTCTGTCATCCTGTTTCGCTCACGAGGATCAATGCTGATTTTAGTCTGGATAAATCTTCCTCAGCGGTTATCCTGAATGTCATTGCCGAGACAGTCGGGCGGACTGGAGTTGAAATGGAGGCATTGATGGCAGTGAGTGCGGGGCTGCTTACCATTTATGATATGTGTAAAGCTATGGATAGGGGCATGCATATTGAAAAAATCCGTCTGCTTGAAAAGCAGGGAGGTAAATCGGGTCATTGGGTAGCTTCATGATGATGTTCTGGAATTTAACGGATGAGGCGGATCCTGTCCATCTGATCCTGGCCCTGACAGTACACCTTAGAAATACACCTGGAGTAAATTCCTGTTATGGAGTCGCAGTTAGGGCATTCTTACGCGGGTGGGGTCCCAGTGCCCGTGCCCAGGCAATACATTGAACAGAAGGAAAGGCCGCAATGATCGCCCGATGGGCGATAGTGTCGCTTCACCCTTCCCTGAACCACTGCGTAGCTACAGGCGGAGCACTACCGTGCTTTGCGGATGGAGCGAAGCTCTTTAGGGATCATTTTATCGGTTGCGCCGTAAAACCACGCCGTTCAGGGCGGGGATATAAGGTGCGGATGCCTGAGGCATTCCTGGGTATTTCCTGAATCGGCGTTTCCTGTTGCTCAATGTACTGGCGAATGATGCTGATCGGCGCACCGCCGCACGAAGAGGCAAAATATGAAGGCGACCACAGCATGTTTTTCCAGTACCGCTTTTTCAGGTCTGGCCGCTCCTTGCGCAACAATCGGCTGGATACCCCCTTCAGGCTGTTCACCAGCACTGATACCGCCAGCCTGGGGGGATACTCCACCAGCAGATGCACATGGCTGTCTTCCCCGTCCATTTCAATCAGGGAGGCTTCCATGTCTTCACATACCTTGCCGAGCATCCGGCGCCTCCGGTCGAT
>JAGWIG010000112.1 GCA_028873515.1 Pseudomonadota bacterium | reverse complement strand
CGCATGTTTTCATTCAATTCGATCTTATTTCCCATAAAACTCTTTCAATCCCCCCTGAGCCAAATTGATCTTTTTTATGCCTAAGTTTTACGCTACTTTCAGACCAACTTTTTCGAGCCTGTAAGCTCTTAACCTTTACCCATCCAACTGCCCTTAAAGATTCGCCGCTTTCGAACTGTTGCGTATAAGTAATACATCTTAGATAACCCATTGCTTTGGCAGCTTTCCATACTGCGCCGTAAAGTTTGCTATTTGCGTTCTTTGTTCCGTCCGTGCAGGTTCTATTTATTTCTAAAGTTAAACCATCATCAAAATGTCTGGCTATAGGTCTGCCAGCTGTAGCAACTCCTACCATGCTGTCACCGTTCCATACAGAGATACTAAATTTATGGCCCTGCGGCGGTTTGTTATGCCTGTGATGCTCTTTAATAAAACTACATGCAGATTTAAATGTAATCGGCCTTATTTCCAGCATGTTTTCATTCATCATCATTGCCGCCCAAGACCTTGCATATAGCCCACATGGCCCCGCTATATCCGGCAATAATGCTGAGTACCAGCAATATTCTATGTTCAAGCAATAAATCGATAATGACTTGCATGGCTAATCCTTGTTAAATACGAATGTGAGGCTAATAGCATCTGTTAGCGGCTTCACTTTTGTTATTTTTTGTTTAACATTGAGTTGCGTTCTTTTAGCCACTCATTGAATCCATACTCGACGAGGCATTCATTGATAAAGACGCGAGCCTCGGCGGCTGTTTTTCGTTGATCCTTTTCAGCGAGAATATGTAAAAACTCAAGCTGAGCATCGGTTAAACGTACTGTAATAGGATTTTCAACAGGCATGATTAGTTACCAAAAAATGATTAATTAATTGCCGAAAATATCGGGCCTTATTTTTTCTCTAGGTACGTTAAAAAGGCTCTCTAATAATTTTGTATGCTCAATAGAAGGTCTTTTTGGCTTTTTAGTAGAAAGCCATTGCGAGACACTAGACTGGGAAATGCCGATATGGTCGGCAAATTCCTGTTGTGTTTTAAACTGTTTGCTAATTTTTAGGATTTCGTTCATGGATTTCATTATAACCAATAGTAATTCGTAGTCAATAGTTAATAGTAATTTATTTTTTAGGCAGATGAAATGGAAAATTTCGGATTTGCTATCAGATTTAAAGAGTTTGTTGACGACAATAGATGTCGCTTATTGCGGCCTTTGCATCCTTTTTTGTTTTTTATCTCCCATAAAATACTTTTTAATTCAATATTTTGAGTTTTTAGAATTATTTTTTGCAAAAAAATTACCAATAGTAATTGCAATTAATTACTTTTGGTTATATTATTTTAACCAACAAAACGATTTACCGCTGGGCTACTCCTCCTACCCGGTCGAAAGGCCGGGGTTTTTTACAAGGTGAAATGATGAACACATATATTGAAAATAATAATCTGGTTATAGAAACCATAACCAAATACGACCTGTCTGCTTCTCTCGATTTGAGCGGCACTCAGATAACATCTCTTCCTGATAACCTGAGCGTCGGCGGTTCTCTCGATTTGACCGGCACCCAGATAACATCTCTTCCTGATAACCTGAGCGTCGGCGGTTCTCTCGATTTGACCGGCACCCAGATAACATCTCTTCCTGATAATCTGAGCGTCGGCGGTTCTCTCGATTTGAGAGGCACCCAGATAACATCTCTTCCTGATAACCTGAGCGTCGGCGGTTCTCTCGATTTGACCGGCACCCAGATAACATCTCTTCCTGATAATCTGAGCCTCGGCGGTTCTCTCGATTTGAGAGGCACTCAGATAACATCTCTTCCTGATAACCTGAGCGTCGGCGGTTCTATCTATTTGAGAGACACCCGGATAAACTCTCTTCCTGATAATCTGAGCGTCGGCGGTTCTATCTATTTGAGCGGCACTCAGATAACATCTCTTCCTGATAACCTGAGCGTCGGCGGTTCTCTCGATTTGACCGGCACCCAGATAACATCTCTTCCTGATAATCTGAGCGTCGGCGGTTCTCTCGATTTGAGAGGCACTCGGATAAACTCTCTTCCTGATAACCTAAGCGTCGGCGGTTCTCTCGATTTGAGCGGCACTCAGATAACATCTCTTCCTGATAATCTGAGCGTCGGCGGTTCTCTCGATTTGAGAGGCACTCAGATAACATCTCTTCCTGATAACCTAAGCGTCGGCGGTTCTCTCGATTTGAGCGGCACTCAGATAACATCTCTTCCTGATAACCTGAGCGTCGGCGGTTCTGTTTATAGGTAATCTATCCTCTACCATACAAAACGATTTACCAAGCGGCTCTAAAGGCAACTACCCGGTCGAAAGGCCGGGGTTTTTTACAAGGTGAAATGATGAAAGAAGAACAAAAAATAATTGCATTTAAGGGATTTGATGAAAACTTTAAGTGCCGCGGGTTCCAGTACGAACTAGGAAAGACTTACACAATAGATGGTGAAGTGGTTGTTTGTAAAAACGGCTTTCATTCCTGCTCAAATCCATTTGACGTTCTTGATTATTACGATATTGCTTCTCGTTTCGCGGTGGTCGAACTGGGAGGTGATTTAAAAACACATTCAGCTGATTCAAAAATTGCTTCGTCAGAGATTACGATTAAAGCAGAGCTAAAGCTTTCTGCGTTTATATCAAAATGTATTTCTTGGTTGCAAGAGCAATGCAAAGATAAATTTGAAATAGGAAATAACGCCCAGATCGGTAGCTCAGGAGAATACGCCCAGATCGGTAGCTCAGGAGAATACGCCCAGATCGGTAGCTCAGGATATAACGCTAAGATCGGTAGCTCAGGATATAACGCCCAGATCGGTAGCTCAGGAAATAACGCCCAGATCGGTAGCTCAGGATATAACGCTAAGATCGGTAGCTCAGGATATAACGCCCAGATCGGTAGCTCAGGATATAACGCCCAGATCGGTAGCTCAGGAAATAACGCTAAGATCGGTAGCTCAGGATATAACGCCCAGATCGGTAGCTCAGGAAATAACGCCCAGATCGGTAGCTCAGGAAATAACGCTAAGATCGGTAGCTCAGGAGAATACGCCCAGATCGGTAGCTCAGGAAATAACGCTAAGATCGGTAGCTCAGGAGAATACGCTAAGATCGGTAGCTCAGGATATAACGCCCAGATCGGTAGCTCAGGAAATAACGCCCAGATCGGTAGCTCAGGAGAATACGCTAAGATCGGTAGCTCAGGAAATAACGCCCAGATTAATGCTTCCGGCAAGCGCTCTGTTATTGCTATCGCTGGAATTAACGCAAAAGCAAAAGGAGGGGCTAACTGCGTGATAGCTCTTACTAGATGGAGTAATACTGAAAACCGCTATCGAATTACGGTGGCGTATGTTGGGGAAAACGGAATCAAAGAAGATACATGGTACAAGCTCAATGATATTGGTGAATTTGTAGAAGTTTAATAGTTTCATAAGCCCGAACCGGATCGCTGTTGACGAAAGTCATGGGCTATTAATAAGCGCCGGGAGAAGAGTACAGACGACCTCTCGCATAAACAGTCTGCATGTCTTTCTTACGAATCTGACGGGAGCTTTTGCGAGCAGTTGGATAGAGGATAACGTAACCCCATTATTTTTTTTAACGTGGATAATAAAATGGCTAAAGATTTAACGAAATATGATTTTATAATCGCTATCGATAAAAGCGGTTCAATGTCAACAATGGGGATGCACAATCAATCACGCTGGAAAAATGCAAAAGAGGTAACTATTGCAGTCGCAACAAAGGCCGCTGAATTTGATGATGATGGTATTACGGTCATACCGTTCGCCAATACGCTGAAAATTTACGATAACGTCACACCTGCCAAGGTTGAACAGATATTCATCGAGAATGAGCCAAACGGGGGCACTGATACTGCTGGAATGCTACAAGCTGTTTTTGATAGATACAGCCAATCCAGATTACCAAAGCCTATTATCTTGGTTGTTGTCACGGATGGCGAGCCAAACGATAAACAGCACGTTAAAACTGTTATAGAGAAATTCTCAAATACACTACGAAATGACGATGACTTTGGCATCTTGTTTTTGCAAATTGGCAATGATCCAGAAGCCAGAAAATTTTTAAAGGAACTGGATGACGGCCTTAAATGCAAATTCGACATTGTAAACACAAAAACAACTGACGAACTGGAAGGGATGTCGCTCGTTGACGCTTTTATATCAGCCTTGGAGGATTGATATGTTTTTCATAATTTGGGATTTGTTTGTTTTCGGCTTAGGTGTTTTTATCGGCATGTTGTTTAGGAAGGAGATAAGCAATCGTATCAAATCAGTTTTGTCGTGGGGAAAGGAAAAGATAGACATGGTTGATAAGTAAACGAATTAGGTAAGGATTGGGGATACCCGGTCGCCTTAAACCGCCCCCTCTGCCGGGGAATTGCAGAGGGTTTTGAGATAGTGATTTGCCTGATTCCTAGTAGCAAGTTCTGCATGTTAAGTATGCAGTATGACTAGGCAGACGAAATTAACGTTCGAGTCGTTACAGTCACTATCTCAATTAATTTGTGTGGTGCCACTCTCACCCGCTTGCTAGTTCCGAGAACTAGATGACTCAGGGGAAAGACCCTGTTTTTTAACGCAGATTTTACAAAGGAGGAATTATGAAGTGGATTAAAACACGCATGTTTTCATATTTGATTAATTAATCTAAGGTCGCCACCGGCGCAACATTAGCTAACCCTCAAAACTGGGGGTTAGTTTTCAATCCAAGGGGGATTTATGACAGTAACAGAGCGATTAGCCCTTGAAAAATTCAACCGAGAACATGCCCTCAAAGAGCATTGGAAAAAGCAATATCGGAGAGGGCGTTTGATTTTGGCGGTTATTGCAACAACCATGTTTGCCGGGGGCTTTGTGCTGGCTGCTTTTGATGTTCAGGTTCCGAATATTTTTGAATTAATGAGGTAGATAAATGAGCACTGCATTAACAACATTAACGAATAATCTAGCGGCACGATTTGAAATTGCCGGTGAAAACTCAAAGGAATTAATAGAGACACTTAAAGCAACCGCTTTCAAGATTAGAGATGGCGTTGTCAGTGATCCTCAAATGACTGCATTGATGATAGTCGCTCAACAATACGGTTTAAACCACTGGACTAAAGAAATTTATGCCTAACAGTGTCGTTTAGAAGCCGAAGAAGAGGCAGAAGAACTAAAGCTGCGTATAGAAAAGCTAGAATCGCTTCTTGAAGAATATTCGACAAATTAAGGTAAAAAATTATGACAAAAAATAGAAAAGCCGTTTGGGACATAAGGGTTAATAC
>JAGWIG010000272.1 GCA_028873515.1 Pseudomonadota bacterium | reverse complement strand
ATTGCCAAGCGTGTTCCCATAGCCAAGCGTGTTCCCATTGCCAAGCGTGTTCCCATAGCCAAGCGTGTTCCAGTCGCCAAGCGTGTTCCTATCGCCAAGCGTGTTCCAGTCGCCAAGCGTGTTCCTATCGCCAAGCGTGTTCCAGTCGCCAAGCGTGTTCCAGTTGCCAAACTTGTTCCTATCGCCAAGCGTGTTCCAGTCGCCAAGCGTGTTCCTATCGCCAAGCGTGTTCCCATTGCCAAAGTTTTTATTACTCATATTAAAACCTCCACTCAAAATTCAACAGGCTCCCAGCAAGAATTCCCATTAAATCACCACGAACGCTGGAAGCCTCCCAATGCGTTTTCTGCTGTTCCCGTGCAACCGATACCGCAACGCCTGCGATAATGCCTGCAACCAGTCCATCCGTTCGGCTATGGGTAAAGTATTGCGTAGCTTGTCCGACAACGAGGGTGGTGGCTCCTGTGCCGAGAGCATGACAGGCTACATGATGACCTTCTCCGCACCATCCAGGGTAAGGAAACTGAAGCGCCTGCGCTTTACCACCCCACAAGAACGTGCAGAACAAGATGAGTGATGAAAATTCGATGAGTTTTTGCATGGTTTTCTCCCTGAATGGTGCCAGACTATGTTTAGGCTCTTGCATCTTCATCCTCCTTATCAACCAGATATTCCGCCACTCTCTGCATTACCATCGCTATCGTGTCGTCATGTCCCACGTGGCATGCGAGCAAATGAAAATCCTCCAGCGGCATTTTCAGCAATTCGCCCATCCTCTCTTCGACGAGCAAGGTGCGTTCTTCTGCTTTATCGAGTTGATCCATGTAATCGTCATAAGCTGCTATGGGGTCAGGAATGTTCTGCATGTTTAATTCTCCCGATTTTCTACAGAAGAGGGCAGATTAAGAAGTTTCTGTATTTCTTCTTCGATAAGATCAATTTTATGCTTGAGTTCACCTTGTTGTCTTCGAAATGATTTGATTTTTGTGGCATCTGATTTATTCTGGTCAAAAGGTTCAGGATTAAAATCAATTTCCAT
>JAGWIG010000271.1 GCA_028873515.1 Pseudomonadota bacterium | reverse complement strand
CCAACCTCTACCGCCGTGGCGACCGTGGTTGCAGCCGCCGCCACAAGCACCGCCATCACCGCATTCGGTGTGCCGCTAGGGCTGCGCGCAGACCTGCTTATTGCCGGGTTCGCTGGCTCGCTTGTCGCCATCATCCTGCTCAACACGGTTCCCAGCACGGGCGACACCTGGCAGCACCTGCTGCGCACCACGCTGCGGCGCATGGCGTTTGCCTGCGCATCTAGCCTGACGGCGGGCTACCTGACGCCGCTGGCGATGTTGGTTGCTCAGTTGCCGCAAGCGCTGCTCCTGGGCGGTGCGTTTGCCGTGGGCGGCGGCGCGCAGCAGGTGCTGCTGTTTTCGATTCGCCGGCTGTCTGGCACGCCTACGCCACCAGCAGGCCCGCCGACTGACGCGCAAGGCGGTGCATCGTGATCGCGCTCATCCACTGGATTGCTGGCGTGGTGGTGCTGGCCGAAGCGCTCAACAAGTTGGAGCGCACGCAGCCCTGCCGTCGAGGCCTGCGCCCGAGAGAGCGGGCTACCGAGTGGCTCAAAGCCATTGCCTGGGCGCTGCTGGCCATGGGCGGGGCCGGGGCTTTCATCACGCCGTTTTTTCCGCTTCAAGCGCCCACTTTTCAGGACATGTGTGTGGTGCTGGGGTTCGCGTTGCTGATTGTTCGGACACGGATTAAAGAGGGCTGAGCTATGTCGCAATTTTTAGACTTTATTGACCGCGTGCTGTCGAACGAGGGCGGCTATGTAAATTTGGCGAGCGACCCAGGGGGCGAGACCAAGTTTGGCATTGCAAAACGCAGGTACCCGGCGGTGGACATTCTCAACCTCACGCGAGATGGCGCCATTGCCATTTATGAGCGCGACTTCTGGCAGCGCGTGCAGGGCGACAGCCTGCCGCACCAGTTTGCATTCCAGGCGCTCGGCGTTGAATGCGAGCACCAGGTCTGCGGGCTCAGCGCGCGACACCGCTGCCAGCGTTGCCGGGCCAATCACCCCATCATCAGCCACGCCGGCAGCGCGCTGCATCCAGCGCACAGCGTTGCCTATAC
>JAGWIG010000111.1 GCA_028873515.1 Pseudomonadota bacterium | reverse complement strand
AGGCACCCGCTTTTCGTGAACGCCTTATGGCTCGTGAAAAACGGTGTGCCTTACGAAACAGCCATGGAAATGGATTGGGTTGAGCAATTGGCCCATTGCGTTGTGCTGGGTCAATTTGACGGCAATACATTCAATTGGCGTGCTGGACGCTGGGAAAAAACCGCATGAGCGAATTGGACCTTATGGAGTTTATCGCAAAACTCGGTAAGGCTATCATCGCATCCGATGCAATTACCGGCTCTGTTTTGCGTGAAGCTGGTAAAATCGTGCAGCGTGAAGCAAAGGCTGAGCTGGGCCACTACCAGGATGCCGCCGGTTCTTTTGTCGCATGGGCCGAGTTGGCCGACAGCACCAAAGCGCAGCGCGTCAGCCTTGGCTATACCGAGAACGATCCTGGGGTGCGTTCCGGTGATATGCGGGATAGCATTGAGGTTACAGTCAATCACGACCTCCTGACCGGCGAAGCGCAAATTGGCTCGGATAAAGACGAGATGGTTTGGTTTGAGATTGGCACATCCAAGCAGCCGCCGCGCTCGGCACTTGGTGGCGCGCTCTACCGAAAAACACCGGAGGTTGTGGAACTAATCGGATCCTCCGCTTTCGGTGCTCTGATGGGGCGTGGGGTCTATAACGGCGCGATTCCGATTATCAGTGAATCAGATTGAGCAGCGCCAGTACGGTTATTACCGCTACGTAAACCAGCGTGACGCAGCCCACTACCTTCACGATTTTCCACCAAAGCAAGATACCGCGGATTATTTCGCGCTGGGCATTCGGCTTAGCGAATCTCTGAAGTTGTGCCTCCCGGCGCACTCTGAACGACGCGCCGTCATCCTCAAAATCAGCGGCTAGGTCTGGCGACCCATCGCTTAATATCCGTTTGGAATGTCTCATCCATGGACGCTTACAAGGTTTTTGTATCGCTTGGAATGAAAAACGGCATTTCAGCCGGATTGCGGACCATCCAGGCCGAGGTTTTTGGGTTAAAAAAGACGGTTGACCTTACAACTGGGTCGTTTTCCAGGATGCAAGCCGCTGTTGTGGGGGCCATGGCTGGCGGGACAGGATTTGCGCTGGGTAAGGCATATATGGGCCTTGCTGACGCTGGCGGGAAGGTGCTGACCCAGCAGGGGCAGATCCTCAGCCTCACCGGCCAGCAGCGGGACGTGGCGCAGGCGACAGCCGAAGCCTACCGCGACATTGCCATCAGCAACACCACGATTGCGGGCAATCTTGGCGCGTTCCAGCAACTTCGCGGCGTGTTCCGGGACAGTGGCGAAGCCATCAAGGGGATGTCTGCCTTCCTCAAGGGCAACGCGGTATTCCAGGGCTTTGGCGGCACTGCCAGTGAGTTCGGCAAAGCCATAAAGGCGCTTGATATCCAGGGAGCTTTCGTGAATGCCAAGGGACAGTTTGACGTGTCCCGCCTTGCTCCGGCCATTGGCGATTACAATGCTGCATTTGGCCTTTCGCACGGCTTGCTGACGCCTGCGGACTTGCTGAATTACACCAAAATGGCCGGGCCTGCTGCGTCCATGATGGATACACATGCTTATTTGCGCGACAATTTGGAGTTGATGCTTGGGCTTGGCCGCACGGGTGGCCGCGGTGAAGCTTATGCCATCAAGGATTTGATCGGCGGTAACGTCTCCAAGGCCCTTGCGGCATCCTTGTATCATCTTGGCATCGTTCAGCTTAAAAACCTAAGTGTCACGGCTGGCCATTATGCCATCAAGCGGGGAGGCCTACAAAACGAGGGTGAGCTTACGTCTCGTAATGGCGGCCTCATCCGTTGGTTTTACGATACGGTTCTGCCGGACATGCAGAAGCATGGCTATAAACTGAATGCCGCCGGGCTTGCCCAGGCGCTTGGTTCGCTACCGGCCACCACTCTTCGCGCCTTGACCTTCGCGCTCACGAATAAAGCGCAGGTTGAAGCCGGGATGAAGAAATTCGATCAGGCATCCGCACTCAGCCCCGAGCAATACCACACGATGATGGCGACAAATTACGGGCTGGCGAAAAGCAACCTTGCCAGCGCGTTCACCAGTTTGTGGCAAGCGCTCGGCACGTCTCCGGCGCAAGTCATGATCAGTACTCTGAACGAGCTTGCTAGCGGCATCCGCAACCTCACGCAGTGGGTTGGCGCGCATCCTGGATATGCGAAAATGCTAACCGATATGCTCGGCGCTTTGGCGGTTGGCTTTACCGTGCTTGGTGTAGCGTTTGGTGCGGCGGCTATCGTTGGGCTTGTTGGCTCTGGTGGTCTGCTGGCGGGCTTGGCTCTTGGCGTCACCGGATTCGGTGTTTCTATGGCGGCATTTAATTGGAAATCGCTGACTGCGGACTTCAATGGTGCAGTGATTGGTTTTGAGAACGGCATCAAGCGCGTTCTGTACGACATCACTCACCCAGGCCAGTTGCTTACTGACTTGACGCCAGGCGCTACGCCAGCGCCAGCGGGCGCACCGGCAGGGCATTGGGCCATCGTGGGCCATGGCACGAGGGTTTTTCTTCCAGACCAAACCCATGTCACCCAGACAACATCAGCACATAACGGCCAAGGGCTGCACGAAGCCTGGAATGCGGTTAAAGCCTGGGTTGATTCCGGCGCCCCCGTAACCGTCACCAACTCCCACGATATCGCCTCCGCCGCTAAAACCGGCCTCTCAGGCGCAGTGGCCATGCACCAAGGCTATCCGCGCGGCCCTACGGGCCTGAATAACCGTCCCGTTTTCCCAGGCACCGCCGGACTGGCAGCGCCATGAGCGGCATCCTGAGTGCCATTCAGGCGGTAGGCCAGATGTTCGGTGGCTACGGCCTCGTAACACTCGGGCCTGTGCAGTTCCAGGGGCTTGAGGTGCCGGAGAAGCTGCCCCTAGGCGGTAAGCAGGCAATGGCGGTTTTCACGATGCCCGGCGGCCAGCGGATCATCCAGGCTATGGGGCGCGATGATGATCCTATAGCCTGGACCGGGTATCTTTCCGGCGCTAGCGCCGAATCAAGGATGCAGCTTTTGGATAGCATCCGCCAGTCCGGGCAGGAAATTCAGCTTGCCTTTGGTCAGTCGTCTTTTCAGGTGGTGGTTAGCTCTTTCACCGCATCGTACGAGCGGCAAAACTGGATTCCGTACAGCATCATGGTGACGGTGTTGCAGGATAACGCCGCGCAATTTGCTCAAGCCCAACCTTCGCTGCTCGATAGCATTAACGGTGATTTGAACAACTCCCTTGGTTTTGATGTTGCCGCTAGTGCCGAGACGCTGATTGGAAACGCGCAAACCGCCGTAAATGTTGCCGGTGCCCTCGGATTGAACAGCGGCGCGTGGACAGGTGCGATAAGTTCGTTGAACGCAGCGCAAACCTCGCTCATTTCCCTGCAAAATACCTCAAGCGGCTCTCTTGCCTCCGTTGCTTCCGCCGCTGAAACGACAGGTAATATCCTTGGTGTATCTCAAATATCAACAGCGGCATCGGCGCTTAATGCGGCTCTCGGCAACGCGCAAACCATGGCAAACGCCACGCAGGCGCTAGGCTACGTTTCCCGGTCTATGGTTAATCTTAGCAAAGCGAGCGCGTGATGCAGACCGTTACCGTAAATGGTGGAAACCTGTATCAGATAGCGGCACAATACCTTGGTGATGCAACGCAGTGGGTGCGGATTGCAATTCAGAATGGCTTGACCGACCCATTTTTGAACGTCTCCGCACCGATTGCGCTTGTGATCCCTGATCGCGATCCGCAGGCAACAGGCGGCGTACCTCCGCAATGAGTGCATCTGTTGCACCCGCATCGGGAGGGGTGGTGCAAACACCCCGGCTTCGGGTGAAAGCAAATGGCATCGCGGTCCCGTTTCCGATTGAAGCCAATGCGACGCTTCCCAACACGAACGAGGCGGGAAGCTGGGCGGCGGGGATTTCATTTTCTGATGCCGACCAGATGAACATGGCGTGGTGGGCTTCGCAATCAACTCTGCGTATTGAAATTGATATAGCGTTGGATGCCAACAACTTTCAAACCATGATTGTTGGTAACGCTGATGAGATCGAAATTGCCCCGGATCATAATTATGTGACGCTGACCGGCAGAGATTTGACCGCGCTTCTCATAGACAAAAAAACAGCCACGACGTATCAAAATCAGACGTCCAGCGAAGTGGCAACATTGTTGGCGAACGCGGTTGGTCTCACGCCAGTTGTGACAAAAACCACGACGCCGATTGGACAGTTTTACGCAAACGATCATACCCGCATGAGCATGGGCGATCTTGCCCACTCGATTACAGATTGGGATTTGCTTGTTTACCTGGCGCAGCAGGAAGATTTCGACGTATTTGTGGCTGGAACCTCGCTGTATTTCCAGCCAAAAGCAGTGGCACAAGGCGCACCTTTTCAGGTTTGGTGGTCGCGGGTCAACGGCGTGGCGACATCGAATGTGCAAAACCTACAAATGAAGCGATCCGCCACGATTGCTCATGATGTAAGCGTCACCGTGCAGTCCTGGAACAGCTACCAAGGGAAGCTGGTGCAGGCGAAAGCATCATCGAAAGCCAACGGTTCATCTTCGCCCGGCCCGGCGCAAAATTACGTTTTCTACCGGCCGAACATGACACCATCTCAGGCCGCCGATTATGCTAACCAGCGCCTTGCCGATATTTCGCGGCATGAACGTGTGATTAGTTTCGACATTCCTGGCGAGATGACGCTGACACCGCGCAGTGTTTTGCAGTTGAGCAAAACAGGAACGCCGTTCGATCAGCTGTACTACCCGGACACGATTACACGCTCTATTCACTTCAAGCGCGGCTACTGCGAGAGCGTCACGGCAAGGAACCACACGGTTTCTCAACAAGTCTCCCTGGCGTCCGGTGGGGGCAAGTCCATCTCCAGCCTCGGCTTTGGAAGCCAGAGCGTGACCGCTGCGGCCTTGGGGTTCTGATGCAAGAATTTCTAAATAGCATCAAGTGGCTCGCCAACAGCCTAGACCGGCAAGCTGGGCAGCCGCGCATTGGTGTGGTGCAAAGCATCAACCCGAACGATCATACTGCGAGGGTACTAATCCAGCCAAGCGCAACGCTCTCAGGCTGGATGCCGGTTGCAGCGCAGTGGATAGGCAATGGCTGGGGCATGGTGTGCCTGCCTTCCCCCGGCGATCAGGTGGTGGTGGTGCCGCATGATGGCGATGCGGATAACGGCATCATCATAGGCCGCGTATATGCCCCACAAGGCGGCGTGCTACCGCCACCGGCTCCCGTGGGTGAATTCTGGCTTGTGCATAAGGCTGGGGCTTACATAAAGCTTCTGAACGACGGCACGATTGCCAGTAATGCCACATGGTATCATACCGGCGATCTTCACGTTACAGGCGCGGTGATTGCCGGTTTCGGCTCCGGCGATCA
>JAGWIG010000037.1 GCA_028873515.1 Pseudomonadota bacterium | reverse complement strand
GGCAAATCTCCGGCACAGGCACACCACCTTCAACCCGTTTTAGTGCTTCAATGACCTGGCTATCCGTAAATTTCGACTGCTTCATGTAGAACCCCCTCTTAGCAAGAAAATTCTACTTCTAATCCCAACTTTTTGCAGGGGGGATTACCGCAGAAATAGACTGGTTAACCGTATTTTTCTTTATGGGTATCGCGTTTGCTGTCTTATCTGTAGTTGCCGGCCTCATTCTTTCGCTTTCAAGGCTTTATGATTTACGCATAACTTCAAATATTCTATTAACAAGAATAAGAGCGGAGGATAACTCGATATCAATTAATGAAGAAAATATTTTAAAGTCTTGCTTTGGACGGTCATTACTTGTTTTATTTGCAGTGATATGGAATTACCAAAATTACGAAATAAAAAAAGGAGACATTAAAAATAAGGAAGAATTCTATTGTAAGTTTAACGAATTGAGACAAAAGGCTTCAGATCTTGGGGTTTCAACTTGGGGGCTGGTCAAATGGCAAACACTAAGTATGTTGACCGCTTTTCTATTTTTCACATTAACTCTAATATTGAAGTAAACTATAACGCGTCGCTCCAGCCGACGTCGGCTGAGCTAGGCGTAGACGACACGGCACTTTGGGCGCGGTGCTGACGATACATAAATTAGATTCCTCGTAAGCGGTCATTTGGGTATACCAGGCTTTTGACCGCTTCTATCCCCCCTGAGGTGACGTTTTTCATATCAGACAACATGAACCGATATGAAGGCACTGCGCAGTTCTAGAAAGCTGCCCGGGCATCCTTGTTTCTTGCGACGAAGGCCTTGAACAGCATCGCTGTCAGTGGCTTGCTGAAGTAGTAACCCTGTACTTCATTGCATCCTTTCAAACGCAGGAAATTCAGTTGGCTTGCGGTTTCGACTCCTTCGGCTATCGTTTGCAAGCCGAGGCTGCTGGCCATGTTTATGATGGCGGTCACGATGGCTCTGTCTTCTGGGTCATCGGTAATGTCGCGTACAAATGACTGGTCGATCTTGAGCTTATACACATTGAATTGTTTCAGATAACTCAAACTGGAGTAGCCAGTGCCAAAATCATCAATGGACATGCGAATACCGCGTTCATGCAGTTTATCAATCACGTTAATGGCTGCCTTGGGGTTATCCATGGCAGTTGCCTCGGTCAATTCCAGTTCCAGAAAGTGATGCGGTAATCTCTCTTCATCCAGAATATGATTGACCAGTTCCGGAAAATTATTCTGGCGGAATTGCACAGCCGACAGATTCACTGCCATTATCATTGGCGGCATGCCGCTATCCATCCAGTCTTTTAATTGCCTAGCTGCGGTGCGCAACACCCATTCACCAATCTGGATAATCTGGCCGGTACTCTCCGCGATCGGTATGAATTCTGCAGGAGAGACCATGCCCATCTCAGGATGTTCCCGCCGCAGTAATGCCTCGACTCCAACGATGTGCCCGTCTTGTAAAGACAATTGCGGTTGGTAGTGCAGTTGTAATTGGTGGCGTTCCAGCGCGTACCGCAACATATTTGCCAACTGCAGGTTGCGAGCCGGATGTGCCTGCATCTCCGAAGTATAGAACCTGAAGCCATTGCGCCCCTCATTTTTGGCACGGTACATGGCTGAGTCGGCATGCTTGGACAGCAATTCCAGAGTTTCCCCGTCGTGGGGATATAGGGTAATGCCGACAGATGGCGTAACAATCAATTCATGTTGTTCAATTTGGCAAGGCTGTGCGACGACTTCGATTAACTTGGATGCCACCAGCGCTGCGCCATCTGCATCACAGTCCGGCAGAATTAAAATATATTCATCCCCTCCTTGCCGAGATAGCGTGTCTTCTTCGCGTAGGCTTGCCTTGAGACGTCTTGCTACTTCCATTAGGACTTGATCACCGATGTTATGTCCTAAACTGTCATTGATATCCTTGAAGTGATCAAGGTCAATAAACATCACAGCCAAGCTCTCATCATTCCGTTGCGCCAAACTGAGAGCGTATCTGAATCGGTCGTTCAACAAGGTACGATTGGGTAGGCCGGTGAGTTGATCAAAGTGTGCCAGCCTTTCAATACGTTCATTTGCAAGTTTGTTTTCGGTGATATCGTGCATCGTTGCGACTACACGGTAGGGAGTTGCCTTTCCCTCCTTGAAGATAGGCTGGACGTTGATCGAAATCCAGGTCAATTGTCCGTCCGGCTTGTGGATGCCCATAATGACATTGGAATGAGGCAACCCAGTTCTTAGGGTATCCACGACCGGATGCGTTTCACCAGGGAAGGGTGAACCATCTTCGTGAATCGGGTACCAGTTCGGGTCAAAAGAGGTTTTACCCTTTAGTTGATCCGCGGTTAGACCCAATATCCGTTCGGCACTCTTATTGAAGGCGATGATTGCCGAGTTCTCGTCCTGTAATGTCACACCTTCTTCCATCGCCGCAACCAATAAGCGATACTGCTCTTCACTTTCCGCAAGTAATCGTTCTGATTTTTTGTGCTCGGTAAGATCGCGGACGATCAGGATGGTTCTGATTTCTTGTTGGTCATTGACAAACTGTTCCGAACTGGCTTCTCCAGGAAACCGGGAACCATCTCCGCGTATAAAAATAAGCTCGGCTCGAGCTTGACCATTACGAGCGCGCTCTGCAAGGAAGTTAGTTAGATGTGGAGAGCAGGCATCTATTAAACCTGGTCGTCCCACTTTGCATAGTTCTTCTTCGGTACGCCCAAATAAATGACACGCGGCGGGATTGGCTGCAAAGATAAGCCCGTCTGGAGCGGTAAATAACACAGCCTCCATGCTGTGTTCAAAAACCGCACGATACCAGCTTTCATGGTGGTCCATGTGTGCTCTCAATACGATAGTCGTTCAGTGATTCGTTCAAGAAACATTCGTTCAAGAAACAATGCACTACCGAATAGTCATGGTGATTATCTGGCGGAAAGACCCCTTTTGGCAAATTTTCCGCATGTCACACGAGGCCATGTCTGAGTTTGTCCGGAAATATGAGGTAGCCTGACAATAGTGGACAGTCCCGTTTTAAGCGGCCAACCGTGTAAAAGATTGTGCGAACACAGTGGGAGCCAGATAACTAATCCGCGAATACCGGCGTTGGTGGTTATAAAAAATCTTGATGTGTTCCCGAATGGCCGATTCAGCTTGTGCCCGGGTCTCGAAGCGTTGATGGTGGACCAGTGGGTACGACACTACAACACGATCCAGCCGCACAGTTCGCTGGGCTACAGGCCCACCGGCACCGGAGGTCAAGCTCCCGATAACCCAGGATTTACACCCGGCAATGCACTGACGTATGATGCAGATAGCCCCTCATAGAGTAGTACTAAATTGGACGCAGTGCACGACCATGCTGACTAAAAAAATACGTAATCGCGAAAACGGGATCGTCCTTTACGGTATCGTTCCGCCAAAAAAAGGCACCGGGGAAGACAATGTTCGTGAGATCGCGACGAAACAGATCGAACGCCTGAAGCCACTGAAAATCGACGGGCTGGTGTTATACGATATTCAGGATGAAAAGTCCCGCACCGATGAGGAGCGCCCGTTTCCCTTCATGGCGACACTGGATTCCTTCGAGTATAGCAGAGACCACCTCAAGGAACTTAGCGTCCCCAAGATCATCTACCGCGCAGTGGGCAAGTATTCGAAGGACGAGCTAACTGCATTCCTGACCCAGGCCTCCAGCACGGACAATGCCACAGTTTTCGTCGGCGCCGCCTCAAGGGATCAGGAAGTGACCATGCCCATCAGTGATGCATACAAATTGAAATCACAAATCCGTAACAAATTATTGATCGGCGGCGTCACCATTCCGGAGCGTCATCTGTTAAAGGGAGACGAACATCTCAGAGTCTTTAACAAGATCGCCCAAGGTTGTTCATTTTTTATTTCCCAGGGAATATACGATGTCAATGCCTCCAAAAATTTTCTTTCCGACTATTACTATTACGGCAAGGAAAATAATATTCCGCTTGCACCGATCATCTTTACCCTGACCCCCTGTGGTTCGGTAAAGACATTGCAATTTATGAAATGGTTGGGCGTCAGTATCCCCCGCTGGCTGGAGAATGAACTCATTCATTCGGAAGACATTCTGAAAAAATCCGTCGATTTTTCAGAACAGAGTTTTCGTGAAATACAAACTTTTGCTGCAGAAAGAAACATTCCCATTGGGTGTAATATTGAAAGCGTCGCTGTTCGAAAAGTAGAGGTCGAGGCATCAATCGAGCTGCTGCGAAGAGTGATCCAGCAATAACGAGTAACGCAATATCGATGATTTACATGGATGTCCGCAATGGGTCGAAGTTTGTCTATCTCGGCATTAGCCCCAATGACCGCTCTTGAGCACATAGCTGCCAGCTTTTATGTCTCATGGGGATGAGTTGAGTTATCAGGCTTGTCCACCATGGAAATATTGGATAATATTTGTTTTATCAGCCCATTAGGCGAAATTTTTCCTGCCTGTATTATCTTATCAAAACAAGTCCGGGCAAATGATCTGCCATATAAATAATTGTTGGGCACCCCTAGTAGAGGGTACGGCGTAAAGATAGTTCGTGAGTAAGGCCATCCTTTTCAAAAAAAACCAGGAGAAGACGTTATGCCCGGCACAGTTCGTTTTCACCGTGTATTCAAAGCACCACCGGAGCGTGTGTATCGGGCATTTGTTGCTCCTGACGCTATCGCGAAATGGATTGCTCCATATGGCTTCACATGCACGGTTCATCATATGGAACCAAAAGTTGGTGGAACTTTTAAAATGTCCTTTACCAACTTCACAACACAGGAGAGCCATTCGTTTGGCGGTGAATATCTTGAATTGGTTCCCAATGAATTTCTTCGTTACACCGACAAATTTGATGACCCAAATCTTCCTGGTGCCATGCTAGTCACAATTTCCCTTAAACCTGTTTCTTGCGGTACCGACTTGAACATCGTTCAGGAAGGCATCCCGGACGTTATTCCTGTCGAGATGTGCTACCTCGGATGGCAGGAATCCTTAACATTGCTCACCCTGCTCGTTGAGCCGGATATCCAGCAGGAATAAGGAATCGGTGTCCAACGATTTGCTCTACCAGATGGCCCTAACGTGCTCCGATGAGCTCAAGCCTTGAACGACTGGTTTCTAGAACTAACTAAAAGTGTTTAGGCATAATTTTTAGTGACAGATATGGCCAAGCTTGAGACATGCGATTAACTGTCTTTTTAAATAATCATTGTATCTGTCATTCATGCTCGGAATGCTAATCTAGATTAAGCAGGTTCAATCCATTTGAGTGAGATTGAAGAAGACAGGATTAAGGAGTGCTGAGATTTGCATTGTTATGATTTGGGTATTTATGAGGCTTATTGCTGTTGTGCGGGTGCAATGGGTTTGAGATCTGACAACCATCATGCAAAGAATAAAGGGATCCCTCCAAAAAGATCGGCGTCATTCAATCAGAGCAAACTGGATATCCCTATGAGAAGGCCCGGTTTGTTTTTTTGATAAGTTTTTGCAGGATAATTGCGCAGGGTTTTCAGGATCTTCGTTCTTTATTAAAAAACATGTACATTGCACATTTGAACAATATCAATGATTTACGACAAAAGTCGGAAAAGTGGCACCGTGCCACTTTTTCACATAATCGCGTAAGTTATTGATTATAATCATTTCTGCAATGTACATGTTTTTTTGGGTTGAGGCGTGCCGGGAAAGATGCGCCAAAACACCCATCATTCAATCAACATTATTTTTTTTCTGATTCATCATTAACACCAGTAGAAATTCAAGCATCAAACCTGCCTGAGTGGAACTCAGGATCATCGACGGAATTTTTCCGTTAGCATCTTCCAATGGAAGATGAATCGAAGGTCTGAAATTTTTTTTAGCCTTCAAAAAAATACTTCACGATACTGAAGGGTCAACTTGAGACGATTAAACCATGTTTATAAATGGAAAATTTAAAATGGAGAATAATTATTCATGATGAAAGAATCTTTTTGGTCAAATAATAGCCAACTGAACACCCAGCTTTGCACCCTGACCGCAAGGTACCCGACTGACTTCCTGCCCATCTTTATGATGCATCAGCGCAGGAATAAGCGGGCCAGATAAGGGGTGAGTGTGACCTGACACTTGCTAAGAATGTAAGCGCACATCACCGGCCGGCGCATTATAAAAAGGCCAACAGGCTATCAACTGCGAGTTGATGGTGGTTTCCCGTAGGGGGGAATCTGAGTAAATATGGCCCGTATTTACTCGAACTGGATAAGCATTCACTAAATGACGGGTTTCTTCAGGTCAGTTGTATGAGCAGTTGGATTCACGTGTTTCAGGCAAGACCGGTAAGGGCAGGTGTTTCAAGGAGTTGAGGCGGTGCCCTGTCGGACAGGTTTCAAGGGGGCTTTGCGGAGGTCGCAAGGCTTGGCGGGTTGCGTGGGTCTCTACAGGAAGCCGAGGCAACGGGCTGTATAGTTTTATATTAATAGGTACATCACCATGCTGGATTTAGAAGAACTGGTAGAACCGGCGTTTCAGCCTATTTATGATTTCCGTAGAGGGCAGGTCTCATTTTACGAGGCACTGTTGAGGATCAGGGGGGATAGTAGGGATGACAAGCATGTTGAGTATATCAGGCTTGGGGAACAGTTCGGATTCATCCATCTTATTGATATCCTGATGATGAAACAGGCCGTGAGGCAGGGTATGGCGAATAACATGCCGATTGCACTGAACCTGTCGATGATGACGGTTGAGAATTCGGGACATGAAGTGGTAGCGATGCTCAAGGACCTGAATGGATATGGGTCTAAGGTGATTTTCGAGTTTACAGAGACGTTGCCGGTCAAGCGACCGCGAGTGTCAAATGTCCAACCGGCTCGGAGGCCGGCCGCACCTTGATTTCGATGTCATAGCCGAGGCGATTCAGGCAATCCATCAGTTTGCGCTCGGACAGGTTGGTGAAGTCACCACGCATCATGCCCGACACCTTCGGTTGTGGGATGCCCATGCGTTTCGCCGCCTCTTGCTGGTTCAGCCCGAGGGCGCGCATGGCCTTCCTGATTTCGACCGCCAGACCAGTTTTGATCTTGAGTTTTTCGGCATCGGGCAGACCAAGGTCGGCAAAGACGTTGTCCGAACTGCGCTGAACCTCGACACCTTCAATGATTCGTTTTTGCATTTCGTAGCTCCTGTACTAGCGTCTCGGCCACCTTCAGCCGAGCGCGGATGATGTCCATGTCCACCTTCGGCGTGGCGATCCCGCTCTTGCTCTTCTTCTGGAAGCAGTGCAGGACGAACACCGCTTCCGAGAATTTCACCGTGTAGACTGCCCGGTACGTGCCGCCGGCATCGTCTTCGACGACCTCCAGCACGCCGGCACCACCGAAGCCCTTGAGCACCTTTGCCGCGTCGTCCTGGTCTCCCATCTGTGCCAATGACAGTGCGTAACCGAAACGTCTGCGCACGTCAGGCGGCAATGCCATCAGATCCTTGTAGCTGCTCGCGATCCATTCGAGCGGTTTTTCTTTGTCGATCATGGCTACAGTTTATACCTGTTCAGGTAAAACGGCAAGCGCACCCCCCGCAGAACAGGTGTGGCCAAACAAGTGTTTTGCGATCTATCTGCAACAGTCCACTGCACCAACCTCCTAGCGGTTTGGCAGCCATGATCGGCCTGGCTCATCATGATCGTCGCTGACTCGTAACTGTGCTGGATTTTACATGACTCCAGATAATAGCTTGTGCAGCGTAGATCCGGAGCCATCGGGCACAATGTCGGTATAGATTTTACCCCTGTGCTTGAGCAGCCCGAACACAATAGTCTTGCCCTAAGCTCGTGGCCACGACGACCCCCAACACGCTGTGCGCCAAAGCAAGATTCATCGATTTCTATCGCACTTTGCAACGGGGATTCCATCTCACAGGATTTGGCAAGGTGATGACGCCTCCTCAGATAAATATGGTTAATGGATCGAACTCAAAGACCGATCCATTCTGCTGTGCCCGTTGCCGTATACTCCAAGGCCAAGCCCCTCACCAGTTGCCGGAATGACGCTTCGCTAATTTTAGAACGGCTGGAATACCTGGTTTTATTAACCCTATCAGGAAGTGATCAAACTTTAAACCGTGCTTTGCTTCCTAAGACCCAAAGAATAAAACTCTATCCAATGCCGGCCTAGGGAAGATTCCATCAAGTATCGATAACTATGTCACGTCACACGAGGCTCTTCATTTCATTTTTTTGCCTTGATTCCGATTGAATTGAGAATGCGCATCAGATCCTCCCGGAAAAGTTTTTTAGCTCTTTGCCAGGTCTCCATCAGGCCCTCTTTCCCATCAGAGAGGAACGCCCAGGCAACCAGAATCAGGATAAGGAACAGTGTCCAGGCCGAGAAAGCGAGGAAGAGCTGGATGAGGGTCCATTTCTCATGAATGACAAGCCAGGCTGTGACCATCAACAGACCCACGAGGGTCAGCATCACAGTCCGGGGAGGAGTTGAATGGTTCTGCATACGTTGTTTGTCATGGGTCATTGAATGAAGTTTCCCTTGTTAAGTTGGTACCAATAAGGAACATGCGTGAACCGATTATCGCTTCTTAAGCGAGTTAACCCTCTTTGCATGGTATGGAAAGAAGGCCATCAGGATCGGGCAGGCAAAGCAAGCGATGCGACGGTGCATTCGGGTTCCTTTCCAGGGTAGCGGTTCGAATTCCCCATCCGGGTCCGGATGGGGAGGGGTTATTCTTTCTCGGCGAGGACGATGCCTTGCAGGGGAATGTTCATCCGGATTGGCCTGCCGTTCCGATCCACCTGGATGCGGGCAGTGGATCCGGTGATTTTGAAGGGTAGGCTGGCTTGGCACCCTGACTCCGGTTCCTTGCCCAGGGAATGGACCCAGATTCCCCGCTGGGTCAGGGCGCGACAAATCGGTTCCTTGAACTGGACCCGCCAGATCGGAAGCGGGATCTGGCTGATGCACCAGAGAGTGCCTACGATCAGGATGGGGATCAGAATCGGGAGCAGGATATCCGTGGTGATGAGTCGGGGGGTTCCGGGTTCGCGGGTAAGGTCAGTTTTCATGGTCGGGTTTTCCGGGGAGGAAGGGGTTCAGGTTGTTCGGGCATTTATTTCTTTCCATTCCTGTCATGAGGGTTAATGAACCAGGCCGGCCATGGCTAGGTCTTCGGTATCCATGAAGTCGCTGTCCCGTTCCTACTGCATTTTTCGAAGGATCGCCAGGTAGGCGGTTTCGATATCCTCCCGGCTGAGTGTCCCGGTATCGAGGGCAGCGGCCAGTCCGATGACGTAGGCCATGGAGAGCGGGGCATCGGGAATGAAGTTTCCGTTGGGGTCAACCGTGGACAGGAGTTCGATCCAGTCCAGGGGGATGTTCTCGTTATCGATGAATTCAAGGGCCTGGTGAATGTTGTTCAAATCCAGGTTATAGTCATGGGCATATTGTTCAATTTCTGTATGGGTTAGCATCGTTCAATTCCTTTCATATTTTTTTAAGTGAGGCGAGGTTTTTGGGGCCTCAATAAGACGATAGCAAAAAAGTCCATTCCGTCAAGACAGTGAAAATTTTGAGCTTATCTCGCAGAAATCCAGGACAAGAAAGAGGTTGAGGGTTCTGGATGAAATCACAAGAGGTTATTTCCGAATCCAGTTTCCTGAATTGGAATCATGGAACCTGCTTGCGGTGAGAGGGGTGGTATGATAGGGTGGACGTTCATGAATAATTTAATTATATCAAGGTATTATTCATATTTTGACGGGTCTTTTCATCAAGGGGAAATACATGGCCTCGCTGAACCAGATTGACCACTTTGTCGTCCTGATGCTGGAAAACCGCTCCTTTGACAACCTGCTGGGTTTCCTGCTTCCTGCAGGAGCTGATTTTGAGGGGTTGACCGGGTACGAGACCAATCCGGACGGACAGGGTAAACCGGTCCAGGTCTGGACGGATCCGGGTAATCCGACAACCCTGTCCCTGCCTGATCCGGATCCCGGGGAATCGTTTGTTGACATGAATGCGCAGCTTTTTGGTGAAGGCCCTGTTGCCGGAATGCCCGGCATGAAAGGTTTTGTCCAGGACTATGTGAAACAAGGAGGGGCGGCACAGGACATCATGCATTGTTTCAGTCCTGAGCAAATCCCGGCGCTAACCGCCCTGGCCCGAAGCTATGCCGTATCTGACAGGTGGTTTGCCTCCGCCCCCTGCCAGACCTGGCCCAACCGTTTCTTTGTGCATACGGCCACCGCAAACGGATACGAAAACAATTCTCCTGCACATTTTCCTTACATGATGCCCACTATTTTCAACGCATTGGAGGGTCAGGCTCCATCTGGCTGGAAAATCTACTTCCATGACTTTCCCCAAAGCCTGACCCTGACGGAACTTCAGGTGCATCTGGATCGTTTCCGACCCTTCACGGAATTCCTGGATGATGCCAAGACAGGAAGCCTGCCTTCCTACTCGTTTATTGAACCCCGATACTTTGCTGATGCGGACTGGCCCAATGACATGCATCCTCCCCACAACGTTGCTTACGGGGATCAGCTTGTTGCCTCCGTCTACGACGCCGTTCGTCAGTCCTCCTGCTGGAATTCGACCCTTTTGGTGATAACTTTTGATGAACATGGGGGCTGTTTTGATCACGTGCCACCACCCAATGCTGTATCTCCCGAACCTCCTCGAACAGGGCAGGTGTTTGCGTTTGACCGTTACGGGGTGCGTGTACCGGCAATCCTGGTTTCTCCCTTCATCAAACCGGGAACGATCCTGCGTTCAGATAATAACTATCCTTTTGACCATACTTCTATTATCCGCACCTTGCGCAGTCGTTTCGGGATTGACAAGCCTTTGAGTCAGCGGGATGCAGTAGCCCCCGATTTGTCATCGGTGCTTAACCTGGATGAACCTTCGGATGACAGAAGGGAAGCTGTCCAGGCTGCCCCGTCTCCACCTGGGGATAATGAGGAGGCATTGAATGCGGCACGCCTGGCTCCGCTGAACGGTTTCCAGCAGGCTGCCCAGGATGCCATGGCCCATCTGGAACCCTTGGCTCGTGGGATTCCACTTGAACAGCATATCCAGGCCTTGTTGAACGGATGGGTCCCCACGTTGCCGAAAGCGACTGGTTCAGGCGCAGCCGTACAGGACATCAAGGATATTCTTGATAAATGGCTACCATGATGCGAATTACCGAGATCAATCACCTACCGAACCTCTGTTGGATCGGTTAATCTTGGATGTTTGATAGGAAGGATTACCGGATGAACTCGGAATAGAATTAAATTACCTTTTATAGGCTCAGCGTCTCATTGGTTGGTAAAAAAGGATGAGGATCTGTTTTGGCATGTGAGCATCTCCTCTGGTCATGGACTCCGGATTGAACAGGTACACGATAATGCCAAAGATAAGGTCCGCAGCCATGTATCGGCGTAGTCCATGCCTGCGTATTTCAAAATATCCTCCTGTTCTATTGAATAGAATCAGATCACCGAATAATCCAGGAAGCTGGATTGTTATACCGGGGTGCCTTGATCAACCCGATCAGGACTGCCTCATTTTCGGGTCACGTTGAGGGAGGCTTTCCATAAGGGCTTGGTGGGCTTGAAGAGTCTGGATATAGATCTGCTCCAGATCCACTCTTCCTAGCGTTCCGGTTTTAACTGAAGAGATCAGATCCAGGGCAATGTGCAGGGATACGGATTGATTGAGGTCTAGATTTCCCAAGTCGTCAATCGCTGAAATCCAGTCTAGCCACTCAAGCGGAATTTGTCGGCGGTCAAGAAAATTGAGAGCATCACAGAGTTGCCGGAAACCGGTGGCAGGATCACAAATGGGTTCTATCTTGACATGGGGGTCGGGCATTCTTTTTCCTTTGTCACAATTAGATGTTTTTGATATGGAGTGTCATGAATTAAACGATATCAAAAAAACCTCTTTGTGCAAGAGAACCAAAATGTCGGATATGGAGAAAAAAAAGATGAGGGAAGTAAGTCATCATAACTACATGGAGACGCAAGATAATTAAGGCTGATTTTTTTGCGCGCTTGTAAAGATAATTGACTCAAACTTGACCATAGTCGACAAATAGTGATACGTCGTTGAACGACAGCATTGGCGCGTACTCTAGAGATTCAGTCTCTTGGATGTGGGTTAACCATCTGATATATTACTGATCTTACCAGATCCTCCGAGATAACTATTATCTATGGAAAAACTCCAGAAGATCTACCGACTGCACCACCTCCTAAAATCGAGAAAACATCCTGTTTCGTTGAAAGTTTTGCAGTCGGAAATCGAATCGTCCAGGGCCACACTTAACCGAATTATTCGAGACCTTAGATTATATTACGATGCACCCATTGAATATGATCGGGAAAGAAACGGCTATTTTTATGCAAATGAATTCTTCGAACTTCCCGGCCTATGGTTCAGCTCGGAACAACTGCTGTCTCTTCTCACCTTGCAGCGTTTACTGAGTGAAGCCCACCCAGGATTTCTGGATAGTGCGATCTCACCTTTGAGAAGAAAAATAGAGGCAATTCTAGAGGCAGAGCATCTCGGTTCTGGGGAACTGCAAAAACGCGTCAGGATTATCCGGATGGCCGGACGCGAGCTTCCCCCCGAAATATTTTGCATTCTTTCCACCGCGCTTGTCGAAAGAAAGCGGCTTCACATCTGCTATGCATCAAGGGGAAGTGGGGGCAATAGCGAAAGAGAAGTTTCCCCCCAACGCCTCACTCATTACCGCGACAATTGGTATCTAGATTCTTATTGCCACATGAGGGAAGCACTCAGGAGCTTTTCCGTCGAGCGCATAATGGACGCGAAAATATTGGAGGGTGATTGCAAGGACATCCCCGAATCGGAACTCTACAATCATTTCTCAACCTCATACGGCATCTTCGCGGGAAAACCGGAAAAGATGGCTATATTGCGCTTCAGTCCCAAGCGGGCCAAATGGATTTCGGAGGAAAAATGGCATCCGCTGCAGGAAGGGAATTTCCTGGAGGAAGGCAGTTTCGAACTGAAAATACCCTATTCGGATCCCCGTGAACTCGTTATGGATATCCTGAAATACGGTCCGGACGTCGAGGTGGTTTCGCCAGAATCTTTGCGATATGAGGTAAAACGTCAGATCGAAGAAACGCTAAAAAATTATTGATCACAGGCTCGTTTTTTGAGCCATTACATGTGGATAATAATCACATGAAAAGAAAAAGTTATCTTCCCGATTCTTTCCGCCATAGCAATTCTCAACCATAACAGATTCTGCAAGGCGGCTTATTTAAGACTATTTCAGAAAGTTGGGAACAACGTAGGCCAGGAAGCTAAGCATCATGGTACCAGGTGGCTTTTAGCGTATGAGAGAAGATTAAGGTGGAGGTGAGATGGAGAATGTGACATCAGTACATTCTTTAAGTGTAATAAACCTTTATCACAAAGCCATGGCATATGAGCTAAGAGATGGACAATGTTGGGGACGGAATCGATGATCCCGCCAGTAAAAGCTTTTGGAAAACTTGAACATGATAGTCAAGACCGAATTATCGGCTGGCATCCTTTGCTTGATCACATGATCGATGTAGCGGCTTGCTTTGAATGCCTATGCCACTGCCACTCGATTAGGCGAGCGCTAGAGAATGCGGCGGGAAGAAGATTGGATGAGCGCGATATCTCACGCCTCGAGGTGCTGGTATTTCTGCATGATATTGGCAAGGCGAATAGCGGATTCCAGGCTAAACGCTGGAAAATCCAAACGGACATTCCAAAAGGGTGGCCAAATCATGCCGGACATGGAATAGAAGCCATCAAGCTCTTCGAAACAGATGCGCATCTCGCCATTAGCTCACTTATCGAAAAGATTTGTGCGTGGGGCGAGGCAAGCGAACCCTTAATGATCGCCAGTATCAGTCACCATGGTCGCCCGCTCAAAAATGACTATTCCGGAGATTGGAATAGAAATATTTGGAAAGATGTCGCGGGTGTTTACAGCCCAACCATAATTCTCAAAGAAATCGGTGAGCAAGCCGAGGCAATCTATGCTGAAGCATTTAAACCAGGTGGTGAGGCATTACCCGAGGCATATCCATTTGCCCACCTGTTCGCCGGTCTGGTGCAATTGGCTGACTGGCTGGGGTCGGATACTGACTTCTTCCCTTTCTCTAAAGAAGGCGAAGATAGAGCCATTACTGCTAAAGAAAAAGCACGAAAGGCCATTTACGTCATTGGTCTGGATGTCGAGGATTGGCGCATCACGCTGACGGAACGTGCGCCCAATTTTGCAGATGCTTTTGTCATTGCAGAAGCGCGCCCTATTCAAGCGGCCATGGACGATGATCAGCTCGGGCCGTTGGTGATACTTGAGTCGGAAACCGGCAGTGGTAAAACCGAGGCGGCCCTATGGCGATTTGTGCATTTGTTCCGTAACGGTGCGGTAGACAGCCTGTATTTTGCTTTGCCGACCCGCGTCGCCGCCTCGCAGGTTTATGAGCGTGTAAAAACGGCTATTAGTAGACTGTGGCCAGAAAATCCACCGCTCACCGTTCGCGCCTTACCCGGCTATGTGAATGCCGATGGTGCAGATATCACGCAGTTACCTGACTTTAAAGTGCTATGGTCAGACAATGCCGAAGATGAAAAAGCTCTGCAACGTTGGGCGGCAGAATCGGTCAAGCGCTTTCTTGCCGCGCCTGTCGCCATCGGCACTATCGACCAGGCTTTGTTGGCAGTGTTGCAAGTGCGCCACGCTCATTTGCGCCATGCTATGCTGGCGCGCAGCTTGTTAGTGGTGGATGAAGTTCACGCTTCTGATCCCTACATGACAGTGTTGCTGGAACATTTGCTCAAAGCGCATCTGAACAACGGCGGGCAAGCGTTGCTGCTTTCCGCCACGCTTGGTTCCAGCGCGCGCAACCGTTATCTTTCGCTTGTCCAAAAAGTGAAGCGGTCACAAGTTCAACAGATGAACTTTGATGCAGCTTGTGCTGTGCCTTATCCTGCTATTTCCGACTGCAAGGAAACACGTTCTATTAAGGCTATTGGCGACACTAAAAAGGTGGCTTGGGCGGCATATGGCATAATCGACATGCCGGACAAAATTGCAAGCATGGCGATAGATGCCGCCAAACTCGGTGCAAAGGTGCTGGTGATTCGAAATACTGTACCTGCAGCCATTGACGCGTTAGTTGCTATCGAAAAAAACATCCCTAATCAAACCTGGTTATTCAAAGTGAACGGTGTTTCCACACTGCACCATAGCCGATTTAGCCGCCAGGATCGTCCAGTTATGGACAAAGCCATCGAAACGCAACTCGGCAAAACTCGCCCGCTTGGTGCATTGATAGTGGTTGGTACACAAACGCTGGAGCAAAGCTTGGATATCGATGCCGATTTGTTGATTACTGACCTATGCCCTATGGACGTTTTATTGCAACGTATCGGTCGGCTGCACCGCCATAAACGCCCGGACTCGGAACGCCCAGAGGCATATAGAAAGGCGCAAGTTGTTGTGTTGACCCCTGCAGGGAATAACCTCGGTTCCTTGATTGCAAAATCCCGTCATGGTTTGGGTATGTTCCGCAACAGCGGCGGTATCTATGCCGATTTGCGCGTATTGGAAACAACATACGCCTTACTTACGGAACGGCCTGTCGTTTCGATCCCAGATGAAAACCGTTACCTTGTCGAAGCTGCAACACATCCGGAGCGACTTCGCCGCGTCCAAGAAGAAAAAGGGGAAGCATGGCAAGCCCTGGGACAGCAAATGGAGGGAAGTGCCGGCGCACAAAGAACGATAGGGAACTTGCATGCATTGGACGTAGAGCAGATTTTTGGCGAACAGGCCTTCCCTAATGACGTGCAGATTGCCACCCGCCTTGGCGCGCAAGACCGAATTCTTCACTTTGATCTCGAATTTTCCGGCCCTTTCGGTGAGCCGATCAAGGATCTGCCGGTTCGTTATCATCTGTTGCCCAGTAACTTGTCACCTGATGCCGAGCCAAGCTATATCAATCAAACTAAGACGAGCCTGACCTTTCGCTTGGGGGATACTCAATTTCGTTACACTCGTCTTGGGCTGGAACGCATCATGAATAATTAACTTTCTGACGTTGGAGAACTATCTTGACACTTCAATACTCCCTGCTCAATGAACCGCTAATTCGCGCCAATCTGGTGGATGGAGGGCAGACCGCGCGTTACACATTGCCCGGCTTGTTCATCGCACTGGCACGCGATGAAGTGTACGACTTCCCGGCGTTGCGTCCACACCAACGCCACCCGTGGCACGCATTTCTGGTGCAACTCGCCGCCATAGCTTTGCATCACGCGAAACGAGGCCAGCCGTTTGCAACAGAGCGGGAATGGGAAGACGCACTGCTAGCATTGACGCCGGAACACCCAGACAGAGCTGCTTGGTGCCTGATTGCACCATACGATAAGCCTGCCTTCATGCAACCTCCAGTCCCAGGTGGAAGCATTGATAGTTGGTCAAATGACAAGCCAACCCCTGATAGCATGGATATTTTGGTGACTTCTAAGAACCATGACCTAAAACAGGAACGCATTCACAAGGCCAATCCAGATGATTGGATATTCTCTCTGGTTAGCCTCCAAACTCAAGCTCCCTATCCAGGTTCGGGCAATTTCGGTGTCGCTCGGATGAACGGCGGGTCATCTAGTCGACCGGGTCTTGGCATTGAGCCACCTGGGTATATGGGGAGCAGATGGCAGAGGGATTTAAAGATTGCAGTTGAAGAGCGAGCTGAAATCCTGAACATGGGGTTTAAAGAAGAAGCGGGAATTGCACTATTATGGTTGGTTCCATGGGATGGTGAGGAAGCTTTTTCGTTCTCTGAACTGGATCCTTTCTTTATTGAAATATGCCGCAGAGTCAGGCTGATTAACTCGTCCAGTGGAATAGTCGCTATAAGGACAACTAGCAAGGGACCACGGATACTTAAAGACGAAGCAAAAGCACGAAAGGGGAACACTGGCGATCTCTGGACACCTGTTCATATCAGTGAAGCCAAGTCGTTCAGTGTAACAAATAGTGGCTTTGACTATGAGCAAATGGTTAAACTTGCATTCGGGACAGAATACAGAAAAGCTCCAGCACAAAATATCCGGACCGACGATAGTACCATAGGGTTAATGTTAGTTGCACGAGCAATTGCCGGCGGCCAAAGTACAACAGAGGGGTACCACGAACGGCGCATCCCCATCTCCCCAAAAATGAAAAGCATGTTATGTCAACAACAAACAGATCAACTGGCAAAAATCGCGGACGAGCGAGTATCTGCAATTGGCAAAATTTGCGATGTGCTTAAATCATCCATCAAAACGCTTCTCGACAATGCAAAGCCTAAGAATGAGTCGAGCAAAATAGAAACAAAAGCAAGCAAAATAACAAAGCAATTTGAACAAGCCTTTGAACAAGCCGAGGATGCGCGCTTCTTCGACGACCTTAATGCAGAAATCGAAGCAGATGACCCTGATACCATCCGCTTGCAATGGCTGCTTGCCCTGGTAGACCGCGCTGAATCCATACTCAAAAATGCCTTCGTGGCCGGCCCGCAAAGTGGTGAGCAGCGCTATCGCGCCAGGTCTGCCGCTTTGTCCCGCTTCCACGGCATATTGCGGACTGAGAAAACTCTGCCCACGCTTGCCAACTACTACCGCCAATCAACCGAAAACAAGGAGATCGCTGATGAGCCTACCTGACGCCGCCGAACAAATCCAAAATCTAGCTGCACCGTCTGACATAAAAAAGGAGCAGCCGATCTCGCGGTTAGCGCGCATTATAGTCCAAGCATCGCGTTTTGAAGGGGATGAGCACGGTTTTGATAACGGAGAACGTGCCGCATTGGCCCGGTTAGACCCGGATGGCGAATTCCGCCCTCATCAAATTGCTGCGCTATCGCGCGCATTGCTTTATGCCGATCTGGAGCCGGATACGTGGAAATCGGAAATATGGCAGCGCTGGGCAATGATCGCGCATGGCATGGCTTTGGCCGGGCACGATGTAAACCAAAGCTTGGGGCAGCAACTCAGTAAAGCTGGCGTGTCTGAATCGCGCGTGACTAAGCTGCTCACTGCGCGCGGCGACGCTTTCCGCCAGCTGCTGCCGCGCCTCTTGCGCCTGCTTGCCAGCAAGGGAGTTGAACCAAACTGGCGCGAACTTGGCGGCTTGATTCTCAACCAGGATCGGGATGAGAAAAAAGCCGAAGACATCCGCCTCAAAATTGCCGGATGCTTTTTCTCCACCGATGCCAAAAAACCAAAACATTAACTTCAAATTTCTAAGATTGGAGATTGACAATGTCATTGCCTCGCTTTATTCAAATTCACACCTTGCATGCTTACCCCGCCGCATTGCTGAATCGCGACGATGCGGGCTTGGCAAAACGCTTACCCTTGGGCAACGCAGTGCGCACGCGTATCTCTTCCCAGTGCCTGAAACGTCATTGGCGTGTTACGGAAGACCAGTTTTCCCTGGAAAAATTGGATGTTCCGATGGCGAGCCGCTCGCGTATCTTCTTTGAAGAAATCCGGAAGAAGTTGGTCGAAACAAATGTGCCGATCGACATCGCTGACGTGTGCGCAAATACGCTGCGAGATGCTTTCCGAAAAAACCTCGACAAGCTGATCAAGGAGGCAAAGAAGGCGAAGGACGAAAAGAAGAAAAAGGGGGAAACGCAGGAATTGGATGAAGATGAAGCAGGAACAGAAAATTCCGGCGAACAGAAGCAAGCTATCCTCCTTGGCCTTCCGGAATATGAATACTTGAAGCAGATTTGTATACGGGTAGCAAAAACCGCCATATCCGGCGCAGAGGTTCGGTTAACACTGCTGGAGCAATTGAAAGCCGAAAGATCCAACTTCGATCAGATGCCATTGAACTGCGGTCTCGAATCGGCTCTGTTCGGGCGCATGGTGACCTCAGACGTTTTCGCCAGTCGTGAAGCCTCGATTTCTGTTGCACACGCATTCACCGTGCATCAAGCCCAAGTTGAAAATGACTACTTCACCGTCGTGGACGACCTGAAGCATGAGGGTTCCGCAGGAATTTTCGATACCGAACTCGCTTCCGGCCTCTACTACGGCTACGTGGTAGTGGATGTGCCGCAATTGGTTGAGAATCTGGAAGGTATTGCCGCCACGGATTGTTTTGCCGGTGGCACTCTGTCAGAACGTCGCGAACTGGCGGGGCGCGTAGTACAACACTTGTTGCATCTGATCGCTACGGTTAGCCCCGGTGCAAAGCGTGGTTCAACCGCACCTTTCGATTGGGCGAAATTCATGCTGGTGGAAGCGGGTGACTGGCAGCCGCGCAGTCTAGCGGGCGCTTTCCACGATGCCTTGCCGCTGGAGGAGAAAAACAGCAAGAACAGTATGCGTCAGCGCGCTGTTGCACGCATATCGCAGGAACTGAGTGCGATGGACGAAGCTTACGGCGCACCGTTGTCGCGGCGTTTCCTGTCGCTGGATGCAGTTGAGGTGCCGGGTGCAGAGCGCATCAACCTCGCCAAATTAGGTGAATGGGCGAGCGAAATCGTGCGGCAGGGAGTATGTTGAAATGCCGCGCCATTTATTGCTACGGCTGCAAGCGCCGCTAATCGCCTTCGGCGGAGAGACAATAGACAACTTCGGAGTGATCCGCGACTTTCCGGCGCTTTCTATGATTACAGGATTGTTCGCCAATGCGCTCGGCTGGCGTAGGGAAGACTGCGTATTCCATGACCGCTTGCAGAACCGCCTGTTGCTGGGTACAAGGCTAAATACGCCGATACCACGCCTCCGCGAATATCAAACAGCGCAGTTGTTTGAAAAAGATCAGGGATGGACGACTTATGGTGAACCAGAAGGTCGTGCTTCAAGCCCGAGTTACTCCATGCAGGGTGATGGTCGAAAATCTCTCACTTGGCAGCGCTACCGCGACTACCATGCCAGCCTCGACGTGCTGCTCGCCGTGCGCCTTAATCCTGCGGAAGAGTCCCCCACGCTCGACGATCTGGCTGCAGCCCTTGACCATCCCGCCCGTCCCTTGTTCATCGGGCGCAAGACCTGCTTGCCCAGCACACGCATATTTGCCGGCTGGCAGGAGGCAGACAATGTGCTGCAAGCACTGCAGATCGCTCACCTTCCCGAAATCGACGGCGCGCAATCACTGCGCATGCAATGGCCGGATGGCGAGGGAAATCTTGCCGGAGATCGCCTGATCGACTTATGTGATGAACGCAACTGGGCTAGCGGCGTGCATGGCGGTTGGCGACCTGTGCGCGAGGGCAGCTTCACACCGCAAGGAGTGCAGATATGACATTTCACCTGATGTGCTTGCAACCAGATGCCCAAGCCCTGGCAGCATGGGCTGTTCGTTACAAAGTGTTATCCCCAGATGGAGAGTACGGATACGCTTTGCATGGTTTGCTCAGTGCCGCGTTTGGCGAGCAAGCGCCCAAGCTGTTTCGTTACATGGGTGACAAGCAAGGATTGCTCGCCTATACAACGGTGGATTTGGAAACGCTGTGTCACCATGCAACCTTGGCCGCGCCCGATGTAGCGCGCGCATTGGGGCTTGATACCTTAGATGCACGTCTATTTCCAGAAACATGGAAACAAGATCAGCTTCTGGGTTTTGAAGTTAGGATGCGCCCGGTCATACGCACAAAAGACGGCCGCGAGCGCGATGCATTCTTGTATGCCGCAGAATCGAGCCCGACAGAGGAAAGCGATAGTATCGTTCAACGTGCCATGATCTACCACGACTGGCTCGCCAAGCAGCTTGCCGCAAATGGAGCTGCACAAATTATCCAGGCGAATATGAAAGAGTTTCGTTTGACTCGCGTATTGCGTAAGTCCGGGACAGGCGAAAACGGTAAACGCAAAACTTTTGCCGTCAACGGCCCAGATGCCGTGTTCAAAGGGCAATTGCGGGTGGGCGAATCGCAGGCGTTTTCGCGCTTGCTGGCGCGAGGTATTGGGCGGCATCGCGCATTCGGTTTCGGCATGTTGTTGTTGCGGCCCCCATCATCGTGCTGAAAGGTCGGCTCGGGCTTGAAAAAGCCCGCATCCCTCACACTGATCGCCACGGCTTGATCTGGTTAGAGCGAGGGGAACTCTGTGTTATTGATGGGTGTCTGAATTTCATAACAGGTAAGGATTCGCTCACGCCTCATATTCTTCAAGTACCGCATCAGACGGTATCCATGATACTGTTAGGCCCCGGCAGTAGTATCACCCACGACGCGTTACGTCTGCTGGCAAGACATGGCACCCTGATGGCGGCAGTTGGGGTGGATGGGGTGCGCAGCTATACCGCGCCGCCGCTGATGCCTGACCGGTCCGATGTGGCACGACGGCAGGCCGAATTATGGGGTAACCCGCGCCGCCGCATCAGTGTGGGGCGCCATATGTACGCACTGCGCCTGGGTGAAGTGCTGCCGCACAAAAATTTGGATGCACTGCGCGGTATCGAAGGTGCGAGAGTCAAGGCCATATACAAGCTCATGGCCGACAAATACGGTATCGAGTGGAATGGGCGAAATTATGACAGGGAAAATCCAAGCGCGACAGACATACCCAATCAAGCGATCAACCATGCTGCGACCGCAGTAAAAGCCGCTGCAGCGATAGCAGTGCAAGCTCTTGCCGCCATCCCGCAACTCGGCTTTATCCACGAAGATTCCGGCCAAGCTTTCGTGTTGGATATAGCTGATTTGTACCGCGATACCATCACTTTACAGATCGCTTTCACAGTCGCAAAAAATGTTGCTGCAGGTGACGATAATAATAGTATTGACCGTTTGGTGCGACGAGAAGCTGCTGATGTGTTCAGAAAACAAAGCGTGATCTCATCCATGATCGACAAAATCAAACTGGTACTGCGCATGGAGGAAAAGGATGTCGCTGGTAGTGATAGTGACGCGTGATGTGGCGGATCGCTTTCGTGGATTTCTTGCATCGACCATGCTGGAAATAGCCCCTACGGTTTATCTTTCTCCGAGGATGAACGCCGGAGTCCGTTCGCGCATATGGAAGGTGTTGTCAGATTGGTACAATGTAGAATCGCGCGGAAGCATTGTCATGGTTTGGCGTGATGCGAATGGTACGGGCGGTGTTGGCATCGCTAATATTGGGGAACTTCCGCGTGAATTGGTGGAAATAGATGGCTTATGGTTGACTAAACGCATCCTGTAAAATGTTCTTTAATAATTTGCATATGCTTCACGTTTTTCTTTTGTAGATTATCAGGTTATCTACAAGAGTTTCCCCCGCGCTTGCGGGGATAGACCCCACAACTCCAAGGTGCCGATGGCAATTTCAATGTTTCCCCCGCGCTTGCGGGGATAGACCCAGTACAAAGAGGATTGGGAAGGGGTGTTTATCGTTTCCCCCGCGCTTGCGGGGATAGACCCTTTCCGTATCCTATCCTGCGCTTTTTGTTGCCGTTTCCCCCGCGCTTGCGGGGATAGACCCTGATGTTCCTGAATGAAGCATTTTTTCATTGGGTTTCCCCCGCGCTTGCGGGGATAGACCCCACCTAAAAGAGTAGCACCAGCATTAAGAATAGTTTCCCCCGCGCTTGCGGGGATAGACCCGTATTAGCTGCTGCACTTGATCCAGGATAAAAGTTTCCCCCGCGCTTGCGGGGATAGACCCAGACCTTCTAGCATCTTGGTGACAAATGTCCGGTTTCCCCCGCGCTTGCGGGGATAGACCCGAAGCCGAAGCCCAATGGGAGAGGGAAGACGAGTTTCCCCCGCGCTTGCGGGGATAGACCCTGCTACCCTGAGACTGCACTTTATGCCGGATTGTTTCCCCCGCGCTTGCGGGGATAGACCCAATACCGGTTCAGCGCTGGCCATTTCCGGAACGTTTCCCCCGCGCTTGCGGGGATAGACCCGAAGATAATGCTCATCTGCATCAGATCCAGTCGTTTCCCCCGCGCTTGCGGGGATAGACCCACCTGCAACAATCCCTTTCGTGCGACTATGGGGTTTCCCCCGCGCTTGCGGGGATAGACCCTTATCCAGTTTCTCCTGTGCTTCCTTTATTGTGTTTCCCCCGCGCTTGCGGGGATAGACCCCAATTTAAATATCCTTTCGTAAAAGTTTAGAAGTTTCCCCCGCGCTTGCGGGGATAGACCCAATAAAAGCAGGATCAAGTGTAGGCGCAGAGGGTTTCCCCCGCGCTTGCGGGGATAGACCCTTTCAGGCAAAAAAGTCGGAAGTCCTTGCAGCGTTTCCCCCGCGCTTGCGGGGATAGACCCTGGCAAGAGTGAAGATTGCTGCTTTCCAGAACGTTTCCCCCGCGCTTGCGGGGATAGACCCCGTTAAAGTTGAATGGGAGGAGTGATGATTAAGTTTCCCCCGCGCTTGCGGGGATAGACCCTCCTGTCCAGCAGGTAGCGCCACCGGTTCAGAGTTTCCCCCGCGCTTGCGGGGATAGACCCATGGCTATGACTAGGTTAGCGCAGAAGGTCAAGTTTCCCCCGCGCTTGCGGGGATAGACCCTTGTATCCGGTATAGCCCCATATATACAGATTGTTTCCCCCGCGCTTGCGGGGATAGACCCTTATCCTACTGCCAACGGTCGCTCCTTGTCCAGTTTCCCCCGCGCTTGCGGGGATAGACCCCTGTGGAGAATATACCACCAGCCTGTGCGAGAGTTTCCCCCGCGCTTGCGGGGATAGACCCTCGGCATCACGATGTGGATAGACAGCGATATCGTTTCCCCCGCGCTTGCGGGGATAGACCCAAATGAAATCGCTTGTAATTTATCATGCAAACGTTTCCCCCGCGCTTGCGGGGATAGACCCCAAAAGGCCATAATTTCGATAAAATCGGTGAAGTTTCCCCCGCGCTTGCGGGGATAGACCCATTAATGGATAGTGGTCAGATCGTTTTTTCGCGTTTCCCCCGCGCTTGCGGGGATAGACCCCGCAATTAACGGCCTAGGAGAAAGACATGAAAGTTTCCCCCGCGCTTGCGGGGATAGACCCTTATTGCAAATTATTTATCCTCCACGCAGCATGTTTCCCCCGCGCTTGCGGGGATAGACCCCGCAACTGCAGCGGCTTCCAGTGGATGCCTGCGTTTCCCCCGCGCTTGCGGGGATAGACCCTTCTGCCTGCCCCGGCCGATTGACAGCATATTGTTTCCCCCGCGCTTGCGGGGATAGACCCAGATTACCGCCACGTGAACCAGGGGACATATAGTTTCCCCCGCGCTTGCGGGGATAGACCCCTTTTGCACCAGGACGCAATGTTTTTGGTATAGTTTCCCCCGCGCTTGCGGGGATAGACCCGCATTGTAAATGATGTAAGCATAAGCGGACGGGTTTCCCCCGCGCTTGCGGGGATAGACCCCTGCAACAATTCGTGCGCGTAATTCATGATCCGTTTCCCCCGCGCTTGCGGGGATAGACCCAATAACACTATCTTGAAGATTCTCATCCCTAAGTTTCCCCCGCGCTTGCGGGGATAGACCCCCCTCAACAATCCCCGCGAGAAGATGATCAAGTGTTTCCCCCGCGCTTGCGGGGATAGACCCGCGGCTATCACATCAGGAACCATTTCTGGAACGTTTCCCCCGCGCTTGCGGGGATAGACCCCTTGGAAGTTCATCTGTCGGGATAGTATTAGCGTTTCCCCCGCGCTTGCGGGGATAGACCCTTGAAATTATCCAGATGCCGTACCAGTACGTTGTTTCCCCCGCGCTTGCGGGGATAGACCCAGCAATACTTGCTGGCGCCCATGGATTGCTTGGTTTCCCCCGCGCTTGCGGGGATAGACCGTTTACGGCTCGCATGACGCCGGATGGCTTGGCGTTTCCCCCGCGCTTGCGGGGATAGACCCGGAACCGCACGTGCTTTTACATTTGATAGATTGTTTCCCCCGCGCTTGCGGGGATAGACCCGCATGAGACGGATCAGCAATAGCATCAGTAAAGTTTCCCCCGCGCTTGCGGGGATAGACCCGTTCCAGACGACAGCCCAAACATTGACCACAAGTTTCCCCCGCGCTTGCGGGGATAGACCCCCGTCACGTGCGGTTTAATCGTCCGAAAGAAAGTTTCCCCCGCGCTTGCGGGGATAGACCCAGTGTCAGAAGCTCAAGCTTGCAAAGGAAGCCGTTTCCCCCGCGCTTGCGGGGATAGACCCTATGTCTTTGAAACCTGCTATTGGTTTAAATTGTTTCCCCCGCGCTTGCGGGGATAGACCCAAAAGACCGAATTGGTTTGGTGATGGTTCATGGTTTCCCCCGCGCTTGCGGGGATAGACCACGAGTACCACCGCGAGCATCACGCTCTAAAAGGGTTTCCCCCGCGCTTGCGGGGATAGACCCGCTCTTGATAACCAAAAACAGTCTGGTCAGCAGTTTCCCCCGCGCTTGCGGGGATAGACCCCTTTACAGAAGTTGTCGAACATTTTGAGCATTATAGAGAAACTCTGTGTGAGATTTTCCGTGTGCTGAATCCCGGTGGGATTTTGGTTCTTAGCATTCCTAATATACTGAGCTTAAAGTAAAGAGTACGTTTCTTGTTTTCCGGCTTTTACAATTTTTTTCGGCCCGTTCCATATGCGTGAAAGCAACCTTCATTCAACAGGCGGACACATCAACCCTGTTTCTTTCTTTTATCTTTTGGATTTACTGATTGACGCAGGCTTTGAAAATTTAACTATATCTCTTGATAAGTTCAAAGCACATCTCGTATCTGCTATTTTTTCTCGGTTTGCTTATAAAGATTTTTTCTAAGTTGGCGATCAATAAGGAAAAGACAAAATACAGAACTATCAATAATCACAACGAACGAGATGTTGAGTTAATGAATAGCCCTGATTTATTGCTCGGTCGAACCATCATTGTTGGTTGCAAAAAATCAGCCTAAACCTTAATTAATTGCCCCTGAAAAATAGAAGCTTTCAGGGATAACTAGTTAAGTTGTGTTTTCAGGATACAGTTTTTGGTAATTCTATCCGTTTTTTAAAAATGCAGATTCAAGTTTGAAGTGCAATGCCTGGTTTGAAGAATACCTGATTGGGTGTCAGATATCCAAGCCGTTTACGTGGTCGATTGTTCAATCTTTCCATTGCCGTATCAATCTCCAGTTGTGTAATGGTGGTGAAGTCCCTGTTCT
>JAGWIG010000036.1 GCA_028873515.1 Pseudomonadota bacterium | reverse complement strand
GTGCTAAATGGTAAACAGCCTATGCGTGTTCCTAAAAGCCTGCGTGGGGTGCTGCTCATTAGTCCTACTGAGGGAGCTAAGCGAGACTTCATCAAGGGTATTAAACCTTTAGAAGAGATGATGGGGGAGCACACTACAGTAGCCCATTCTCCTGAAGGTGTGGTATCTATTGCTAAGGAATCTCCAGATGTAACTACTCGGGGAGTGTATGAAGAGACAGCATCCCTGTTTACAAAAGGCTTTTTGTTTGAGAAACTAAAAACAAACAACCCGGTTGTTAAATATACATATGACCGCATCTCTCAAGCGGTAGACGCTGCTAAGAACATTTCTCGTGTTCTTTTACAAGAAGACCTCTTACCAAAACTGCGTGAAATGTCTATGAGAGAATTCATTGACATTCATGGAGCAATGATGGATGCAATGAAAGGGGGATATGAACTGTCTCGTGAGTCTCTTTTAAAACATGGGTTTAGTGAGAAACAAGTACAAACATGGGAGTCTTTTCAACGTTCCTTTACAGCTAGCTTTGAGAATATCAACACCGCTTTGAAAGCAGCAGGAGAGCCTGAAATCTCCCGTTATACAGCTTACATGGCTGGTATGGCTACTGGAGACTACCGCACAGCTATTGTTAAGAAAGTGGAAGGGAAACCACCACAGTTCATGGGTTTCATTGGTTCTAATGTTAAGTGGATGAATGATATTCGGGTCAAACGATTCCTTAAAGAGCACCCTGAATACTCCCGTGGGGAAGACACCTTTCATGGAGGAGGTGGAGAGGGTAGTAGTGCTAGTGCTAAAGCCTTGATGCAAGCCATCCAACTTATGAGAGAGCACAATCCTGACATGGCACGTTTCCACGAGGAAATGGTAAACCATCTTACAGGAGATGCTTATAACTATAAGGGGGCCAATAAACACACCCTTGACAAAAAGGGAGTGTTTGGTATGGAGGGTGATAAGCAGTGGATTACTGGAGTTAAAGACCTCTTGCCTCTTTCTGAGAGCACTCGCAAGGCCATCATAGCCAAGCAGAACGCTCTAGAAGGCTTTAGAGCACAGGTAATGTACATTGAGGGTATGGCACAGTGGAGTGAGCTTTCCAAGGCCTCTAGTGACCTTAAAAAGGTCTTTGCAGACCCTGAGCTTCAGGAGAAGCAGAAGAACGCCATTGCTATGTCGAAAGAGTATTTGAGCAATGCTTTGGGAAATAACACCACTGCTGCCGGACAAGGTTTACACAAAATTGTAAACTCAATGGCTAACGGTAAAGGTAGTGCGCTAAATGCTATGTTTGGTGTTTCTCCCTCTAATATATCCTCTGCAATTCGGTTTACTAAAGGAGGCATCAATACCATCTTCTTTGGCGTTAGTACTACCTTCTTGGGAGCTAACCATCTGCAGGGAATTTTCTCTGCTCCTGCTGTAGTAAACCTATTGCGTAGTAGGGGTTTTGATGTAGCAGCCATTGATAAGGCAGGAACATCAAACTACATGAAAGCCACTGCTGAGGGACTCAAACAATGGCAAGGTAAAGAAAGGACTGCCTATTCCGATGCTAAATGGGCATATGGCCGTGAGCATGGTATTTCTGCTACTCAAATCTTTGAGCATAACTTAGATGTGCGTAAGGGAGCTACCCATGCTGCTAACGTGACGCTAGAGTATGGAAGCGGTTCTGCTGAAAGTATTCCACGTAGTACCATGTATTCTATGATTGCAGATGTTCTTAAAGAATCGGGCTATGAGCATCATCCTGATATCTTTAAAGTGGCTAGAGAAATCACTGATAGGTTCATGGTTGATTATCGTCCTCACGAGGGGCAGAAGATTAACCGAGCCTTTGGTCCTTTTGCTCCACTAGTTGGGAATTTATCTTCTTTCTCTGCTGCTGCTACAAGTAACTTTGCAGCCATTGCTAAAGAAGCAATGAAGACTAAAGATGGCCGTGTGATGATGGCTCTGTTCTTCTCAGGACTGGTAGCTCATGGGGTTATGGGATTCCCCGGCTTTAGTGAAGCAGATTGGATGGTGGAAACAATATCTAGTCTGCGAGGAAAGCCCACGACTTTAGCCAATGAAGTCTTGAAACTAGCAAACTCCATTAATAAGGAAAGCAAGGGGGTCGGTGACTTCCTTAGTGTGGGCTTTGGGCATTTGCTTGGTCTTGATCTACACCAAGTGATGGGACGTTCTAGTATTATGCCTCCTCAACTAGGAGCTGGTGGAGCTGGAGCTGCTGTGAAGGTGGCTCAGGCTGCTGGAACTGCTGTGGCGCATCCTAGTGAGATGAATGCTAAACGTCTAGCTTATGAGATGTCTCCTAAACTTGCAAAGAGTTGGGAAGACCTCACTTGGTTTAGTGACGGGAACATGGCTATGAACCGCAAGGAAGGCCATGCCACTGAGGGGATGTATCGTCGCAATGAGTTTGACACTAGAGCTAAGATGGCAGGGGCCACTAGCTTAAATGAGTTTAAAAACAAAGAGCAGATGCGTCAACTCACTAACCAAGAACTTCATTACCGTGAAGCACAGAAGAGTGTGTTGAGCAAGCTACAGGATGATGCTGTGTCTAGTGGAGGACTAACTCCCTTGAAGGTGTCTGGAGCAGTTGATAAATATCTTAATGCTTCTGGAGACCCTAAAGTGCTAATCCAAGAGCTGAAGAAGTATGGTGTAAATGTTTCTACAACACACATGGAACGTCTCTTGATTAACAAAGCTAAGGCAGGAAACATTGCTGCTGCTCGTACCTTACAGCGTATGCAAGAAACTCAATATGGAGGACAGTAATGAAGCTATTAGTAGAACGCATAGAGTTCACAGACAAGAGTACCATTGGAAAGCTTTCCATTGATGGTGAGTTCTTCTGTTACACTCTAGAGGATGTGGTTCGTAAAGAGAAGGTGTTTGGGGAAACTGCCATTCCAGCAGGAACCTATAAGGTGTCCATCACCTATTCACCACACTTTAAACGTGAACTACCGTTACTGGCTAACGTACCCAACTACGAGGGGGTGCGTATCCATCCGGGTAATACTGATGCTGATACAGAGGGGTGCATTCTTGTTGGAAGTACAAAGAATGTAAACTTCATTGGTAATAGCAGGACTACCTTTGAATTATTGTTTGCTAAACTTAAAACAGCTCAAGACATTTCCATTGAGCTGAAATGAAAAAAGCCCGGATATCCATTACAGGACTCCGGGCTTTTCTTTTGCCTACTTCACTTTGATGAAGAGGATGCGAATGAATAGGAGATGTAAAGCAACTAATATGTAATAGTCATCTTCGTCATCTCCTTCTAAATACTCAAGACCTAATGTTAAGCCTCTAACCAAATCAAGACCTACATCAAACACCACAACTCCCGCCATGCCCGGTATACTCACACACGTCGATTTCGTCGTAAATAACATCTTTGTGTTTCAGAGCTTCCTCATACGGGACAGAGGTTAGGGGTTGACCTCCTCGACTACCATCTGGATAGCATGTAAAGCCTCGGAGCCGTGGGGCATAGGCTGCAAGGACCTCCGTAAATCGAGCAACATTCTGTTCATTATTGTGTTTACTACCCCATGCAGGGAGGTTAATGGTAGAGGAGATTGACATGTCAACATAATCTTGTATGTCTGCTTGGAATTTGATGCGTTGCTCATAGTTCTCACTTAGGTCAATAGCACTCTCAATTCGGCTAGGATCAACTCCATATTGCTCAATGAGTCCTTGAGCTGTTCCGTCAATAACATATTGGTACTTCCATTTGGTTCCTTCTGTAAGAAATCGACGCTTATAAGCGACTGCAAAAAGAGGTTCGATTCCAGTTGAAGTTCCCGCCAAGATTCCAATACTGCCTGTTGGCGCGATGGCCCGATACGCAACTGGACGGGAAATGAAGAACCTGTCGCAATGTTCATCTGCTGCTCGTTTACTTTCTTGTTCATATACTGCCAACCATTTATGTAGTTCAGGAGTTACTTCATATGCACTGTGCCGTTTGAGGAGCCATTCATGGATACCCATAAGGCCAAGGCCAAGCCTACGGTTCTTTTCTCGAACACGATATACTTTCTCATAGGGGAGGTCGGCACGTAACGTTCCGCAGACAAGGAATTTGGCTGCAAGCGAGACAACCGACTTGAACTCTTCCAAAGAAACAATATTGCCGAGATTGATTGAGCCAAGATTGCACACGTCACTATCATCTTCTGATGTAACCTCAGTACAGGCATTCCGTAAAGTTTCATTCTGTTTATCACCAAAGTTAAAGCTAAAGCCGGGTTCACCAGTCTCCAAAGCTTGTCGTACGTTCTTCTGAAAGACTGGGTTCTCTGCTAGGGAATTGTCAACAATCTTTCCATCTTTCTTAGTATAACCACCTAGAGAAGCATCGTCATAATTAACAGAGATGTTAGTCATGTCCAAGGCAGCAGGAGAATTGAAGTCTTTAAGCTTTGCTGCCTTTACTTCATCGGTCCAGTTCTTCACGGTTAGAAATTGGGGAATGTCTTCATGCTGCCAGTTAAGGGAGGCATAGATAGCCGAGCGGCGGCTACCACCCTGCATAACATTTCTTCCAATCTCGTTAATTGCTGACATGAGGGGGATTGGCCCCGAAGCCGTTCCTCCAGTTCGAGAAAGCGCCTTTCCAGATGCTCGAAGCCGTGAATAGTCAATTCCAATACCTCCACCAGTCATTAGACAGGACATAGCCCTATGAGTTACAGCACTCCACTCTTCTCGGGTGTCTTCTTCTGCTCGAAGCAAGAAACAATTGTTGTAGGCCTTATATTCTCGACCAGCATAGTACAAATACCTACCTCCGGGAATGAATTTCATCTCCTTAATGAATTGTGTTAAATCCTTTAGATCGGAGGCAGAAAGAAGGGCTGAAGTAGTTCCCTTTCGTGTCCCACACACATCATCTACAAGACGCTCTGACAACTTACTCCACGTATCACTGGCGCCTTGCGCGTACTTAAACCGAAATACATTCTCGCCAAAACTATTACGAAATTCACTCATATATTTTTAATTACTACTTTCTTTTCTTCAATATTATTTTCTAGCTTATATCGCTTGAGCTCTCTCTCTTGTGCTAAAGCACATAAATCACAGACCCCTTTACGTATCCATGATCTATGTATTTTACATTTTCGAGGATCGACCAAAGTCTCGATAGAAGCCAGATTCTTGTGTGGTTTGATTTGCATCTCGGTACAAGGCCTTCTGCGTTTCAATCTCTAGCTCAGCTTCACGCTCTTGAAGCTTACGAACTAGAAAGCGTTTCTTGTAATGCTGATCTTCAATGGGAACAGACGGATTGTGTGTTGTTGTTTTCATTCAACTGCTTTCAGAAGGCTGACATAGTTCTCATGTATTTGATCTTCACACAAGTCTACTAAGTCGGCAATGTCCAGTCCAATCAAATCAAGAAAAGTGTCAACATCAAGATTGTGGATAATTAGTTGTTTCAATTCTTCGATCATGGTAGGAGGATTGGGGAAGCAGTGAGCTCTTTATGCCAAGACATAAACAACTTAAAGGCCTCAGCAGGAGGAAAGTTCATGGGCTTATAACGATCTTTAGGGGTGAAGTGTTTTGGTACCCAGTCTCGTCCCTTAGTCTTCAATAGATAATAGGCTTCTGTGTATGTAGCATCTTGGTCACAACGCTTAACACTCTCTGTGAAGGTGTTAACTCCAAACTTCTTGTTAATGACTGTCTGTAGATTACGTTCAATAGTTTTGTATTCTGGTAAACAGTCTTTAACTGGAGAAGGAATGTCAGAGAGATAGGCCTCTGCAGCATCATGTAGAAGACCTGCAAGCTTCTCATCAATACCACACTTAGCAGCCACCATAATGGAATGCTCTGCTACTGAATAGAAAGGCACATGACCATTAAATCTACAGATGTTAGAGAGAGCATATGCAATGTCTCGCAAATCAATCTCAGCTTCTGTTGGGTTTAGGAAGTGTACTTTTTTTCCTGAAATAGTTTCAATAAAAGGTTCAGCCATTTACTAATGCTTTCGTACTAACTGGGAAGAGGTCTTTGACAATCTCATATACCTTCTGAGCTACTTCCCGGGTTTCTTGTTGTGTGTCTGTTTTGAGTCGTAGATTGAGCATGCTAGTCCAAGCAGACAGAGTACCACTCCAATACCACTCCGTCATAGTGTTTTGGGGCAGCACCATTCGAGCCTGCTCTGGAGCAACCCCATTCCTAACAGCATCTAGATATGTCTGTAACGCAAATAGACAGGCTCTAGGATCGACTGTGTAATCTAGAATGCCTCCACTACCCTGTTTCTTATCTACAGAACGCTCACGCCATGCACTGGGGAAATAGAACTCAGGCTCCTTATCTACATAACGGCGGCTCACTTCATTCCAAGGCATGAACTTATGTTTCACAAGCTGTCTAGCTACGAAGATGGGAGCTTTAATACGCATAGTGATGAAGGTATGATGGAAGGGGCTAATGTGTCCATGAGAAGCTAGATAGGAAACAAGTTTCTGATCCTTTTCGGACAGTTCCATTCCATTAATAAACCAACCATCTGCCTTTGGAACCCATGTACTTTCTTTGTCAAAGGAAACCCGAGCAGCGTTAACTACTGAAAGGTCTGAACCACAATGCTGAATGTAGTTTACTTCGATGGGGACGACGTGCATTCTTTTCCTTTCCAGCGATCATCCAAATCAGGACGAGTCTTCATAGCATTAGACAGAAACATCCAACAACAGCCAAGATGGTCGATGTGAGGAAGACCACTCTCTCCATCAATATCCTCCCCCCGTTGAATTGCTGACATGTGGCGAAGCAAAGCAGCAGACACACGGCTATACTCAAGACCGTTGCGCCAATTGTGCGCAGCATATTTTTGTGCTCCAAATGTAAGCACCTTAGCTAGTCCTTCCATAGCTAAGGAATCAATGAGGTCCATGCGAGGTTTGTCTGTGTCAAACTTCATCCCTTTTGGACGCATATCCTCAATGTCGAATTCGTTAATCATTTGTATTTTCGGTTCAAATAGTTCAAAGAAACTGGCATGAGATCAAAGGCTCCATCCTGCACGTCATGGAGCATGAGAAAGCCTCGCCAGTGGGCATTACCTTGACTGCTCATGTAGTCTTCATTATGCTCATAACAAGAGCCTGCAATGATGGAGGTTAGTAAGCTGCCATCGGCTTTATACCCCGTAGCGATTTGTAAACCCTGCTGATGCCCCGCAATGCAGGACATATGTTTCTTCGATAGACATGCTCCAGCAGTAGTAAAAGGCCTACCCATAAGGCCAGTGACAAAGTAGTGGGAATAAGCAATGCCATCGAGCACCACAACATCCAAGAAGTCGTGAACTGTCCAGCCAGAGTTCTCATATCCGAGATCGTCCACAGACAAAACTCCCTCAAGCTTAGGATCATCGTTGACGGCTCGGTTGATTCGGTTTTCATGGTTGCCTAAAGTTAAATGTAGTTTTGGTTTATAAAGTTTCTCTTTGTTCTTACGAGCTTTGATATTAAACTCACGCAAAGGGCCTAGGAGACGTGCCATAGCCTCCTTAGAGGCTTCAATATCTTTCTTGTACCTCTTACCCTCAAAACTCTTCTTACCCACGTCATAGCTACTAAGACTAGGCATGTCAGCAAAGTCGCCAATACACACTACTGTGTCTGGTTTCTTCTCAACCATGTAGCGGCCAATCTTCTCTAGGTAATCAAAGGATACACCGGGCTTAGCCTGCACGTCCGGTAGAACCATGTGTTTATTACTGGACATTGTTTGGTACGTAAGGGACATTGCTGTCAGTTAGTGGAAGGGCTCCTTGCATGAGGAGAAGATTCAAACCAAGTTTAATTACCAAGTCAAGTTCCGCAGGTTCTAGTTCACCCTCAAACTTCACTGTACCTTTTGATGTTTCAAGTGTTTTGCTTACGAGCATCTCGCTCCTTTTTACTTTTAATTTTATGACATTCTTTGCATAAAGTCTGTAAGTTCTTTTGTTCACAGAACATGCGATCAATGTATACATCCCAGCTAATGAATCCCTTCTTTGGGTCCACTACTGGCTTAATGTGATCTACTTGAACGTCCTTACTTACAAACTCTCCGCCACATTCAGCACATAGATGATGCTGCGCTAGTCGTCCTGTTTTGACGTTAATTTTCTTTTCTGTTTTCGACTCCGCTAGGCAGGCATATTTAGGAGGCCAGCGCCTGCTACCTGCTCGTAGGGTGGAAGAAACAAAACTATGAAACCTAGCGTCAGTCCACTGACCTCCATTCCTAGAAGACATTAGGGAAGGCCCACATTTCGTCTTCTTGCTTGCGTATCCATAAGCACCGACCGTTCATCAACATACGCTCGTCATCGTTATACATTCCTTGTACTAACGTGAACATAGCTTTCTCTGTTTGACAATCTGCCAGCTCTGCCATAGCCCATTCAAGCTTCTTAGGAACTGTTTGCCTAGCAATGCCATCAAAGCCCATCACATTATCTGTCCGGTCTCCCATGATGAGTTGCCAATAGAAGTGGCGAATGCCTTCTAAAGGAGACTGTTCTCGAAACGTGTTGGTAACAAAGTTGTAATGCTTACCGGGAATCATTAAAAGGTCTTTGTCAATCGTGCAGATGATTGTGTCTTCATTTGCAGTTTGATAAATACCCATAGCATCATCAGCTTCTTGACCATCCTCTACCTTAGCTTTCCAATGCGTTACTAAGAATTCCCTAGCATCTTGTAGGTATACTGGTCTAGGTGTATCTTTTCGATTTGCTTTGTACTCGGGGTTAACACTGTATCTAAAATTATCAGAGCCAGTAAGATAAGCATTATAGCTAGAGGCTTGTGTTTCATGTAAAATCCTAGTCATCAAATCATCAATGCGAAACAAAGCCACTTCAAGAGATTCAGCAACTATTCCTTTCTTTTCACAACTAGCAGCGCATCGGTAGGCCACAATGTCGGCATCCACTAGCGCCACTGTCACTTCTTACCTTTCTTTTCTTTCTTAACAGAGTAGGCAATGGCAACCGCCTGCTTAACAGGCTTCCCTGCTTTCACTTCTGTTTTAATGTTCTGTTCAAAAGCCTTCTTAGTCTTTTCTTTATTCAGGGGCATTTTCTTCCATTTCTAAATGAGAGGCTTTCACTCTATGCGGATAGTCTCGATGCTCCATAAAGCAGCGGTAGAAGTCTCCACGCTTTGCAATATAAGCCTCATGTGTTTTACTGTCGTGACACAGCTCATGCTGCTCACGATCTAAATGCTTAGCAGCTTCCTGAGACTGGCCTATGGTGAAGCTCACCCAGCCAAAACTCAAGAAACTCACTATCAGAAAAACATCATACAACGTCTGGGAATTCTTTCTCATCAAAATCAGGCAGGTCTTCAAAACCTGACGCTCCTTTACCCAACACATAGTCTTCATACTGCTTTGCCACAGCAAGCACCTTAGAAGGCTCTACAGCAGCTTTAGCGCCTGCAGCAAGGCTAGAGACAGCAGCACTAATACTAGACTGACGGATAATGTAAATTTGCCGCTGCGCTCGTTCTTCGGGAGTTTCATAGGTGCTTCGTGGGGAGGCTGTTGCTGTGGTTGGTTTTGCTGATGCTGTTTGCGGAGCTCCAGCATCGGCTGCTCCTGCTTTAGACATTGATACCCAGTCGTTGTAGCCTTTATCGTTTTTGACAATTGACACCTCATAACTTTCACCTGCTGTTGCTTGTGCAAGAGTTTTAAAGCTTGCAGCAGTAGCTCCAAAGCTCATAACCTTCTTACCTTCTACCTTACCTTGGAAAGTGTTGTTCTTATAAGCCACATCAGCGGTTTGATAAGAGCCCTTAGCAGTGGGAGTAGTTTTAATGTCAACGGACAAAATTGTGATATTCATAGTTTCCTTCTTAGGTTAAAATAGTTCCAGCTTACTATAATACTGGGTTAGTGCCGTCCGCTACGCAGACCTTCCCTCTTGCTACGCAATTGGGCTAACAGATCAAGCATGACAGGGATATCAACGGGAGGCAAGCCCTCAATCCCGGATACTTTCTTGCCTTGCATGGATGCTGCAGCTTTTGTTATGTAAACTTAATTACACACATTTGCTAGTTCTTGACATCCTATACCTTTAGTATAACATACTAATCTTTGTTTTGTCAAGAGATTTCGAGTATTTTATTACGAGAATTTGTGCATTTCTTTTTGTTTTCTTAATATACACACATAGCAAGCAGACATTCCTATAATGGATGCTACGTCTTTAACTCGGCCTGTGAGGGTTCTAGCTAACTCCCTCTCAGCATCTGTAAACTTAGACATGGGGTTTTTACTTCCATGTACCCGTTTTCTCACAGACTTATCCCTCATATTATCGGCATGTGAACCCAACACTAAATGTTCTGGATTAATACAGGCCGGTGTATCACAAGTGTGACGTACATGTAAGCCTTTTGGGATTGGGCCTACAAAAACCGAATAGGCAACTGTGTGTGCTGTTTGATTTTTACCATCATGCCAAATCCTACCATAACCACTTCGATCTTTCCCAGCTTTCCATTGCCAACAACTCCCTACTGAGTCATACCTCTCTATTAGCTTCTCTAAGATAGGAGTCTTTCTTCGGTAAGGAATTCTCACTTAAAACCCTTCATTTCTTTCATATTTTCTCCATATTTACTTTCACACGACATTGGGACAATCCACTTATAACCAAACTGTTTCTCAATTACTTTAGGAATGTCTGCAAAAACTTCATCGAAGAGGTTCCTAAGAGGAACAAGATGGGCATTATCGGTATCAAGCACAATGCTGTCATGCACAGTTGAACGAAATACACAGGGGATTTTCTCCTTTTTAATTCTTTTATAAGCCATGATGCGAGCAAGCATCATCACGTCAGCTCCTGTTCCTTGTCGCTTTGTTACGAGTATACCGTTTCCGTATACTCTCTGCATGTCCCCATGCAGGCCAGACTATATCACATTCCTGTTAACAGGAACCTCTGCGCTTCGAGAGCACTGCTCTCTACTCCTTTCGGATAGTCGTTGCGCTTTGCTAGAAGATTTGACACACAATGTATCTGAGCATGTTGTCGCCTAGATAAACAGATTAAATTATCTGGATGATTGTTAAACTTATCTTCATCTATATGATGGATCACTTGTCCTGAAGGAACCTCAGTATGTCCATTATATTCACACCAAACTCGCTGATGTGTGTATACTCTATTGCCTTTTGGCATCTTACCGGTCCACCATGTGGGTGCCCATTCAGATAAGTATCCAGCAATAATAACACATTCTTTAGCATTGTGATGGTTGGCTCTAGTCTTCCCCATCATTGGATTATGCTTTAATCTTGCGTGTCGGTTAATTTCAGAATAACGTTTAACTCGCTCATCTTGTGTTAAGTTCTTTCGTGCTAACTCAGACACTAACCATTCAGATACTGAAAGCTTCTGAGCAATGTCAGAATAGCGCAATGAAAAATCACTACGTAACGTTTCCATAATCTGATTAACTAGCGTTTGAGGTGTTTTATTCCAAACCATGGGTATACTCCTTTTTAAAAGCCTATACCTCTATTATAGCACACTTTCCTTGTATTGTCAATACCCCAGCCTTAGTTCAGGATAAACTGTTCTAGTCTTCCCCTGAGTTCACAGAGTTATTCGAGATGTGTTACCACACCAAGCCGCTACATTTAACGGGATAGTTTGAGAGCGTGGTTAAGGGGACACGAAGCTCTCCTTTGTAATCTCTACCTATGGGAATGGTCCAAGAGCGCCCTAGAGGACCTTCTATGGGCTTTCCTGCCATCACTGTCTTAGTCCATTGTTTGTGTACTCGATCAATTCCTTTATACTTGGCATAGAACTTTGCATTCATCTCATCCCAGAACTTAGCACTAGCACTGACGTGCATAAAATCAGGGTCATTTGCAAAGCTCCAACCACTTCCACGGAAAATAGTTCTAAATAGAAAGATTTTGGCAATAAGGCGAGAAGGAAGATCAAATGCCAATTGATTCTTTGCATGAGTGTCTTCTCCTCCTAGGATTTCCTGAATGCCTACTTCATCCTCAGATAGTTGCAAGATGGTACGCCACTCGGGCTAAAGCTGCGACGCATCACATTGAATCAGCATCGCAGCAAACCTCCTTCGTCAACTTGTGACGACGTTGATTATTTCCTAATTTAGAATTCATATTTATTTCTTCAACAGAGCGGCTACTGGTTTATCTGGAAAGCGATTGATTTGCACACGCATCTCCTCAAAGAAAGCTGGATAATAGGTTTGCAAATCATTCAGCACTCGTCGAGCACCTCGTTGATTCATAGCAGAGACAAAGTTGACAATGACATCATTATATTCAAGTTCTTCTAGTTCTTTACTCATTTATTCCTTTATGTTGCTTACAAAAATGTCCTGGAGTTCAGAAGCAAAGTTCTGAAGGTTTGGTTTACTACTACTAAGCCTTCCTGTTTGGGCTGTGGTTTGATTAAAGTTACCGTGCAATAGGCCGGGGTCCCAGTTCATCTCCTCCCTCAGTTTAATTAGCCCTCGATAATAGGTTCCATTTAGTTTCTCTAGCTTAGATAGTTCAAGGATGGACGCAATGAGTTTCTTTGGACCCTTTAGTTTACGTAATGTTCCTTCGTCTGTTGCAAACACTCCCTCCTTCTGCATCTCAGAGCCCTTTAGAGGCTCATAGACACGGGGAAGTTTGTGCTCTAGTACAATGTTCTTATACTTAGGTTGTCCCGCCTTAGCGCCGGTTTTAAAGAAACCTATGTGCTCTTTACCATCCTCCTTAACAACACCTCCATACAGGAAAGCTGATAGATGGTCATTGCTTCCAAAGTTAATAGGAACACCGGGATAGACAGAAGCTAGAAAGGTTTTCAACTGTACGATTTTCTCGTCAACTTCCTGTGACCTAGAAACACACAGCTCCTCATCAAAGGGAATGCCGTTAGCTTCCATTTCCTGCAAGATAACCAAGTCCTGACACATGAGGTAGCACAGCTTCTTTTGTTTAGGTGTCATGAGCTTGATCTGCTCGTAATAACACTTCAACGTAAGCTCTGCATCCACCTCAGCATAAGCACTAAGCACCTCCCAAGGAATGTTCTCAGTGTCAATTCCCTTGTCCCAATACTCTGTCTTAACTACATCCAGCTTTACAGGAAGTCCATACTTCTCACAGGTTTCATTTAGAGAGGGGAAGCGATGGGTTTGGTTGGAGAGAAGAAACTCTGCAATTTGTATATCCCAAATCTGCTTTGTTGCTATCTCACCGACCCCTTCCTTTAGGAACCACGCCAAGTCAAACTTGAAGTTGAAGCCAACAACTAGGTCTATTCCCTTTAAATCTTCCTCTAAGGATTTCCTATTGTGGAGAGTCCATTTTAAAGCGCCGCTCCCACCATCACCAAAAGCAAAACTATAACAAACGAGCTTGTTGCGCTTATCATACGGATTTCCCTTGTTCCATGTCGAGGTTTCAGTGTCAAGAGCTAGGACATTCATGCATCATAGAAAGTGGACATAGTTACATCAAAGAGAAAACAACCCTTCAAACCCTTATCAACAAACTCCTGTTCACAGGCTCCCTTAAACTCATCAGCTCCCTCTGATGTAGGGAACACTCCAACAACTACACCCCCGCCATACATCCCATCGTTAAAGGAAACAGGAGAGCGTTGTACAACAAACACATTAGCTCGATGTTTTGGAAATTTCATTATATATCCTCATATCTTGCAAGCTGAGCGTTAATAAGCACTTCACACTTGCCATGTCGCATATCTCCTACGCTATCGACGTCCCCCAAAAGTTTGTTCTTTGAGGCATGGAGGTAACGTAGGTTCTCATAACCAGAATCTGGCACCTTTCCAATACCAACAATCCAGTCTGCTTCTGCTTGCTTAGCTGTCTTAGCATTGGCTACGTGAGCCATTGTGAGCCACTTAACACCCTCACCAGTACCATCAGCCTGACACACCCCAATGACAGGGGCGAACTTCTTAGCGAGTTCTCGTGCCCATGTGTAGATGGCCCCAAGCTTTAGGTCCTCCCTATCGGCATTAAAGCCCACAATCTTATCTACTTGGTCAAAGATGATGAGGGAAGGCCTGTACTGGCGGCACACACTCTCAACAGTGTTCTTGTGGATGATGCCACTATCAAAGATTTTAAGCTTACCCAATGTCTTCTTCATAAACTCTTCCCTGTTCCCCGGAAGGTCAGAGAAGAGCTGAGGCATGGTGTAGCCCAATGATGCTTGATAGCAGCGCAGTTTTACCTTACTACCTTGTTCCTCGTTGTTAAACCAGATAATAGGTCCTGAGTCAGGGGTGAGTTGCTCAGCCATGTAGGTGACCTCTGACGCAAGAAAAGTAGTTTTACCAGTCTCTGGTCTAGCAAAGATAAAACCGAAGTCTCCGCGTCGGAGAGACCCAAGCATTTTATTGAGGGTATTAAGCCTCCATCTGAGTCCATGTTTCTTGATAGCACTACTGACAAGCTCCTCTAAATCATCAGAAACAAATTCATACTTATCCTGCTTACCCTCCACCTCAGAAGACACAAGGAACTGCTCAAACAGCCCTTTAACCTTACTAACATCAAGCCGTCCCTCTGTCACATCATAAGCTGCAAGAGAGATTTCCTTGAGCCGCTTGTTAGACAGGATGGATTGAATGAGTCGTTCAGTGGTGTCTTGTGACACGTCTAGCTTACTGAGCTGATCTAACACTCCCATTGTGTAGTCTTTGTCCTTGTAAGACGAAGCTAGAACAAGATTTGCTAAATCCTCAACAGACAAACTGGAAGTGTTTTGTCTATGATAGTTATCAAGAACAGAATAGAGAGATTGTATTTCCTTTGGTAAATCATTTAAAGACAAACTATCCTTGTAAACTTCCCATGTAGGATAGTCTAACAAGAGTTTAATTACTGAAAGTTCTGGTACTATAATATACTCCTTATAATAGTATACATACTTATTTATTAATATTATTATCTTGTATGTATAGTTAGTATATCAGATGTTTCATTCTTTGTCAAGAACTATTTTTCTGATTGTTTCATCACTCAGTTCTTTTGGATCAAGTTCTGTAAACACAGCCCTTGCTTTGAATCCAATCAGCTTGGCTGTATCGGAAATGAACACAGCTTCTTTGAACTTATCAGAATCAAGCCAAACTATTAAGGAATCATAGGAGCCCTTTAAAGCCATTAATTTCTCTTTGGCTATGTGGGTACCAAGGAGAGGCATTGAGGGGCTTGTACGGGCCACCTTGAGGCTGGAAAGGGCATCCTCACACAGGACTAGGCAGTTGTTGTTCCCCAAAAAGCTGCCTGATGGTTGGCCCCCACTATTGCTTCCAGTTGTTGTTTCTTTATTTTCATCAAATGCTGTGCTGCCATTTCCTGCAAGACGTTTTCTAGTGTCGAAAATTGTGAATGATTCTGATTTTTGACCTTCGTTGTAGTATTTGGCTTTGCTTGCCCATTCAGGATTAAAGTTTCTCGCTTGGGTGCAGCAGAGGTCTCCGCTGGCATCGTAGAAGGTAAAGATGAGTTGATCTCTGCTGGGGGAGTAGAAGATGCGAGCTTCTTTGGCTTCTTGCTCTTGGATAGAGAACTTTCCAAGGTATTTTTTAATGTGGGCTGGATAGGATTGGGAGGCATCTCTTGGAAGAGATGGCTTTCGTCCATACTCATTATCATCGCTTTGATCTTGCTCATTGTTTCTCCTTTGTACTAGAGGGTTTACATTTCCACGTTCATAATAACCACAGCCGAAGCACCAAGCACCACCGTCCTTATATCGTGCCAGATTATCCCGGCTACCACACTGAGGGCAGCTCTCATGCTTTAAGAAGGTCACTCATATCCCTCCTCGTTATCGTATTCATCTTCCTCTAAGTTTTCACTCTCTACAGTTTCAATGTCGCTATCTAGAGTGGACAAACACCCATTACACATGTCTACAAAAGCACCACTCTCTTTGAAGCGACGTACACTTTCGGTAGTTGTTAGTACCTTGTTGCAGCAATAGCAGCGCATATTACATCACCTCCATGTTATTAACCCAATCATTAGCTCCATTGTTATGGATGACGGAGCATGTAGTTTGTGGTGCGTCCTTACTATTGAACCCCTTCATACTTTTATACCACAGTTTTCGTAGCGTAACTGGAAGCTTGAACCCATTCTTACACACATAGTTTCGTGTTTTTGTCAAGAAAGCCCCGTCAATAGTCTTCATTGGGGATGTGTCTGCAAAGATTTCTTCCCAGTTTTGGTATGTACAGTTGTAGTTACACACCCGAATGAGGAGAGACAACACTGAAATATAGTAGGTACTCTTCCATACTTTGTTTGGAATTGAAATTACTACTGATGTATTGGGTTGTGTACCTTCAGGAAGAGCGTGCGTGTGAACACTTACAATGACACCCATATCTTTATACAAACGAGTATTAACTACATTAAGATTGATAAAGAACTTAGTAACATCCCCAATACCAGTCAAATGAAAATACAAACCTTCTCGATTGAAAGACACTTGGTTATCAAAGCGGTAAATACTAAACGCTTTCTTTGCATTCTTCCACGCTACTACATCGTTGAAGAAGTCTTTACATTTAATGAGACCGCTCTGTGAAGACAGAATCATTCCTTTGCGATGCATGATGCGCCACCGCAGGGGATTGGGTTGGCCTATTTCGGAATAGGTATTGGTATGGGTGATGTTAAGTTTAAACATGTTGCAAAATTGTGTTAACGTATTTCTGGAGATTGCTACCTTGGATGCCGGGAGCTGAGTTTACTTCAATGACAAAGAGTTCCTGTTTCTTTTCGTTGTATCCAATATCTACACCTCGGAAGTCTGAGCTGCTTACCGCGGCAGCACGTAGAGCCAGTTCTCGAAGACCTTCTGGTTCATCTTCAACGGTTTGACAAAAGACATAGCCGTTAGCCAAGTTGCGAATTTTAGTGTTTTGTTCACCTTCAAACCCCTTTCGACGTTTCTTTTCCGTTACTGAAACCACTGTGTCTTTAAAGACATGCACCCTAAACTCACGCTTCTTTTTCTTGTACTTGGTATAAACCGGACAATCAAACATACCGGAAAATTGAGGCTCAAAAACCACAATACCCTTACCACAGGAAGCATTTAGAAGTTTACGCCCAAAAACAACGTGGGTATCATTCCAATCAATTGCTATGCTGGGATCAGTAGTAAACTCAAGAGTGGGAATGTCATTAGCTTGGAACCATTGATACTGACTAAGTTTGTCTACTCCCACTCCATAGAACAAAGGAAACCGCTTTACAGGAGGCTTAGTGGTACGGAACACCTTATACCCTAGGGCATCAGATAAAGCCCCTGCAAGGGCCTTTAAACTAGCACCGACCATGCCTTTCTTAGTGGAAAGAATAGACAGTCTTTTTACGTTCTTGTTCATCGAGTTTCCTTTGGATGTATTCAGCATCAACCACAATGGGTGGCTTTTTAGTTACAGAGAAGGGGAGGGGCTTAGCCTTAGTCACATAGATGGAGAACTGCTGGCTCTGTGTATCAAAGGCCATATCATAAATTGTACCATACCATTTAGTGTCGCACAAGTCCTCCATCTTCATACCTAGTTCGGCAATGTCTACCTTAGTGTGGACAATGTTGTCTCCATCAATATCTTCATATGTACCCATTACATTGAACACAGTCTCTCCGTCAAGATAGGTACTAGGGAAGTTAGCCTCAACATAGTCTTCTGCCCAGAACTCAATCTTAGTTCCCATCATCTGCTTACGGATACGCTTATACTCATTCTTAGAGATTGTAGTAGTCAACGTACGGGTTTTGGTAACTACCTTGGTAGGGGTGTGCACTACCGTAACCATAAGCTTTTTTACTTCTAGTTTCTCTTGCACACACGTTCCTTTCTCCAAGTCAAAAGAAATAAGCGTGTGTTCTGGAATCTGCTCAATCTTCTGCAAGGCTTCTGCCGTGTACCCATTACGCATTAAAATCCAGAAGAGCATAGCGCCCTCACTGGCAAAATACCATGCATTGGGTGTTTCTACCAAGGCCAGAGGCCGTTCTTTATTACGCAATAGATGGACATGGTGATTGCGCTGATCATAAGCAGCAATGGCATAAGCACCATAAACATCTTTCAGAGCCTCTCCAACAGCTTTAGTGTAGTCTTTCTTACCAAAGGCTTTAGCCAAATGAATGGCTAGCGCCTCACTATCCACTGTCGTGTCTGCTAGATGTTTATGTGAATGGAGAGTGCCGTTGTGTACCATAGCAAACTCACCTTTAACTACAAAGGGATGGGCATTCTCATCAGACAGAGCACCAATGGTTTTCTTACGATTGTGTCCAATGTATGCCTTACCACTATGCCACATTCGTTTAGAGAGAGCACTCATGTCTAGTTGAGGAAGGAACCGAGCTGCTTCCACCGCACCTTTAGCAATGTGAAACGACGAGTCGTTCTCAACCCCAATGACCCCCGTGCTATCCTCTCCACGCAGAGCGTCTACATACAAGAGCTGAAGGAAACTATCTTCCTGCTGTTTAACCAATCCACCCTTAAACTTAGGGATGATACCAACAATACCACACATAATAATTCCTTAAACGAAGGAGAACTTAACATCAAGCAGAGTGTTTGCTGTCAAACTCTCCAGAGCAGGCTCAAGAGCCATGATTTTCTTACTGTGCCCAAAAATGTCCTTGAACCATTCAGTAATTTTCTCCTTGTTAGACAGCTCTTCTACTGAAAACTCCACAGATAGAGCCAATTTCCACAGATTTTCTAGGCAAGTGAGCCATTCTAACAGTAATGAGGGATCGTTTGTTCCCTGCAAATGCCGAAACTCCACTGTTCCTTGTTGAGACAGTGGCAAAATGTTCAAGGCTGTGTATTTATGCCAACGATCTCGCAAATGAGGTACATGGAGGGAGTAAATAGAAGGTAAATAGGTCTCTGTTAAGGGTACACAGTGGATATTACCTCGTCTTTCTTTGTCCACCATAAGGAAAAACACCTCTTCATATAGGGCATATAGCATAATGAGCTTATGAATTTGTTTAAAATCCATAGAACGGCAGTTCATGTGCACATGAGTGCTTGTACGTCGAGAGAAATTGCCTTCTGCAACATCCACTAGAGAAATATTGTCATGGAGAAACTTGAAAATCTGTACTGTTTCTGTCACCGACCTTGGTTTAGAGATAAACTCATATCCGTTGTGGCGCAAGCTACCATCCTTAGTGGTCTGAAACCCGTCAAAGAACTGCTCACCATACAAACCCTCAATCTCACACTCAATACCTACAATGGCCTCTTTAGCAGCATCATACTTCTCTTGTGTGGGAAACCCATAGTAACTCGCAATAGTCATACTACCACCTTAAAACTAGAACCTTCAATCACGGCCTGTACTTCCGATAGGAAGATTGGGACATTACAAATCACTGCTTTGTCCTTACGTACCACCTGAGCTACTGGAAATTCATCAATGTAAATGGTGTTAACCTTATTGGCATAGGCCATGCGGCTAGTTAATGCCGTACTAACGTTTTTATCCTTATTAGCCAATGCAGTGTTAAATGAAGGGTAGGCCTGCTTCTCTACAAAAGCACCCAACACCTTGAAGTTTACCCCTGCCGGTTTAAACAAACCACTAGTATCTAGGTTTAGGATGCGAGTGTTTTCTGGAGAAACTCCCCGCTGGTATTGCTTAGCAGGCTTACGCTGCAAGAGGTGTGCTCGTTTCTCAAACTGGAAATAGGCCTTACGTGGGAGGACATAGTCCACCTCGTAGGGAAAGTCCTCGCTTAGATACAATTCGAACTGGGTGTCATCACTCGTACACCCATACACACATTTAGCAGAGCAGTCCTGAATCCAGAACAAAGTATCTCCAGTCTCTTTAAACTTTACGAAGGTGCCTTTGTAATAGCGTCGAATGTCCTCGTGAAACTCGGGAGTAAAAATCATACCACCTCCAAACTATATTCCTTAACCAACTCTTTAGCCAGAGCTTTGTCATTACCATTAATGGCCTGTAAGATACGAGTGCTTTCCTTGTCTAGATCAAGGGTGCAATCAATGGCTCGCTTAGTGTTGTCCCACACCCAACGGATGAGACGCTCTTCAAAAATCCAGAAGTTACTGAGTGTTCGATACTCAGGGCCATATGACTTAACTCGATGGGCTCCTGCTGCACCATACATCTGCTTACGCTGCTCTCCTTTATCCATCAACACAGAAGGAACACCCAAATACAAATCCATAGCTCGAACCACTTGTCGAGGGTCTTTGTCTGTCTCTACGTGAATATGACCCCCTGCGCTACGCATGAAGGGATGGGGAGGAGAAGGCTTCTTGTTCTCTTCATTAGTCCATGCATTGAAGTCAGGTTCACAGCCAAAGATATGAGCAAGGGGATGCTGCATTTGATCTTCGGGAAAGATAATACAAGACAGCTTAGAGAAAGACAAGCCGGGCAAGTATTCCAAACTCTTGTTCATTACTGACTGAATGTGGTGGACAAACTCATCAACGGAGGCAGCAGGAGGAACACCATATTCAAGAGAAACATTATCCTCTTGCAAGGTGTAACCTTCGGGCATGTCTGGAATTTGCATTGGATTCCACTTGTCTGCATTGATGTAGCCAATGGAACTAATGGGACTGCCTGCTTTGTTTTGCAGGAACACTTCAGGATCGCAACCTAAACGCATGATTATCTCCAAAAGATTTAAACAGACTTAATCAAGTCTTGCAATCGAACAAGACACTCACTCACAAAGCCTCGTACTCCACTATTATGTGTAGCAGCCTCTTCCATAACTCTGGCCATTTGTTTATCTAAAAACTCTAATTTCAGCTTTAAAAGCTCAAGCTCTTTGTCCATAGCTATCTCCAAAACTTGTTAGTTAACAACAAATCTACAACATATTGATTACATTCTTTGACAAACGTATCACCGACCTTTGCCCATTCTGGATGGCCCTGAATGGCAAGCCCTTTAACATCTGGAAAGAATACAATTTCGGGTTCGTAAAACTTCTTTTTCTCTCGCTGTGCTTGGATGTGGGGTGGAGCATCCACTCCCTCACCACAATAGATGAGACTAAGGGGAGCGGGACACCATGCCAGCATCTTATGTTTAGTCCCATGAACATCTAGCATTTGATGATGACTTGATGTTACAGAATAGGACAGTCCTTTGTGATCTACTACTTGATGAGAAGTGTGGTGACCACTCACATGCTGAATGAGGCTACCGCCAGCAAACGCACATAAGAACTGAGCACCACGACACACACCAATAATGGGAATGTTGTTGGCTTTACAATGCTGCATAGCTTTCCATTCCCATACATCCCGCTCACTAGGTGAGGCAGGAGCCCCGTTCATCCGATGATGGTTTTGTCCATAATACGATGGATGAATGTCTGTACCCCCCCACAAAACAAAAGCATCAGCATTATCAAAACCCACAGTTTTGGCATCTTGTCCATAAGTGAACACCTCATCAAAAGGAAAAGCTTGATCAGACGTGTAGGGAGAATAGGCTAAGACCAGCTCTTTCATTAGCATTCAACCATCAAGTGTGGGTTTTTAGCAACAACCCAGTTAGTAGTACAGAACATCACAGCTCCTTTGTTTGTCAAGCTCTTCAAGCTAATCAAGAAGGGATTGTCATTGTCAGGCCATTCCTCACTAAACCCAAAGTCTTTGTAATGCTGCACAATGGAAGTAATGAGCATAGCTCCATGTTCCACATAATCAGACAGCTCAACTGGGTAACATGTATCACCGACCTTCAGCTTACACTCACTCGCATATTTACGGACAATAGTATCTCGTCGTCGATATTCTTCTAAGGTAATCTTACGCTTATTACTCTCCCAAATATCACTAGGACTAGAAGATAGCACTACCTCTAGTTTAGTTTTCTTAGCTGGAAAACTCTGCTCAATCATGGCTTTGCTCTTTCATTTAAAATGAGTTTCTGTTTAATGGGATGTGCTTTCCTTGTGTGTCGCTGAGTAAAGGTCTCACCAGTATCCATATCTATCACCTGCTCAACTACTAAATACCAAGCATAGCCTTTCTTTAAGAACATTTCCTCCATTTGTACTACTTCCTCTTCATAACGAAACCCGTTGCCTGTACTATTTACCCATTCTCGTAGAACAGGAGGCGTATTATGATTAGTAAAATCATCTCCATAATAGGAGCGAACTTCAATGTGAGTGGTCATGAGTTTTCAAAAGTAAAGTGGATAGATAGGCCCAACGGACACCCGTACAGCATCAGCCCGATGGAAGAAAAGCTGCTCATCACCGTCCTCGGTCTCAGTCAGCCATGCTACGGGTTTCTGCCGCCCCCAAGCATCCATCTCTCTGATAGCGGCACACAGATTGTTATACACGTTCTTGGCGTTTTCTCCCCTGATTGAACCGTGTGCGACAAGCAAGTCGGCGGCCTGTTTCATTGCTTCAATTTGTTTTGTCATGGTGTTCCTTTTGCTGACGACAGCAGTGCCGCCGATCTGGCATTCATCACGTTGATAAAACCTACGATCTGATCATGCTCAGCCAGCACAGCCGCAGCAGCGCGGCGGTCGCCGTAGTCTTTGAGTTGGTTGATTGAATACTTCGCGGAATGCTCATCAAAATCGAATGAGAGGCTTCGGTATTCGCCCGCACCTTCGTAGTTTCTAACCAATGCCACGCCAACCTGCTCCGGCATCTCAACCTCTCCCGCAGTCAGTCGCTCAAGCGCATCGGCTGCTTCATGGGCTAGGTCTACGTGCTCGGAGCGAGCGCCCAAGATATTGCGCAGTCGTTCAATTAGGTCTTTCATGGCATAGCCTTTCCAATTTCAGCGGCTGCCTTAGTTGCAGCACGATTCCGTATTTCGTGAAAGGCGAGCCACTTAAACTCACCATTGACGATTGCACCGACCGACCATTCCCCTCGCATCGGCTCCCATACTGCTGTGGCCTTTAAAGCCACTTCGAGCCGCAGTGCGTCGCCGTCGTCCGTAAGTGGATTCCACGCGGGACCGTGGTTACCCATGAAAAGAGTCTTACCCTCGTCGGAATATATTCGAGCCCACGCATCGCTGTGGATCGAATACCCCGCAGCCTTAGCAGCAAGCTCAAGTAGTTCTTTGTCGGTCATGGCTTCTCCTTTGGTTTTGTGTAGAGTGGTGTGACTGTTAGGTATGAAGCAAGTTTTTCGGGCTTATCAAAAACAAGTTGTTGACCATTTGCAAACTTAGATGCGTGAATTTTGTACGCCACCGGCTCCTGCTTCTCCCAAGCATCCAGACGCGCACGTAGCTCGTCTATCTCGGCTTGTTTTGCCTCATCAATTTCATGGGCTTCTATATATCCTTGATAGGACGTATCAGTAATAATGGCTATGCGCTTTTGCCAAGTCTTGATGGTCATTTCCTTGCCTCCAGCATTGCGTCTGCTATTTCGTAGCAATACCTAGCATCGTCAGATGCATAGTTGGATTTACCCCAATTACTAATTAATCCCTGCATCGCCTTCGCTGCGAAGTAATCGCGCAGGGTTAGCCCGCGCCCCTGTTCTGCCGGATTGATAGGTTGCGGAAAAGCTGGCCCGCCTGTTTGTTTGGTCATTTCGTTTCTCCTGTTGCTTTGGCGATGGCTGCACGGGCTTTGATAACCCAATCCAAACGCTCTGAGCCCCAATCCCCACTTTCCACAAACCATCCAATGCCTTCGTCTAAGGTTTCTACCAAAGCCTCCAGCAACTCAGCATTTAAAGCGTCACGGTATGCAAGTTCAGCGGCTATGTCCGACTTGCTGTGCAAAGCTTCGGATGTCATTGCCATGACGTGCTTGCAGTAGTGACCGCCTACTTTGTCCAGGGCGTATAGGTCGCGCTTGGCGTATAGCTTGGTCATTTCGTCCACCTCTTAACGTAAGATGCACCTTTGACTTTACCGTCTGGCAGAAGTGTCACATTGCGGGTGTTGGAGGGCCAATACCTCTTTGCGCGTATATCGCCGAACGGCGACGCCTTGGCGAACGTCCTAGTGATTTCACCGTCCACATCTTCAAGATAGACGACTTGCTGGCGCGTCAGGAAAGCCCAGATGTGTGCAATCAACCAACTCATACAAAAACATCCTCACCACTTCCAATGAATTTCTTAGACGTAAGTTTTGCTACCCGTTTCTCACCGACCCTCAATAAATTAGTAGGGCAGATTTTGTAGGTGTAAGGTTTACCGTTAAGACGGCTACGTTTTACCAGAACATTAATGAATTTCATAGAGCCTCCTGAGATCGTCACCGACCTTCGTTAAAACAAAACCAACACTAACAAAATGAACCAGAACGTAAGGGCTAGTCCTGCAAAGATGTTCTTAATCATAGTTTCTTAACTGTTAAGAAATTCGCTTTACTTCGCAAAGCTTAGGCACAATGCAAAAAGCCCCATTCGGGGCCTTGAATGCTTCATGCATGGAGTATCTAATAAGGTTTATAAATCCAATTGTCATATAAAAACCCAACACAAAAAGGCCCATAAGGGCCCATATAAACACCAATAGCCCCATTTAAGGGGCTGTTAAGTGCAGATAGATTAGTATACCGCGTCTTCGATTTCCACATCAATGCCTATATCGGCCATGGCAATTACAAAGGCGGTATCGTCCATACGCCCGGCCTCATACTCACTTTGCAAGAATGCCTCACGCGCACTGATGTTAGCGGCACTAATTGCAGCATCGCTAACTGCGGACAAATCAGTGTTACCAATGGTGTCTGTCAGTTTAACGAGACTCTCGTTATACAGGCCCTCATACGTTGCAAGCATGTTTTTCAGGGCTGCAATGGCCGTTGCATAATCCCCTAGTTCTGTCTTTTCAGTGCGGCCTTCAATGTCACCAGACAATTTGACAAGCTTTCCGGCAATGCCTTCATTATTTGTTTGGGGTTTTTCTACGTTGTCCAGCATGCGCATAATGGCACGCACTGGGAGCAGTTTCCCGTTGTCAGTTTCGGGCAATGCACCACAAATAGCGAAATACTTAGTTACGACACTCTTAGCCTGAGCGTATGACCCAGTCCGCAAACCAAGGGCATATTCTTGCCATGCCTTTTCAATAGTTGCAGGTTTGTTACCCTTTTCAAGCAAGGGGGCACTGAAAATAGGTTTCAAGTATTCGGTCTCAATCTCACGAATGGCAGCCTTCAATTCTTTAGAAACATGCTCATTTACAGGACATGTGCCTTTGTACCCGTCAAAGCGTGGAGACTTAAGCATTTCATTGAGCAGGCTAATGGCGCCTTGGCTAGCAGATACACTGGCTTTTTGCTCTTTATCAATGGCGCGGACTGCCTCAAGCGCTGGCATAACATCAAGCAAAGCCACTGTATCGGCCTTGTTCTTGTCATCTACAAATACAACATTATCGCCACTAAACGAAACTGAAACCTTAGACATGATATTTCCTTTGCTGTAACCCGTCACAATGAGGACAACCCTCTTGCATACGCTTACAAATTAAAACCCTTGGTTTTCCTTAACCGTTAAGATTTTAGTTTGTAAGCCTCACTATTTAGTTAGTGAGTACTTACTAACTTCCCCTCACTTGTCCCAATTGGCAAACCAGATAGCCCATGGAGCTGCCAGCACCGCAGCGACAATTATAGCACCAATTATTCCTTCAATCACATCACGCATAAAAATTTCCTTTAAATATGCCTTACGGCGAAGTGAGCACTAACTAACCTATATCTAGCTGGCCCTAGGCCTTACCTACATATACATGCAAGCGCCGTGCCACTTTTCGCACGTTGCATATAAACAGTGAAAACAAGGAAGGAGGTCATACCTTATTACTTGCAAACACTGTGCCAAGTTGCATATTTCAACATAAATACAACACTTTTAGCACTTATCCACAGAAAACCATGAGTTATCCACAACCCAGCCCTTACATGGGGGTTTGTATGACATGGTATGCTTTTTGCTTGGGTGACAATTTTGTATGACACTTTGGTCATGTGACAATTTACGTCTGACAAATATGTCACCGGGTGTTTCGGACATAAGGGG
>JAGWIG010000270.1 GCA_028873515.1 Pseudomonadota bacterium | reverse complement strand
AACTTTTGTCGCTGTGGACCCCAGTGATTTTTTTGTCATTGCAGTGTGTTCAGACCAGGCGGCATTTTTCTGGAGTTTCTATGCCACTGGAATACCTGGATTTCCCAACTCCAGTACACTAGTTGCAAATGACTGAGAATCTCTGAAAAGTGTGTAAAAATGCCTTCTTGTAGTATGCCACAAATTTTGAACCACATTTAGTCTCAGACATTTAGTTGCGGGCATTTTTTTCAGCTTTGGCTTTGTGGGTTAACTATTTTGCAAGTTTTTTAATAACTCCTGCAGCCTTTTTTCCAAACCTGTCATAACTAAACTACTGGCTAATTATGTCACTCCAGGGCTCTAGTAGTTTTTGGTCACTTGCAGTATTGAGACCAGACAAACCTTTCTTGCATTGGAAAACTGGATTTCCCCGCTTTACCAATCAGAAAATGACTTGGATTTGTGTACCCGAGTCTAAAAATGTTTTCTTGCAGTAGGCGACAAACTTTCAACCACATCTGGGGGCAGACATTTTGCGTCTCCTAAACCTTTGGACCTGTGTAGCCTCTTTGTAAACAGGCATGGCAGATCAACTTGAAACTTTTGTCACTGTGTACCCCAGTGGTTTTCTGTCCTTGGAGTGACACTTTACCAATGAAAACCTGACTTGAAGGCTGTCACTTGTTTTCTGTGGGTGCTCTCTTTGTTTTGCTTGTTTTGTTAACTTACCAAGACACACCTAAGCCTTTGTCAGACTACACTCCCAAGGTGCATACAAATTAAATTGTGTAACATAAAAATGTACACATTTTAACCAGGTCTAGTGTCGGACACTTGGTGGCTACAGGTCTTTGAAAGTTTTGGCCAAGTGGTCTGCCATTGATATGCCACTGTGCCTTTTCCGGAACAGGCCAGGAAGATCAACTTGAAACTTTTGTCGCTGTGGACCCCAGTGATTTTTTTGTCATTGCAGTGTGTTCAGACCAGGCGGCATTTTTCTGGAGTTTCTATGCCACTGGAATACCTGGATTTCCCAACTCCAGTACACTAGTTGCAAATGACTGAGAATCTCTGAAAA
>JAGWIG010000035.1 GCA_028873515.1 Pseudomonadota bacterium | reverse complement strand
GATACGGCATCCGGTGTGGCACCTGTGCCTAATGCATTGGCCACAAGGCTACCCACTGCAGCACCAGCAGGGCCACCAAGCAAACCGCCAATAATAGGCGCTGCGTCTCCCACAAAGGGAGCGATGTCTTTCCAGTTCATGATTCCTCCTATCCGAGAATTTCAAGCGCGGCATGGTAAAATTTCAACCGTTGTGAAAAATCATTTAATCCACCGTTGATGCGAATGCAGATATTCTTGAATTGGGCATCGTCGGCCAGATCATTGAGTAGATGCTTGTGCCAGAAAAAACCAGCACTGATCGCAGCGTTTTCTGGTTGTTCAAGTAATTCAGGATGGTTGATTAAATCAAGGTTCAAGGCTTTACCAACCTCTTCGTAATTCTCTTTTCCGGTAGTTTGAATCAAGCCCCGTCCTCTATATTTCCACCCATCGCCGCTTTGTTCGCTAGCATTTCCCATGCGGTTCGCATAAATCCGATTGGCGATCATTTCAGGCTTATGTCCATATTGTGCCGCTTGCGCTTCCGTAAAATGTCGAGCAAAAATCTTGAGAAGGGCTTGTGCCGAGTAATTCAGATTCTCAATCAACACCCGCAGTTCTTCGGACTCCACGGCTATCTGCGCCAAAAATGCAGCTTCACGCAAAGGCGTGTTGATCTCGAATTCCAGCATCGCCTTGGAAAGCGGATCAGCGAATGTATCGGCAGCACTATCGGCATCGGGCATCATTTCCCGGAGTTGGTCAGGGGTGATCATGGCCTATTCCTGCTCGTGATGGATGATTTCGACGTCGGAGAACTTGTAACCCTCTTTCCCGTACTTCTGCGCTACCCATAGCGGGTGTGGCATGTCGTGAATGCCTTCATCTTTGCCGGTGTGATGCGCCTTGCACAAAAGAAGGCCGTTGACATTCATGTCATCTACGAAGCTGTATGGGTTGTTCTCGTCAAAGCTTCCCCACCCGAAGTTCGGGAAGTCCTTGCGGATTTGAGAGCCGGGAGACCAATCGATCATTTCAGCCATCGATCGTTCGATCGGAAAATGATGGGCTTCGAGCGGATGTCCGCTTTCCTCGGCGGTACGACCGCAGACATGGCAGCGGCCTCCCTCGCGCTCAATCAGGTGCTGCCGCGACTTCCTGAACAGCGGTGTAGTGACACGCGGGTCATGTCCTGGAATGTTGATGTCAACAACCAATGTTTCCTTTTCCTCGTGCACTTGAGATACGTCAGTCATCTTGTTTCTCCAGGCATAAAAAAACCCGCCGAAGCGGGTATTTGTTTTGTTATGGATTTAGTTAATCGGGTGCCTTGGTGAAGTCAACGTAGTATTTTTCACCTTCTTTAAACTTTCCCCAAAGTGCGGGATTAGCTATGTAAATTTCTAAATCCGCAGAAGGGCTAAACTTTGCATATGTATTGTCTTCATCACTTCCATCTTCTGGATAAGCCTCATTTTTAGATACAGCAGTAAAAACTAATCTTTCATTCCCACTTTCAAATTTTTCAATGTTTTGAATTTGCATCTTGGCTCTCATGCTGCTCATAGCTCACTACTCCTTATATGAAATAAAAAACCGCCAGAAGGCGGCTACATAAATTAATGTGTTATTGACACAAAAAGGGGTGTTTAATGCATAAAAATGGCAATTTATGAATCAAAAATGGCAATTAATGTATAAATCTCATAAAAATATGAGATTATTTAATCGTTATTGATCCATGAACTGCTGCATACATGGCAGCGATGGCCGCCCCGAATCCTGCAAGCCACTTGATCACCAGCATGGTGCCCTTGGCCGTCTGGTAAGCCTGGATGATTTCACTGATTCGCTGCGACTGCCTCCTATCCAGAACTTCGATGTAGCGCACCATCAACCTCCATTCTGGTGGAAGCTTGTCCGCTTCTACCTTGATAGACGATATTTCGGCTTCGATCTCTGCTGATGTCGAATCAGGCGGCATGGCTCATCCTTTTGTGGGCGTAAAAAAACCGCTTGAAATAAAAGCGGTTGACAAGATTGAGACGAAAATTTGATACTTGTTTTCATGAAAAATAATCAGTTAATAATAAATTGCCCTATTGGCTGCCAATCAACTCTTTATGAAACCAACATTGTTTTGCCGACAGGAAATCTATTAAAGTGTTCTAATTGTGGCCATATAGTAAGTAGCTGCACCCATGATGATTATGAACAATCCCTTCAAAAGTGGAATTCTTCCGAAGGAACATTCCCGGGAAAAAAAGATTATGACCGTTATCAGCAGGTCATAACCAAACGGCTGCTACATGCAAAAAAATTGATTCAGCAAAAAAATTTACCTAAACTTCTGGATGTTGGATGCTCAAGCGGGGCTTTATTGTCCATTGCAAAAAATTGCGGTTTTGAAGTTTTTGGAGTTGAACCTGCCAGCGATCCAGCAAAAACATCTCAATCCAAAGGATTTAATGTATTTCATGGTTTTCTGCGTGAAGCACATTATCCTGATTATAGTTTTGACGTTATTGTACTGTTCGAGATAATTGAACACGTCATTACGCCATTACAACTAATAAAAGAATGTGAACGTATTCTTTCACCAGGTGGAATCATCCTGATTAATACACCCAATGCATCCAGTTATACCGCCCGTTTTATGAAAGGTCGTTGGGAAGGTTTCGATCTCTATAAAATGGGAGGTCATGTCAGTTTTTTTACGCCTGGTTCCTTATCTGTTATGGCGAATAAATCCGGATTGAAAATCAAAAGGATCGAGACAAGAAATATCCGCTTCTATGAAAATGGACAAGTTACAAAATTATTTTACAAGTCAGCAAAGATCATGGCTCAGCTATTGGCTTATCCGGTCAAGATGATTAATCAAGGCCATGACTTACTTTGTTATCTTTCAAAAAATTAAAAGGTGATGGCTTCTACTTCTGTTACCGTTGTAGCAGCCTGCACTTCTGCGATTTTTGTTACCAGATCCGTCCAGTCCAGGGTGTCTACCGCTGACATGGCAGCTGCAAGTCCCTGCAAATCGGCATAAGTAGTGGTCTGGGCTACATTGTTTGTATCCAGCCACACCCCCAGTGTCCACGCCGAAGAGCCTGCATCTAGACACTCTTCGAGATTCTGTAACGCTGTTTTACAGTTAATCTGCATCGTGTCACCAGCTGGATAGGTAGAGGTCACGCCGGCAGCATTTTTGTAGCTGACTGGTGCATTGACAGCTGCCTTATATGCTGTTTGTAAGGAAGCAATTTGTGTGACTTGAGCGGCGCGAAGAAGTTCTGCATTGGTCGGTGCGGGAATAGTATAAGGTTGCAATGTAGCAGGAACCTTTAACGTCGCACCAAATGGACTTTTGAACGAATAAGATCCGCTTTTTTCAGCAACAATCACATCATCGTTAAATTGATATACTTTTTGTGTAACAGAATCCTGAAATGTCTGCATGATTAATCCTTAACTGAGTTCCCACCATGAGTTAATTCCGCCACCTGTAAATTCATAGGTTTCACCGGGAGAGACGATTGCGAATGCTTGACCTATGGCTGATATGGTATCAGCAACAGAAATATCCGCTGCTGCGGGAGAATAACCTAAATTATTCCCGTTGACATAAAGTTGTCCCATTGTTCCAAACCCAGTTCCTGAACTGTTACGAGTTGAATTAATGCTGACCGCGATTGACTTTGATCCACTATTTGTATATACAGTTCCAGATACCCTGCTTGCTGTCTGATTAGACCAGGTTTGACCTAGACCAAATGATTGTGAAAAGTTAACAACATTATTTCCAGCAACGCCATTAGCCGCATTAAAAAGTTGGGTAGCCGATCCACCGATTAAGGCATAAAGCGTATTGGCCACCGTTTCAGTCAAGGCCTGAGAAGTAACGATACTGTTCAGGATGGCTGAATTCGTGGCCTGATCATAAACGGCAGTTACCAGTGTGCCTGTCTGCAAATCACCATTAACCAATGCGCCACCTTGATCATTGACCAATGATATTGCTCCCGGTCCTGCATTTAATGTGGAGGCTCCGGTATTGCCATGGGCGACCTTGAAACGCATGAGCAAACCGTTGGTGTAAGCCGCAACGACAGGGTTTAAGGCAATGACATAGGCATTCGCAACCCCTGTATCCAGCGCATAATTGCCTGTGCGGGATTCAATCAATGCTTCAATTGCACTTAATACCTGGTTATAGGTTGTTTTGGATGGGGCAATGCCGGCTGCACTGACGATATTCAGCAACTCTTCCATAATCATGTTCATGAAGTCTGAACGCAGGACGGTTGCCGGGGAAGAGGTGGCCGGATTGCCATCGGTAAAATACCCTCCTGTTCCCGCTGCTGCAGGAGCCGGTAGCACTGGTACTACACTCGGATCATCATAAAGATACATGGATACCTCACAAACTCAGTGAAATAAAAAACCCGCCGGGGCGGGTTAAATGGAGTTTCTGGAATTTCAGGAATAATTGAACTTGAGTAATGTATGGGCTGGGGCGATGGCTGAAAGTTCACATTCGAGTACGGTATTGCCCCAGCTTTCCAGTGGTTCGCCCATTGCTGATCTACCCATCCGGAATGACACAAGCGTATTCAAGGCGGAATCTATTGCCCACGTAAAAGCCCAATCCGGGCCACCAAGTTGATTGCCCATTCTTTGCTGCCCCATCCGGAAGGGGGTGTAATTGGTAATGGTGATTGAGTAACCCAGACTTTTAGCATAAAGGACGAAATACGCTACAGACTGGCCACCGTTTCCGATAAATCTTGCCAGTACTTGTGATTGTCGCATCTGTAGGGTTGGAGAAACTCCTGCACACGGATCAGGCAGCCCTAATGTTTCTTCCCACTCTGGCAAAAGCTCAAAGGTGGTTTTCGGAAAAGCGTCCACCAGAAGGTTTTGTGCAGCCTGAGCCAGTCTGGTAAAGGTAGGAGCCAATCCATCCAGTGTCTGAGTCTGAATTGCATCAGATTCCTTGGGCCATACACGGCCACGCGGCATGAGGGCCTGCAGAGCCTGTAGAAAGTCAGCATTACTGAATACCGGAGCGCCCATTTATGCCTCAAACATAAGTAATGACACCGACAGTCGGTAATTGTCCTGCCGTGTTTGTAATATTTCCAGCAGGGATCTCGATAAAAAACCCGGCAGTTCCGGAAATAGCGGCAATGGCGGATTCAATGTATGACAAATCAACCGTTCCGCCCGGCTTGCCCTGCTGAACAAATACATCGGCAATGGCGGTGGAAATGGCTGCTTTTGTCGCTGATGACGCAGTTGAAATCCCGCCAATGGTAAAATCAACAGGATTTGCGATGGGCGCTACAACAGAAACGAGTGCAGTCACGGGTTGTTCAGAAAACAGGGCATTCGCCACGGCCAGCTGATCACCGGTAGCCGTTACGCCTCTCGGCTCATTTGCAGCCACTCCGTTGGTGCCTTGCGGAAATCCGTTATAAGCTGACTCGGTCACATCGAGCATCACATAAACAACTACAGTGCCGGCACCAAATCCATTCGGAGTGCACCAGGCACGCGTTACACCAGGCACGGCCAATGCCCAGTCTATATAATCATTTCCATCACCGCCCTGGGGCGGATTTTGATAAGCCTGTAACATCCGGTTACGCAGACTGTCATTCGTTTCAATGTCTGCGCCACCAGTCAGGGCGGTTGCTACAACACCATTTGACTGAACTCCTGGAATGGCTGTTCCAAGTGTCAGGACAGTTCCTGTGGCAGCATTACCTGAAGCACCATTGCCAGTCGGGTTGTCAATCGGATCAATAGGAGGCAGCACAGCCGTAATGTTTACTGTGATGGAGCCGCCGACAGGAATCACCGCGTCCGTGTCCGTGGTGTACTCGTAACCGTCCCCGCGCACAACAATGGTATCAGGCACAATTTCAGAACCAGGGATTCCGGTAAATGTCACTGATCCAATCGCCGCTGCAGCAGGTTTCCGGAAAATCTGTTTTAAGGCAGCCCAGCCTTCCAGGAATTCATCTGTAGAGGTAAAGGGAACGGACTGCTTGGCTATATAATCCAGATACCCGTAATTACCATAAATCAAGGCTGCCAATACAGCACCCAGGATATTTAGATTCGAGAACCTTAAGAGGCCATCAGCCCCGGGCAGCCCGGAAGAAATGTCAGCAGAAGCCTGATTGCGTAAATCAGTAAGGGTAGGGCGCGGGAAAGGCATGATTACCTCAATCCGGCAAAGGCTTGGGCGGTTCCTAGTGTGGCATTCGCTACTGTCCACTCGTAATACCAACTTGGTGGAATCGTGACATGATCCGTCTGGACGATTCCAGCCAGGGAGGTTGCGGGTTCGCTATTTGTGAAGACAGCCGAAGGAGTATTCGTAGAGCCCATTAAAAATTCGTCAGTCGCCGCTGCAGCTCCGGTTGCGTTGTAAGTGACAGGCTCGTATATATCAATCGCAAATGCATTGGTATTCTGGTAAACCGTCCCGCTGACAGGGGCAGTAATCGTGACAGTTTTGCCGGCGACGATGTTTGCGGACTGGACGGTTGAGCCGAAAGTTGCGGCTCCGGTTGCACCGTTTAAAAACAATACGTTTCCGGCGCCACTATAGCTATAAAATCCTAAATCACTGTTGCCCGCATTTCCTTGATTAGTGCCTATTGCCCATTGCGCTGCACCACCTGCCTGAAAATCAAGCGCAGAAGAATTGGCAAGTGCACTTTTGTTGATTACTAATGAACTATTTGCATGGGATACAGTAACTGTATTACTAAAAGTGGCCTCCCCTGTTTCAAGAATCCTTAACAGAGTTACTGCTGAGGCGTTGTTAAATCCATAACCATTTCCGGTCGATGCTGCTGTCCACTGATTGCTTGAGTTCTGCAATAAAGCACCACCAAACGTCAAACTGCCGGTAAGCACCTGATTGATGAAATTCGGACTCAGGCTGGCTGTCCCTGTTAACTGTCCCAGTGCTACGGCTTGGTTGGATGCGGTGGCATTCGCAACTATTGTATTTCCAGATAGCCACATCACGCGCCATACAGGGCTGATCCAGTTGATATACACCGACATCTGCGGCTGGATATAAAAAGTCCCACCTCCAGCTGAGGCGGTATTATCAGGGAAAGCAAAGGACACGCCAGCGGGAGCAGTTACAGCCAATGTTACCCCACTGGCATTAAACAGGGTGACAGAAGCATCGGTGCCACTTGTTGGGTCGGGGAGTGTGACAGAACCTACAGATCCACTTGTGTAATATATTTGCCCCTGTGTCTGTGCTGTAGTAAGAACTGTACTAGCAGATAAATTTATCTGTGTCTGACTATAACTAATCGGGCTATAAAGACTTGCGAGAGCTGCGCCATTGATGGACAGGGCGGTGAAGTTACCTGTTCCGGGATTCGAGGCACCTATAGATGTAAAATTACCTGTTGATGGGGTGGTAGCACCGATGGATGAGCTATTAATGCTGGTGTTCGTGATGGCAGCACCACTGATGGTTCCAGAAGTGATGGCAGCATTGGCAAATGCCCAGTTCAGCTCAGCAGAGGTTACCAGCTGCTTATAGGCAAATGGGCCAGAAACCGCCTGCAAAGAAGTGGCAAGCAGAATGCTAAAAAGCACTGCGGAAAACAGTTTTTTCATGTCAAGCTCTCTTAGGGAAGGATTGAAACGTCAAGAATGAAATTGGTGTCCAGTTGAGGCGCAGCAGGGGCTGGAGCAGGTTGATTCATGTTTTTCCAGGCCCATGAAAATTTAATAGCTACAGTAGTACCATCTTGCTTATGTGCGACGATTTGCGCACCCAAAGTTATTGAGTTAATGATCTGTGTAGTAATATCGAAGGATGCAACAACCTCATCATCGATCAACCATTGCAATGCTTCCTGAATGTAGTCCCTGGCCTGATTTGCAACCGATTGGGTCAGTTTTGAACGGTCAAGCAGCCAGAGTCTGGACCCGATTGGAAAATCCTGTCCCAAATCTCCCCACCATCCACGCGGATCACCGGCACCGTCAGGAATGACATCATCCGGATTGGCCATTCGATCCGAAAACAGGCTGATAAAGATGGCTGTCTGTAAATCATTCCCTGATTGCAGCTGAGTGCCGGCTATGGAAAAATCACCATAACCCTGAGCAGGATTCCAGACTGTAGAAATATCGCTCATCACATTGTCCCACTCGGTGTTCCCGTGTTTCCACCTTGAGGATCGGTATGGGTATGTCCATTGTAGACGGTGCGCATTTGAGCCATGGTTTTGCTGTTTGTCACAAAATTATCCTGAATATCGCCTGACACTTTCAGAAGAGGCGTGTTCAATACCACAGATGTTGAGGCATTGATCGTGACTGTGACCGCATTGTTGACTGTGACATCCTGGCCATTGGCGTTAATGACAATGCCGGTTTCGGTCAGATATATTGATTTCCCGAAGGCGTCATATAAAGCTGATTCACCGGGATTTAAATTTTTAAAGCGTGTGGCCTGGTGTCCTGTGGCCACAATGACACCATGCGAACGATCCCCGCCAGCGAACAGCACCAGCACGTCTGAATTTGCAGGAGGATTTGATGCCAGGCCGAATTCTGCAAGCCGGGGAGTTCCATCATGCGTTTCTATATCACTTAAAGTGACCTGCACCAGCTGCACGGCTTGTGCATCATTGACGGTCTGCACTCTCCCGCGTCCTATCATGAGCCACAGACTGTGCCAGATTCGTTCTATCGCATTCGTTTTCATTTTCCTGGATTCACCGGAATATCCATTAAACCTGCTTCCCACGGAGCCAGAATCGGTTCAACAAGGAAAGCCGCGGGAGGCATGATCAGCAGCTCAGCCGTTGATCCCTGTTCACCACGAATAAAAGTAACCTCGTCGATTAGCCACATCTGATTTTTAAGTTTCAAGCCAGGCAAATGAATGGGGGCCAGTGTATTGGGTGTCCATAAAACGCCGCTGGCATCACGCCAGTTGTCCGCAGTAATCCTGACCTGCTGAGAGCGCCCCCGGCGTCTGGCGGCTTCCCAGGCACCGCGCTGTTTGGCTATATCACCTCCAGAATCTCCGGATTCAACAATGACATAACGAACCCGTTTGCGAGGCACCCCCGAATCAGTAAAAGTTGCCGTAATAAATCCGCCCTGGCCCACATCCTGCAGGACATCCATGCTGAGCTGACTGACTACATAATCTGAATACCGCTCATCCATCGAATATTCGATGCTGGCGCCCTGCACGTTCTTTCCTTCAGTAAAACCGCTTGCGGCCAGATTTGTTCCAGCCTGGGAAAGCAGCAGATTTCCATCCGGAAGTTCATACACCAGCATGGCGCTGAAACGTGCCAGGCGTTCAATCGCTTCAAAAACTGTCTCACTCCAGTTGATGTTCATCTGGGGAACAATTTTCCCGGAACCCGCCGTACTGGTCACATTCACGCCATAGGGTGCTGCCAGTTTTTTGGCAATCGAAAGGGTAGACGCATTGGCTATCTGTCCACTTTTCCAGATCGCAGCGCAATCAACCAGGTCTTCACACTTTCCTCGTCCCATCACCCGAATGGTATGCTGGCCAGCAGAATAAGAGGGGATGAACCTGTCTATATATCCGGTCAGGACAAGGTCTTCACCGATCATGACACGACATGGATCACCAGGCTGTACCACGACTTCGGATGCTTCCCCCGGAAATAGTTCAGTCAGCCCGATTTCAAAATCACTGGGGACCCTTTCAATACCGCGTGTTACCCTGATTTCTGTCCAGCCGGATATGGCACGCTGATTATTTTCAGGTCCAGCAATTAATGTCAGCTCATCATTCACTTTGAAAGTGCCTTGAATGAACGGGGCATAAAGGCTGGATGAGGAGGGTTTGCCTGAGACAACAATTCATCCGCACGGCTTGCGTCCCTGTAAATCCGTGTGGCCACGACAAGTGCGGGTAATGCACCATTGAATGAAAACTGTTTAATTGAGGGAAGATTGGCACCACGTGTATTCAGATCCTGCACGACTGCCTGACGCAGGGAGCGTAGGGCGGAAAAGGTAGCGTCTTCCCCCTGATCTCCTGCAGTTTCAATCTCCTGATCCAATAATCCACATACAAGTGTCCTGATATTGACCGCATCATCCTGGGATGAAGGCTGATAGGTTGCGGATGCCCGTGCCAGCGCTACTACTGCAGCGCGGCGAAATAAATCTCCCGATGCATCCTGCATGGTGGCCATGGCCTGTCCGATAGCCGAGCTGGTTGTTGGAGCGTCAGGAGTAAAATTTGCCAATTCAGACAACAGACGCACACCATCTGCAGGATTGACCGTTGCCGCCAATAAAGCCGCTGCAAGACCTTGCGCAGCATTAGCAAAATCACCGGATGTGCTCATAAACCCAACCCCGAAGCAATAGTTGATAATGTGCTGCCGGCAGTTCCTACGTTGGCCCGTGATTCTGCACCCAGGGAAATCAGGCTGTTCACGGTCGCAGCACCACCCGTTACTGCATTGGTGACGCTGCTGAAACCACTTTGGTTACGTCCAGCAAAATATCGCCCGTAACTTCCCTCCAGGGTACCGACCATGTTATGCAGACTGGTGGCATCGTTTGATAGGCCCTGTGCATTTCTAGCCCAGATCGCAGCTGCGCTGACCGCCTGGCCTACGACGGCACTCCCTTGCACTAACACAACAGAGGCACGGGTTACAAAATCTGCATTTGCAGCCGTATCCGCCACTGCAGCGGCAGCATTCACTGCATCCGCTGTGGAAGTTAAAACGGAAGGGAATATTCTTTTACCGGATTCAATAAAGGAAAGCGTGAGTTCAAAATATCGGCCATGATCCCATCGTTCATTGACAACAAGCGCACCCTCAGAGCCATAACGGTTTGCACAGGAAACAGTCAGGCGACCTAATGTCGGATGAACCAGAATCCCTTCACCGGGTGCTTCACACGCACCTATAATCCGCTCACGTTGTGCCAGGACATCACCACCCCCATAAACAGCACTATCAGATACCAGAAATCCGGTGAGGGTGATCTGTCGGGTTGAACGACCGAGATCTTCTACCCAGGGCGTGTCACGATAGGGGTATTCATGTAAGGCAACACGCCTCCCAAAATGCCCTTCAGAGCCTAGGACTGCGAACGGAATCCCACGGAATGAGGCCTGTTTTAATTGACTGAACCAGCTCATGACACACCGTGGGGCAGACTATGTTCAACCCTGACTTTAATGGATGGGGATTTCGTGGCCACGGTTGCTTTCGTGCCGGCTGCTGCAACAACCCTGACTTCAAGTTCATGTTTTACGGCCTGGGGTACCATGGCTCCATATGGATTTTTTCCCTGCTCGTGATAAATCATGCTGGAAACAAGAGATGTCATCACTTTAGGATCATTGAGATTCAGATGCTGATTTGCACCAAATCCGGTGCGCTTTACGAGATCTGCAATGTAGGCCGGATCATTGTTTCCATCCGCTGCAGGAGCATAGGTATTTACAATGCTGGAAAGGGTATTCTTGCCACGCTGGCCATAAAGCTTCAGCTGATCAACCATGGCTCTCAGGCCAGCAGTGGGTGTTGCAAAGTTTGCGAATCCATGGATAGTAGGCGTATTGCCCCATTCGCGCAGATTTCCTGGATTGTTCTGCGTAATGCCATTATAAGGTCCGGATGGTCCTTTATGGAGCCAGTCATAAACACTGGTTCCTATTGTCCTTGGTAAATGAATGACTGCGGCCAATGCATTGAACACGGTTAACATTCCGCTCAATTTATCCGTAGCTTTCTCGACGTATGTGGTGAATGATTTAAGATAACTTCCGATTTTCTTGAAATCCAGCTTCTCCAGCCAGGTTGCAATCCCCTTAATGAAATTTCCGATTTTCGTTGAAATCAATTCGCGGTTTTTGGCTATCCATTTTGTGAGCTGCTGCAACAGGGGCATGAATACCGGGATAAGCTTGTCACCAATGCTGATACGTAAACCCTCTGTCGCCATTTTCAGGCTGGCCCACACCTCTCCAAACGCTTTAGCACGTGCAATTTGTGCATCACTGGGGACAGCCCCATAAAATACGGCTTTTTGCTGATTCTTTTTGATGGCATCAGGTCCACCCTGCAGCATGGGCAAAATGCCAGATACTCCAAAAATTGAAGCGACTTTCTGTTGAACTTCTGCGTTATGAATTCCATGAATGGCGCGGGATAAATCCAGCAGGGCACGTTTGCTGTCTATCGAGCCGTCCTTTAAACGATGGATGCCGATATGCAGGCGGTTCAATACTGCCAGGGCTTCCTGATTGCGTCCAGCAAACGCATCCTCAAACGTGTTTCCAAGAGTCTGCATGCTTGAGGTCAGGTTTTCTGAGGAAACGCCTGCCAGCTGTGCTGCACCCCTCAAGGATTGGAGATTGAAGGTTGAAATTCCTAAAATGGCGGACGTTCGGCTGATTTCCCAACCCAGTTTTGCCCAGGATGTCGCCAGGGACAAAACCCCAGCTATCGCCCCGCCAACGAGGCCCGTGATTTTCAGGACAAACCCGGCAAACTGTTTTCCGGCGTGTACGGCGTGAATGCCGACCCGGGCAATGCCTTTACCCAGACGGATAATGGGATTACGGCCGATTTCACGCCCCAGTGCTTTCACTGAACGGCCGATTTCAGCAATAGGACGCGTGATGCGCCCCATTGAATTATTGATCTTCTTGATGGATGCGGTCGCCCGATCCGTCGCAGAGATAACAATCCTGAAATTATTCGCCATGTTTTATCATCCGTTCAGCCTGGTCATTCCACCACATGATTTCTGTCCATGTCAGGGCCCAAATGTCTTTAGGGCACCATCCGTAAAATTTTGACAGATCAGCACAGACTTCTAGCCAGTTGTCCGGGAGTCGGTGCTGAAACTGGCCAAAAAATCAGAGCACTCCTGCAGATCACGCTGACAAAGATTCTCGATTGCAGATTTCGGAGTTTTGCTGATGATGGAAATCAGGGCAATCGCTGTATCAATGTCATTGCCAGCCTTGGTCGCCTTTGAAAGCTCGCCGGCAGTCGGTTCACGCAGTGTCAATGAGGTATAGGTGATGGCGCTCTCATCCTTGCCTATCGTGACAGGCTTGCGCAGTTCTATGATTTTTTCATCATCCATTGTTTTAATTCTCCGTCACGCTTAAACCCTCGAATTTGACCTCAATGGTCGCATCCTCGGCTTTGGAGCTCTGGTTCTCGATGGTCCACATATTCCGCCCGATAATTGTCTTGCCATTGGCCAGCTCTGCTACGACCGTGACATTGGACATGGCATTGAGATCCGCTACGGTCAGGCCCCCAGAATCCCGCAGTGTTGCATAGATATGCCCCTGGAATGGTTTTTCTGAATAACCGTGAACACCATCCATTCCTACGAGCGTCTCGCGTGTTACGACGGACGGGTTATATTCAAATTCCCCCGCGACCATGTACGCCTGCCCGTCGACCGTCAGATTGGCGGTCCCGGCCAGCCGGTTTGTAATATCACCCATTTAAATCTCCTTACCTTAGCTGAGGCGGAATTGCGCAAGAAGCGCAAGGATACGCAGTTGATCAATGAGATCGGCTGGCCACAGGACATCCACCCGGTTAGGATTGTTCGCATTCTGCTCGACAATCAGGTTTTGCGCGAAAGCGATGCTGTTCTGGACATAACCGTTATATTCGAGCTCCTGATAAGCGGCGATGATATCTGCCCGGATGATGTTCGGAGTCACGATATTTGAGCCTGGTGCAAAACGGGTACCATTGGCAGCCAGTTTAGTACGGGCATATTTAGTCGTGATGCGGACGGACATAAACCGCAGGACATATATCAACAGGAACAGGGTTTCGACTTCCAGATAGCTGTTGTCCGGTTGACCAAAACTGTTTTTCTGGTAGGTCGTAATCAGGTTTTCGATTGCAACGGTACCGTCCTGCGCAACGGTAAAGGTCGAAATCCCGTCATAAAGCAATGTATTGCGTTCGGAAAGAGAAAAACGGGATTGCAAAGGAGGCGCAAGAACACCCTGCAAGGCCAGGGTCTGCACAGGAACTCCAGGATCCGCACGGGCGCTGACTGCATCCTGACCTGCCAATGCAGCGGCCCAGGACCAGTTGGGGGTCGGGGAATCATAAAAACCCATGATAGAGCCATGCTGATCATTACGGGCTGTTCCAGCTGTCCCCAGACTGGCGTAGGTGCCCCGAAGTGCCGTGAAGAAATGGCCATATACCTGCACATCCCATGACCAGCGCCCGGTCGCATCATTCAGGAAATCCTGGAGTGCATTGAGGGAAGTGGTATCGGTATAAGGCAGCACGATAAAATCAAAGGGCATGTCCATCAGGTTTGCCAGGCCAGTAGTCAGCGACGGATTGGTTGCCCCGGCTGCCATCGCGGCAAAAGCAACCGCAATACCTGCTGGCAATACCTCTCCGCTCGCAGCACCCTGATAATTGAGTCGCATATCAATGTCATTGCCGGCCAGTCCCTTGTTTTTGGCTGTAACGGTGACGACACCCAAAGCTGAGGTAGCTGTAACCGGCAAGTCAGTGTCGGCATTAATGGCTGCTGCGATATTTGCTGCAATCGATGTGGGCGTATCGGTTAACCCCACGGCAACAGATACCAGCACTCCTGCAATATAAAGCGATATGACTCCTGTTGCCGTAGGAGCTCCTGTAATCGTAATCGTGCCCGTAGCGGCCACGGCAGCCCCGTCATCTGCCAGAGGCAGATACCAGAGTTCCCCGAAGTTGTCATTGAGCCGGTAGGTGGCAGTCATTAAAGCCAGCATTGAGCCGGGTCCGCCCTGGGTTTTGGCATCCGCAACCCCCTGCGAAATAATCGGGACATTGGGGGCGGCCGCGCCTTGAGCGGTGATCTGCCCGATGATTAAAGCCCGCTGGTTATAGACAGCTGAGTTGGCATGGGAATTATCCACTTCGGCAAAGAAAAGTGGAACCCTCAGGTTCTGGGGGATCTGTTTAAAAGGAATCATTCTGGCCTCCGGATCTTGACGGGTTTAACAATCTCGACATCACCATCCCGAATCCGGCGCTGCCAGAACAGATCACCGTCAAGGACTTCTTTCCCTTCCGGTGGAAGAACTTGCTTGGTTGCCGGTTCTCGCACCAGGAGACCGGAAACAGGTTTTACAAACATGGGAAGACTCCTATTGTGGAGGATAGACATCAATGGCCGGTTCGGTCGTGCCACTCGGCTCAGTAACAGTCAGGGTTATTTCCGTTAGTGCGGTTGTCACAGGCTTGTTGAACGCTTCAGGTCCCTGATAGAATTCAAGGCCGAATTCCATGACCAGTTCGCCGATGTGCTGCTCACCTTCTGCATTGACTTCCATTTGTGATCGGACAAAGGCAATCTGCTGCAACAGGGGCATGATGGTGGGGTTGTTGATCAGGGCGACTTCAATCTGGTTTTTAAAGATCTCCAGATCTGCTTCTGCAGCCGCAGCGCCTGCATCAGCCGAAGCGGCAAGGGACTGCACGCGGGCGGTGACCTTTAGAGTCGCTGTAACCGTAAATTCAGGAACATTGCGCCCAATGGACGTTTTTTCCTCAAAAGGGGTCTGCACCAAAATTACAGGGTAACTGCCTCCCCATGTTGGCCAGTCCCTGGGAGAAAACACGTCCTGCCCGGCAAGCGTTACGGCGTTTTTTAATGCAGCAACAGACAGGGTCCGTAATTGAGCCGTAGAAGTCATGGTGAGCTCACCTTATTTAAAAGCAGGTTGATATGGCCATGACTGTCCGGGTTGACATCCCGCACCACATACGTCGTATTGACGCTTGCGACAGAGAGCTTGTCACCCTGCACGGGCACTGATGAAAACTGGGACGCACGTACACCCAGGACGGGGCGGACCGTATTAACCCCTGATCCATCATCAATCAGGCTCAATTCCTTCCAGGCAGCATTGAATACGCCGGTAACGGGAAATGAACCTCCTGATGCCGGCATATAGGTCACAGGCTCTCCGAATACATCCATGCACCCGGAAAGGACATGTGAATCCCAGTCAATGGCCATGTTTTATGATTCAACAGTTTGTGACGAGGCCTGTGTATCGGCATTACCAGAAGCTGCCTCAGATGTTGTAGTTGACTGAGCTCCAGTCTCTGAATCGATTGGCTCAGTTTCTGTACTTTGTGCCGAAGCCTGTGTACCGGCTTTTACAGTCGGGCCATCTGAGGGAGAAAGGCTAGGTCCTTCAATAGAAGGAACAGAAGTTGTTTTTTTGACCAGGAACCCAAGCCCAAACAGGCGCGCGATTTCCTGAGCCTCCATATTATGGACTTCATCACCGCTGGCTAGACGTTCAACGCCATGAACCACAGACCGTCCTGAAGCTACAACATATGAAACCAAATCGGTTTTTTTGGTAACCTGCCCAATTTTATTGGGTACAGGTTGCACTGCCTTCTTGGCTGCGGACTTTCCCACAGCCTTTCTGGTGGCTTGTGCCATGTGACTTCTCCTTTAAGGTAGCGCGTCAGATTTAACTAACAACTGCTGCGCAGACGGTTGCGGAAAAGGCGGCGTTCACCCGGGACGGAATAACAATCGGGGACGACTGCATCATGATTAAGCGCTGGGCCGGATCATTTTCCACCCAGGTTTTAGGAGCAAAGGGCATCGCTTCGTAGTTGAAAGCCGGGTCCAGGATTTGGCCAAAGGCACGGGTACCCATCAAATCCTCACCACTCAGGATAACAGTGCCATCCGGCAGCATGGGCTGCTCAACGTTGTTGTCATCAACGTACCAGTCGTTATAGACCCACAGATCGTATTGACCCCACTTGCCTTTATACTGCGCACCACGCTGAATCTGGGCACCGACATTGATTGTGTTGCCATTGCCGCCATTGCCCGGGAACCATATGGCCTGCTTGACTACGGGATCGGCCAGGAAGAAGGTCCATGGGGTGGTGGTAAATACGATATTCGTAGCAACACCTCCGGACTTTTTGAGCATCTGGTGTGCCCATTGCTCTATCAGGGTAGAAGGCACCACACCGGCCTGCCCCCATTGAGCTGCGCCCGCCAGTGCCACGGTTAAGGTCGGATCACGCCCGAAATCAACAAGAGTGTCGGGAAAGCCTTCACCAGAAATCGTAACCGTGCCATTCAATAAGGCTTGAGCGGCCATCCATTCCAGGCGACGATCCAGGATATCAATCTGATCCGTCATCTCGAATTCAAGATTGGCCATCTCACGTTCCATGCCGGTGAGCGCACCCCCGATCCGTTCTCCAATCATCCGGCGGACAGGTTTTCTTAAATCAGGAGCACGCTTGTCCTTGATATAGGCCGGTTTGAAAATGTTCGTCTGGTAGCGGCGTTGCTCGACCAGTTTGCCTTCGACAAGCGGCGAGACAAACGGCGACATCCGGCGCTTACCTACATCGACATCTATCGAGACATACTCGCTGTCAGAAGTGACGATGTTGGGGAAAAAACGATCCAGGAGAAACTTCTGCGCCCGCTTCAGGTTAGGGACCACCTGAATGAGCGTATTCGTATCAAAAATAAAACTGTTCACGGCTGCTACCATGGTGGTCTCCAAATAAAAAACCACCCGAAGGTGGCTGGTTTACTCAAAAAAATGACGTAAAAAAAACCACCCGAAGGCGGCTTGTTTGTTAAAAATGAAAGCGTTTAGGTTGGATCTGCAGCAGATACAAACGATTTCAGGAAAATGCCCAATGGCCTGAGTGCTGAAGTCAATGCAGCGAGGGTCCACGAGGCATCAAAAGTGATGGCATTCTGGTTGAACTCGCCCATGATGTAGGCACCCGTGTTGACTGCACCACCGCTTGCATCGGCATAATCAGCCAGCACTGCAGAAGGGACCTGGCTTCCATCTGTCGCCGTGGCTACAGATTCGATATAATTGCCATCCCCTGCAGCAACTGTCACCGTAAAGCCGTCACCGGCTACAAAGGCCGTGCCGCCAGCGGTAATCGTGAAGTCGATCTGATCGGCGTATGCCACCCCTGCAGTGGCTTCAGCGAGCCGGGCACCATTGGGCCCAACGACCTGGAAATCCGTTGCGGTGAGTGCTGTCAGGACATAAGCCCCGACTTGTGCAAACTTGCCTAAAGTAACTGCCGAAATGGTGCCGTTTCCGGTATTGGCACCCCCAGCTGGCTTGCCGGCCACTGCAGCAGCTGCACCCAGGGTTTTCTGGCCCAGAATGGTGCCGCGCTGCAAGGTTCCTGCGTCCAATGTAATATTGGCCGATACCAGTTTAAGATTCCCTGCGATCAGCTGATCAGGGATATACGTTTCGGCCTGAATACCCGGTTGCTGTGGGTTATCGCCGACAGAATTAATAGTCAAAGCCATGTCAATCTCCTAAATTATGGGGTAAATAAGATTCAGACTTCCCCGCGAGCTTTCTTCGCGGCAGCAATGATCTGGGCTGCAATCACCTTCGGGTCATTCTGGTTGGCCTGTCCCGCAGAATCCTGTCCAGGATTGGGAATCCTGACCTGGGACATTCCCGATAAAAGCCTGGACCCACGAGGTTCTTTCCCTTCAGCCACAGCAGTCAGGATCTTGATGGCTTCACTACGCTTCATGTCGGTACCAAAGGCCAGGGTAGCGGCCACATCCGGGCGTTTTTTCCCAGCCTCACAGGAAAAAATTGCTGCACAACGTGCGCGTTCACGACGCCGTGCAGAGGCTGCCCTGGACTTGCCTTTCAGCTCATCCTCATCATCGTCATCCGGATCGTCATCGTCATCCGGATCGTCATCGTCATCCGGATCGTCATCGTCATCCGGATCGTCATCGTCGTCAGGATCATCATCCTTTTCTTTAGCCTTCCTGGCTTTTTTGCTTTTTTTGGATTTATCTTTATCGTCAGGATCGTCTTCTGCTTTGCTTTCCTTGTCGTCCAGTTCTTCCATGCGTTTTGCATAGTCATCATCGGATTCATCGGCACGCTGCTTGCGCTCATCCTCATCATCGTCTTCTGCACGAATGCGAGGAGAGATACCACGGAGATGTGCCCAGGACTGGGCAACAGTTTTAGCGATTGTCATAATTAACCTTTCAATTAGTTAGCTCAGCGAGCAACGCCCCGAAAGCGGCGTCGGGTGCCAATACTGCATCAGCCAGATCCAGGGATACACCTTTCTCACCCAGATAGGTTGCAGCTTTCATATCGCGCACCGCGCTGGGCGCAATATTCCGGTTACGGGCAACTGTCGTTACAAACAGTTCACCCATCATGTTGATATCATCCTGAAACCGTTTTTTTGCTTCCGGTGACAGGGGGATTTCTGGATGTCCATCAGCCTTGCTATCTCCATGTGTCAGAAAAGTGACTTTCAACCCCGCTGAGGTCAATGCCTCACTCCAGTCGACATGCATCCAGATCACGCCGATTGAACCCACGCCTCCTGTCCGAGGCACCGTCAGCATGTCTGCTGCGGACGCGATGGCATACGCTGCGGAGTAGGCGCATTCGTTCAGGATGGCCCAGATTGGTTTTTGACCCCGCGCGTTGTAGATGGTATCTACCAGGTCAAAACATCCAGATACTTCTCCACCCGGACTGTCTATATCCAGGACAATGGCTTCTACATCCGGATCACCCAGTGCATCCAGGAAATTCTGGCGAATCCCGTCATAGCCAGTCATGCCTGAATAGGGTCGAAGAGTGCCCATTTTCTGCACCAGGGTTCCACTGATTTCGATAACGGCCACCCCCTCAACGATGTCATACCCTGCCTGGGGTTGACGTCCCGGACTTCCCATATCCATCATCGCTGCATCAGTGATGGCGGTACCATCCATGCGTAAAATGTTCGAGATACCGAGCCGCTCAGCCAGGGTATGCATGATGATCTCTGCCTTTTCCGGACGGATGGCCAATGGTGTGTTAAAAAGCTTCTGTGCAAGATGGGCAAAGCGCATCAGGTCGCCTCCGGTTCAGTAATGGTTTTCTGTGCTGGAACCCCTGCTGGCTGAATATTGGCCCAGGTGGGCAATGGCAAACCCCTGTCCTTGAAAGCCTGTATTTCCCGCTGGCGTTGATCCAGGATTTCTTCCCAGTCCCGTCCGGTATTTTCTGCAGCCTCGTGCTCAAGTGTTGAAAGCCCGGCGTCAATACCGAGGATTGCGCCTTCTTTCTCCTTGACTGGATCAATCCATCCACGTCCGGGGCCCATCCAGTGACACCTGGAATAGGCAGCCCGCGCATCGATAAAATCAGGGGCGTTACCAGGCAAAGGCAATTCCTCGACTTCCATGACTTCTTCAAGGAATGCGACAAATATCTGCTGACAAAATCCCTGTGCAAATTCATCACGGCGGCGGGTCAAGGTTTTCCATGCCTCAAGGAGTGCCGCTCTGGCACTGGAATAATTCACGTCGCTCCAGTCATTGGAAAGCTGCTGCGCTGATATGCCAATGCCGGAGGCTGCATTGCGCAGGACAGCGCCTTCAAAATCCCTGAAATTACTGGCCGGGCGCGTGGCATCGACAGCATTGATTTTTTCGCCGGGGAACAGGGTCGGCATGCGCACTTCGCCCAGCGTGATTTTACGTTGTGAATGGAAATCAGCGCGGGCTGCCTGGTAAGCACCCAATGCAGGGTCATATTCTTCACTGCCCAGGGCATCCTGCACCATTGCAGGATCGAAGGGGCTTTCGATGTAAGCCCCGAAAATCGCATTGACAATGGCTGCATCGAGTTCAGTACTGTCGTATTTCACCAGCATTTTCAGGCGCTGCAGGACAGGAGCCAGAATCCCTGCACCTCCTCGATGTTGGCCAGCCCTATCATGCTCGAAATCATGCACGACAATGGGACGGCCCCAGGGCGTCTCTCTTGGGATCAGATCCCAGGTCATGGACTGTGCAGCGCTCCACCAGTCGCCTTGATGAGCTCGCCGGATGTAATAGCCTGTGGCTGCTCCGTGAGCATCAATGACTACGCCGCCCCGGAACGACATCTGATCAAACTGCAGTTGTGGATTGGATAAACGGTCTGGATCTATCAACTGAACGGTGGTGGCATATTTTGCACGACCCGCTCCGACACGCTCCGGCAGCCAGTGCAAAACTGCAAGCGCATCCCCGTCTACAAGCTTGTGACGAAAAGCCAGCCGCATCATCTGCGATACATTCTGGCTGCGCTCCATGTTGCAGTATCGTCCCGGATCATCTGCCCAGGCTCTCCACGCAGCTTCCACGACACGACCAAAGGCGTCTGCCCAGGAGGCATCAAAAGCCTTGTTCCCGGTCATCGCAGCAAGAGCGCGGTAATCAGGCTTGATGACCGGGTAGAAGTTTGCTCCGATTGCATTGTCAAGAATCCGGGTAATGCCACCAGCCGCCCAGCCATCATTGCGTACCATGTCCCGGGTGCGCGACACAATCCGGTCACGGTACATATTAAGCTGACCGTCCGCACTCCATAGGTACGGCATCCACTCCGCCATGTGGCCACTGTAGATGTCTGCAGCATCATAGGGTACATACCCACCACCAGCCAGCATTGAAGCACGACCAGGTTTTGGACTGACTGGCTTGCCATCAGGCCCGAGAATTTTGACAGGATTATCCATTAACGAAAATTGAACCTTATCGGACGACGGCCATGGGTGACCACACCAAGCTGGACCTGCAGCTGCTTAATCAGGGCGACCAGGGATCCGAGATTGGCGCGGGTATAGGTAACGGATTTGGCTCCGTCTCCCTGGGTATAGGAATACGACTCGCCTTTGGCTCCTGTTGAAAGATCAAGGTAAGCCTGCTGTGCATTGGCCAGTGCTGCCTGCAGCGCAGCAGTAGACATGCCGGCGAAAATGCTCGTGGTTGTATCGTACATAGTGTCCTAGGCAAGTTTGCTTGCGATTGACGAACGTTTTGGTTCCTGTTGCCTGATTTGAAGATTGCCTTTTTCAGGCTCACCAGGACTAGCGACTGTCTCAACAATCCTTTCAGGAATGACATCCTGCGGAAGAGGGGGGGCGCTGACTATTTCTGCACGTCGATTAAGCTTCAAACCAAAATGCAGCAGCCCGCAAAGCGCTGCATAGGCATAAACCCTGCAATCCAATGCTTCATTTGCTCGCCCACGAGGTAATTCCCAGACACGATAACGTTGGCCATTCGTGACTTTTACAATTGATCGTTCAGATGTTAACTGAGCAAAATAATTAATATCCCGATCTGCCGGGAAATGCATATAACCTGGCCCGGGTTTTTCAATATGAAGCCGCGATCGAATGGTATCCTTTGCGGCATTCACGCCGAGGATTACAGGTCGAAAAGTTGCTTTCGTTCTGGATGTAGGTTTTTTTGTAGGCCAGACTGGAGAACGTTGGCCACTTCGTGCAGACTCACCTTTGATTGCCCAAACACGCCTTCCAAGCCTTGCCTTGGCAAACTCATAGACACGCTGCGTATGATGTCCTCCAGAGTCTATGCATGTGGCCAGAATCTCGAACCCACGACCATCATTGCGGCGCCAAACCTTTTTCAGGTAGGAATCGACTTCATTCCAGAGTTTCTCGGTTTCAGGATCGCCTTCTATGATGTGATAATCGACCGACCAGGATTCTTCATTACGTCCCCAGCCGATCGTTTCAATTTCAACCCTATCGTCCTGCACATCAATGCCGGTCGTCAGAAGAGCGGTTCCTTCCGGTACTTCAGCAGGATATATTTCACAACGGGCGACAAGAGCTTCGAGATGCAATTCCTTGCCAGCTTGAGGCCTGTGTGGCAACCCCATCTGGGTATTCCACCAGGTCTGCTTTTTGTCCTCATCTCCCTGGGCAGCGATCCATTTTCCAGCAATGTCTGCAGGTTTGTCTTTATGCCAAGGGCTATAAAGTTTCGATGCCTGGAACCCTGCGTGTTCATTATCCAGTGCCCAGGTTCCACAATCCGGGCATTTTGCCCGGTAGACTGCGTGACGATCACTTTCCCACCAGTCCCATACCTTCTCAACAGGATCTTTATTTTCAGCATCTCTCGATGCAATGTCATAATTTTCCAGAGGTGAATGCCGATGGTCGCAGCAGACAAATGGTTTTGTCTGATGCCAACGAATAGTTCTTAATGCCCTGAGACGCTCACCCTCTGACCATCCGGCACCACAATTTTCACAATAAATGCGTGCTGTCCTGGTGAAATGCCTGTCGCCGTCCTTATCCCATTGCACATGCCTGAAAAAATCCAGGAACTGCCTGTGCCCACAATGAGGGCAACTCACCGATGCCCGGCGCTGGTCAGAATCTGCATAGCTTGATGCAATGCGGCTTTCATCTTCAATTGTGGGAGAACAGGCACGCAGACTGAGCCAGTTGACAAAGGTGGCCATCCGTTCATCGCCTAACGCGATGGGATCGCCTTCCCGGGTAACCGGGTACTTGTCTACCTCATCATAGGCAACCAGGCGCACAGGTCTACGCGCCAGGTTGTCCGGACTGCCAGCACCTGCTAATGCCAGAAAACCACCCGGGAAGGCTTTATAAAGCAATGTCTCCTCACCTGAACGGGTTTTACTGGTCCCGATCAGATTGCGTAGAACCGGGGTGGCCTTGATTAACGGGGTAATGCGTTCCTTGCTGAACTGCTCTGCAGCATCTTCTTTTGGCTGCACAATGAGCATGGGGCATGGATCAAGATGGGCAAAGAACCCGACCGCATTCTCTATCAGGGATGTCTTCAACAACTGGGTGCAGACCATGGCTGTCAGGATATGCACGCCAGGCTCCGTTACTGCCAGCATCGGCCCCCGCGCTATCTCAACAGTGGAGGTTCGCCACGCCCCTGAGTTACTCCCTGATTCCTTGGCAAGACGACGATACCTGTCGGCCCATTCAGGAACGCTGATTCTCGGAGGGGGTGTCCACGCTCTTCGAACTGCCTGGGTAAGAAGCTTGATTTTCTCCTGCAGTGAAACCGACTTGGGGTTCCCCCAGTTCGGTAATATGCTGATGGACATATTGTGTTAAGGCCTCGGTCATTTTGTCAGCGTCCAGATCAAAATCTGCGGCCACAAGAGGCCCGATGCGTGTCGGCCAGTTCAGCCACGCATCGCGTTGCTCCCGAAACAGTTCAAACAGGATTCCCTGTGCCGTTTCAATTTCAATAAGGACAGCTGCCTTTAGCCTTGCGTCCAGCAGGTTCTTAAGGGCTAATGCGTTTTCCTTGATCTTTTCGGCTTCTGCCTGAGAAACATATTCGCCAGCCAGGACATTATTGATGAATTCATACATCACACTCACATTGTCAGGATCAATTTCTTTACCAGGAATGATAACTTCATGTAAAAGTTTGTTACCTGCGCTGTTACCTGATCTTGTTACCCTGGTTGTTACCTTGTTGTTACCTGCTTTTGCAGGGGTAACAACTTTAAAGCGTCCTAATTTTGCATCCTGAAGTTTTTGATCCGATTCTTCCACGACAATCTGATCACCTCTAAGAACCAGGTAACCTGCCTGTTTCCAGACTGTGACTGATTTTCTTGAGACGCCATGCATGGAAGCAAAAGCAGCTTGGGAAACGAGTGCCATTCATGCTCCAGAAAAAGTTGTTACCTTGTTTTAAAAACCTGTAGCTGGGGGAGGAAAGGGCTCGCGCAATGCCCCCGTTGTTTCATGGGCCTGGAAGGACCCGTAACTATCTGAATTATGGTAGTTCCTGTCATCATCCTAGAAATCACTTTAAGTTTATCTGGCCGTTGATATGGCTTTGGCCAGAGCGCTCCCAAATTCGGCATTGAAATGTTGTTTCACGATTTTGTTTGCCATTTCGAAATACTTTAAGTGCTGCTTGACCGGCAATGAACGTCCAAAACGAATCAATAGTTTTAGATGGCCACTGGTATTGGCAGTCTTTGTCATTCGTTTTGAGTGTCGCTGATTGCCTGTTGGCATTCTTGATGGTCGTTGCCATACACCATTGACAACCTCACCACTCCTGGTCTTGACCTGACCAATGAAAATATCTTTACGATTCTTCAATCTTGCGATGGTATTACGTGGGATATTGCCATACTGGTTAAGAGTGATGTCTTTTGGATTAAGCAATGCTTTGCCACTAAGGAAATGATCACCACCAAATTCATAAGGTGCAAGATATTGTGCTGCAATATCCTTCATGTAAACGATGGCTTCAGGATTGTTTTTCTGTGCAGCCTTAATCCCGATAGAATTTTTGGTAAAAGGCGTCGGATTCTTGAATGTATCTGACAGGTTCTTTTTTTCTTCCATCTGGACGCGCTTGGCCAGGGCCGTTAATGCGGTAGACGTGGCAAAAGGCAATTGTTGATAGGCCAGACTACTCAGCTGTTTCTGGACCTTCTGCAGCTCTGAACGGACGTTGATATCAACCGAGATCATGAACTGGTTTTGGAATTTTCTACATTGACAGCAACAGCAGGTTGAATTCCGGTGCCACGCGGTTCAACATTGTTTGCATTGAGCTTGGCAGTCAGAACATTTACTCTTTTACGCAGATCATTACGTTCAGTAATGACATCCGTAATAATCTTGCTCCGTTCTGCGTTCGCAGCCTGCACGGCGCGCTTTACCAGGCTTCGGTGAGTCAGCGCCAGAATAACCAGGGCAATCACAGCGATTCCAATAATCACGGGAACGTTCATCCAAGCCTCCAAAATAAAAAAGCCCGCAACACACGGGCGCAATCATCGCCGCAAAGGGGTAAGAAGCAATGACTCAAAGGGAATGGGGATGTGGACTGCCATCTGGCGCTGCCTGCCATTGTTTTTTCGCCTGGCAAATTCATGCTGGCGCATCCAGTCCACATCCCGATGGATAATAAAAAAGCCCCGGTTAAGGGGCTTTGGTTATGAGTGGCCGACAGTGAATTTTCGGCTTGAGACACGGCGCTTTTTCATGGCAGTTCATAACTTAATACGAACCTAGGAATTTCTTTCGTCTCTTTCCCATCCATCCGTTTATGCATCACCACTGCATTACATCACTCATACGGATGATGACTAACAATAGCGCTTTTCGATTACGCCATCTTTTCATCGACTAAGATGATTGCTCTTTCACTCTTGAGCTAATTGTCAATCATCATGCGTATAAATGAAAAAACCCCGCATTGGCGAGGTCGTTTGTATTTCTTTAGGGCGAGCAATCCTATCGGTCGTTTCGGCTCTTTTTATAAAATTTCCCCGACACAGGGAATCTGGTCGCCTTAAAACCATTTATATCACCAGCTTATGCATAATGCAACATTTTTATTAGTCATTTAATCTTTTACTTCAGGAACAGAAATGCCGC
>JAGWIG010000269.1 GCA_028873515.1 Pseudomonadota bacterium | reverse complement strand
CATTTGCTGGTCGGCAGGGTTGAGCATGGCCGCCCCGGACAATTCCAGCAAGGTTTCGGACTGATACTGGCGACACATAATCTGCGCCTTGATCTGGAGCAGTTCCGTCGCAAAGCGTGCGACTTCCTCCTGCGTGCTCGATAGACGCAGCGTGGCAAAATTACCCTTGAGTAGCTGCGCCGTCGCTGTTTCCACAGCCTGTGAAGCTCCCCGTAGAATGTCAGAGAGTCCGGTAATCTCGTAAATCTCGTTCTTGATGTTCTCGCGGGCGGTATAACATTGAGCGAGTGCCGTGGCAATGATGTCAATCGGCAGGATGCTGATGCTGCCGTTTAAACCCTGTTTTTCAGAAAAGGCTGACCAGTTGGTCACCGGAATGAGATCCCCATTCGTGCCTTCCGTCAAAAGTCGCTGAAGTTCAGGCACCGAGGCATCATACATCCCCATCACCTTCAGCATTTTTACCAGACCGTCTATACGTTCCGTCAGCAGATCCAGTTCAGCGGCCTGATCCTGATACAGGGCAAAATCCGGTACCGGTACCAGCGTGTCGGAGGTAAGCGTGGCATAGAGCGGACGCGGACAGGGGAAAAACTCTTCCAGTTCAAGCGGATCGTCCATCGAGTCCAGCACGGTGGGATAAGATTTGGAGATCCACACGACCGTCCTGCTTTCCTTATCCCATATCTCGTAGATTCGAGCAGCCGTATTACTGGTTTTCATACTGTTCTTGTTGTTGGGATCCTCTGGACTGGAGTCCAGCGGGATCTGGTTGCCCGTTTCCTCGCCGAAACGTTCCACTAACTGCGGGCGTTTGAGATAGACAATGCGCCACACCGATGTGACTTCATCCCATGTGCGGGCGACCGAATGGCCGAAATCCCGGTAATGCACATAATCGACCGGCGTGCTTTCCCACTCAATCCTTTCCTGTGGCTCGGCATCCACCTCATCGGAAATCTCGTCATCCTGCGTGACAATCTGCGGTTCATAACGCACCCATGCCGTGCCGCGTCCTCCGAGAAAACGATCCGTCACGGCATGAAGCAACGCCGTACGGTAGTTGGAAT
>JAGWIG010000034.1 GCA_028873515.1 Pseudomonadota bacterium | reverse complement strand
GCCACGTTCACCAGGACAACCGGGTATCACAATCCCGATTCGTCTGCCTGAGCTGCGGGAACACCGACCATGCGGATCACAATGCGGCAAAGGTTATTGCCCTGCGCGGTGTCCGGCAGTTATTGTCCGGGAAGGGTGTTCAGAAAGAAAAGAAACGGTGCAGGATCACAAGAATCAGGGTAGGGGCGGAAGGCTCCGAACCGGTTGCACAAACGCAATCTACACCTGGGGAGACCAAGGTAAGCCGCAAGGGTGGCAACACCCCTGCGCACTGGTCGTCGAGCCAGGAAACCCCCGCTACAACGCGTTTACGCGCTTAGTGGCGGGAGACTTCATAGGATTTGTCTAAAGGCGCTGTATTATCCCGAAACCGTTTCCAGTGAACCTTGTCGTCTAGGCTCCTGTCCGTGGTTCCGGATTAGGTTGCGCAACAGGCTGGATTGGGAAGACAATAGAATCAGGATTTTCTGCATGTGAAATTTACCGGGAGTCATCCTGAAATGAAAGGGAGGCAAGCGTGGCGCTGGTTTTGTATATTGGTAACAAGAATTATTCATCGTGGTCATTGCGGGCCTGGCTATTGCTTAAACATCTGGGTATCCCCTTTACCGAACGCATGGTTTCAGTCGCGGGACGTGAATATAACCCGGCCCTGCGTGCCATTGCCGGGAATGCCAGGGTACCCTGCCTGCATGATGAGGGTTTTCAGATCTGGGAAAGTCTAGCCATTGCGGAATATCTGGCAGAACGATATCCGCAGTTATGGCCGCAGGATTCGAAGGCCCGGGCGCGGGCGCGGAGCATTTCTGCAGAGATGCATGCCGGTTTTGCCAATCTGCGAAAAGCGATGCCCATGAACCTGAAGCTGAGGCTTAAGGGCAAACCAGCCGATGCTTCGGTACAGCGGGATATTGACCGTATTGTTGAACTTTGGACAGATGCCCGGACCCGGTTTGCAACCCGGGAGGGGCCGTATCTTTTTGGTGCTTTTTCCATTGCAGATGGAATGTATGCGCCTATTGCCTGGCGCTTCCATATTTACAATGTGCCTCTTTCCCCATTGGCAATGGCTTATCGAGATAACCTGATAGCGCATCCTTCCATGCAGGAATGGTACGAAGCTGCAATGAAGGAAACTGAAGCCCATGCCCATTACGATGATCTGGCAGGGGAATATGGCGGACTGCGTTAGTCTGCATGGGTGCAATACATTTTTGTTTAGCCTTATGGGCCGTTTCCCACCATGGGCCCTAAATGAGACCACCCTGGCTTTGCTATAGACGGCTGGACTGGATCCAGGCGCTATCGATTTCAAATGAATGGTCCTGGGTCAGGGCAAAATAGTCTATGGCTTCTTGCGGCAGCTGGGAAAAAACAGTATGCAGTGCTTCTACCCGTCCAGGAACGGTGCCAATCCGGGTGACCCAACTGCTGAATTCCATGGGTAATCTCCACTGCGCGCAATGGGCAATGGTGAAGCCGGATTCCGAAAGCATCCGCTTCCATTCCGATATCCGGTAATCGCGGACATGGGAGGTATCCCGAAGTAGTTCGACGGCCTGTAAAACCGTATCATGCAAAGGAATTTCCGGTGCCACTACATCAATTACGACAAAGGTGCTGCCGGGGGTGGACACTCTTGCTATCTCAGTCAGGGCCTTATTGATACCCAGCCAGTGGTGAGCAGAAAAACGCGTGACGACCAGATCAAAGCTGGCATCTGAAAAAGGAAGTTGTTCAACAGGACCCTGTTGTATTGTGATCTGATCCAGTTTTCTCGCACGGGCTTCTTGCGCCACAATCTCAAGCATGGGGCGAGACAGATCATAGGCTACAACTGAGATAGCCCCTTTGGCAGCCATGGCAAAACTTGCATGGCCCGCTCCACAACCGATGTCCAGAATACGGGATGGGCGAAGTTGAGAAACGAGGCTGCTTAATTTTTCCAGATCGGCTCCTTGCGCATGCACGGGGCTGGTGAGGTAATTTTGTGCCATGTCGCCAAACTGGGTATTGACGAGTTGCTGCTGATCCATGGGTTTCTCCTGATAGTGCAAAGATGTGAGCCAGTATAAGCAGTGATTTATACTGTAACAAGAATATTATTTATACTGGTATAAGTTATACCAGTCACCTTGAAATCCTTGAGATTAAAATGCGGACAGACCGTTTTATTTATTGAGAAACCGTGGAAAACTGCAATATTCGGCACGTTGTTACGAGAACCCGGATTTGGGTGCTGCAGGAAAGGTAAGGGCATTTCGTTCAACTTTATTGTTAGATTGGGAGAAATATCATGGAACGTGAAATAGATTATGCTGCCATTGCCCCAGATGGAATTAAGGCTATGGCTGGGCTTGAAGCGTATGTCCGCCATTCCGGGCTTGAGCCCAGTCTTCTGGAGCTGGTTAAAACCCGCGTTTCCCAGATCAATAGATGCGCTTACTGTATTGATATGCACACCAAGGATGCAAGGGCAAGGGGAGAATCGGAACAACGGCTTTATGCCTTGCAGGCCTGGCGGGAAACCCCGTTTTATTCAGAACGGGAGCGTGCAGGTCTAGCCTGGGCAGAAGCCTTGACTGAACTATCATCGAAAGAGATTCCTGGATCCTTGCAGGTAGAAATGGCCCGGTTATATAGTGAAAAAGAATGGGTCGATCTGACTTTTGCCATTATCGCCATCAATGGGTGGAATCGTCTGGCTATACCTTTTCACAAGCCAGCGGGTAGCTATCAGGCGAATATCCAGCATTCTTCCCAGTAATTTTTATAACCTGTAATCGTGTGCCCCAGGTTAACCGTCAGTTATGGGTAAAACAGAACCTGCATTTGGCGCCTGATCTGGGTGCTGCAATCGATCAGACGCCAAAGTACAGAAGAGATCGTACCCCCTGCTTTCGCAGGAGGTTAGTAGGAAGAACCCTATTGTTGCTGGTGACGTCGCTTATCTTCTTGCTGCTGTTGGTTTCGTCCTGGTGGCTGGCGCTGCTGGTTCCTCTGGATTTGCCTTTGTTGCTGGTTCCTCTGGATTTGCCTTTGCTGCTGCGGATAGTTGGGTTGCTCGGGCCGACGCTGCTGGTTCCTCTGGATTTGCCTTTGCTGCTGCGGATAGTTGGGTTGCTCGGGCCGACGCTGCTGTTCGCGCTGCTGAAAATATCGGCGGGTTCCAGAATCACGGGGTTCGTAGCGGTAATGCTCCGATCGGAGGGTATTCTGCTGTTGGATGGCATGGGGGTAGCGGTTTCCCGTATAGTTTCTCTGGTAGCTTGGCAAAGGTGCAGGACGGGGGACATAGCGATGATCCCATTTATCCCATCCACGCCGGTGCTCCTCCCATCCCCGACCCCAGTGAACACCCCAGCGGGGAGGCTCGTTCCGGTTCCAGCCACGGAAATAGGCAGGAGGATGTCGATAATAGCGTACTGGGATGCGCAGGATGAAAAGGGGCACATAATCAGGTTCCACCATGTACCATGGCCCATTGTACCAGCTGCTGGCATACCAGTTGTCTCCCCATAAGGTCCAGTACATCCCATCATAGAAAAAATAGTTGGAATCGGCGTAAGGATCGTAGTAAACAGGGTAGCCTGGAATCGGGGCAAGACGAGGATAAGCAGGCATGTTGATGCCGATGCTCAGACCGGGTACGGCAATCCCGATTCCAATCCGGGTTTCAGCGGAGCTTAGGGTCGGGTAAAAAAGCAGGAAAGACAAAATGACAAGAACGTAGCGCATTTTCTATCCTTTCGCATCCTGTGTTAAAGCGGAGCCATCGCTGTAACCGTGATTGCTATCTGGTATGGCATATTATATTGATAGGTGTGTAGGTCCATTTCCTAAACTCGGCCCTTGTTGAAAGATTTTCCCATACGTATTTGGTCACACCATTGATTTTTGTCAACCCGTTCTTAATCCTTTCCGGATGCATCGGGTTTGAGTCGGTTGATAACAGTCTGTTTTTGTGACGTTTCGACAGACCTTCCAGGTGTAACCGGAAAGGACATCGTGTCGGGCACCTGACGGGCTTCCCCCGTCTTTAGGCATACCCGAATAGGGGATTCCTGATTGTCGCTTGTTCCATCTGGAATCCTATCATTCATTTAGGATATTAAACTGTTTATTACCAGATAATGGCGGTTTCTGATAGCTTGATCGAAAAGATCCTTTAGTTGAATTAAGATGTTTCAGCTTTTCCAGGTCATGGATAACGATGTGCTTTTGTTGGGCTTCAATACATCCCATAGACTGAAAGGAAGATAAAATCCTGGAGACAGTCTCAATTTTGAGACCTAGATAATTGGCAATTTCTGCCCGGGACATTCGCAAATAGAATTCATACCTGGAGAATCCCCGTGCAAGATAGGACTGGGACAGATACAGAAGAAAAGCTGCGACACGTTCATTGGCCCGCATGGTACCTAACAGCATCATCATGTTTTCGTCGCGCGTGATTTCATGGCTCAAGGCCTTGCGTAAAAAATGTTGGAGCGCTTCAGAGGATTGATCTGTATTTTCAAGCTGCTGATATGGTATGAGACAAACTTCTGAATTTTCGAGAGCGAAGGCACTGCAGGCATGAATGTCGGTTGCAATTCCGTCTATTCCCATCATTTCCCCACTCATATGAAACCCCGTAATCTGTTCCCGGCCCTCCTTGTCAATCAGTGTCGTTTTAAAAAAACCACTACGGATGATATATAGAAAGAAAAATCCCTCACCTGTCCTATAGAGGCATTCTCCTATTCGTAATCGACGTTTGGTCTGAGCCAGCTTTTCAAGCAGGCCATGCTCCATATCAGATATTCCTGTTGAGGGAAAAAGAACATGAAAATTGCCTAATCCCGCTGGGTTAGTGGTGGGGTTGAGGGATGAAGGAATGGGGTGGGTGATGTCATACATGATGGTTTCCCTTGTGTATAAACAGGACGGATTTCCTGTCAATGCCTGGCATGACAGTACTGTCATCGATTCATCCAGGCCAGATGTTTCAGGTTCTGTTGCAGGTTGTTTAGTTGGACAAAAATCAGGATCTCGTTCAGGCTGTTACAAGACCTGGAAAGGTTTTTTACCGGTATTCGAACCTGCTTTACTCAAGGCATGAAAACTAATGCACTCATTTATTTGAGGCGCAGACATTAATTCCAGGCTGCATTGGAGGTGACAGTAAATAAAATGGGCCAGCCCCGGAATGGCGACTGCACTGACCCAGGCTAGAGGGGTGTTAGCCTTTTTTGGGGATGGGTGCAGCCGCGTTTGTAGTGTGGGCGCCATAATGGTTGCTCAGACTCCGGGATTGTCTTGAAGCAATTCCTATGCCAATTGTATATCTACATAATAAATAATAATAGTTATTGAAAATTAATGAAAAGACAGGTCGTATCTTTATGCAAATTGAATACAATATAATAAAGGAATAAGAAAAAATATTAAGAATCCATGGCAGAGCAAACAAAATCATGTCATGTATTCATATGTTTCAAATATGAAACACATGAAAAGGAAATAGATTTTCAAAAAATGAAAATTTAAATTAACTTATTGATGTATTTATATTTTTAAATATAAAAAATCAAATTATCTCATTTGTATAAATTTTGTAACCTTCTTAAAAATTCTGGTAAGAAATTATGATTTCCTCATTTTTTATAATTGGTAAACGGTGTTATATGATTCATTATCAGGAAGTAATGATAATTTCCATTTATGCCTGAATTTGATGCTGTGAAAAAAAACTGAACTGGAATCGTCTTTGATCAAGTCGAATCAGATTGAATGCAGTTATTCTGATTGATCTCAGCCTGGTCTCTGATTCATGCGGCCCCAGACAGCTTTATTCCTGGGTAAGGAAAGACGGGAGGGGTTTCAGCTTCAGGATAACTGTTCTTCCTGAGCAGCCTTTAATGAGCCTGAGAAACTGGGAAGTCCTTTTCCTGGCAAGCCAGAAGCAGTAAATGCCCTGTGGAGTATAGACGGGCAAAGCCTGGCCAGACGGGAGTTACCTTGTTAAAGGAGGAGATGATGTCAGAGTCACAAACGGGTGCAAGCGTTATGGCGGCTATCCATGAACGGCGATCGGTGAGATCCTATTCTCCCTATGTAATGGATCAGTCAATTGTTCGCAGCCTGCTGGCAGCAGCAGTCCGTGCCCCGACTGCGAAACATGAAGAGCCCTGGATTTTCGCCATTGTTCAGGATAATGGCCTGCTTAAGCGCATTTCAGATTTGGCCAAGAAGCTCATGGCCGAAAGTGAAAGTCAGGCTCATGTCGATCGAGGTGCGCATCCCCCTGATTTTTTTAGTATTGAGCATTTCAATATCTTCTATAACGCGGGGACGCTTGTTGTGATTTGTGGCAAGCTCCTGGGGGAATATGTGGTTGCAGATTGCTGGCTGGCTGCAGAAAACCTGATGCTTGCGGCATTTTCCATGGGTCTTGGAACCTGTGTGATTGGATCCGCGGTTTCGGCACTTAACCGGCCTGAGATTAAATCCGAACTGAACATTCCATCGGATGTCAGGGTAATTGCACCAATTATCATTGGTGTGCCGGAAGGGGAAACCGGATTGACTCCTCGCAAGGAACCCCATATCTGCAGCTGGAATTAAGGGGGCCTGTCTGCGAAGAACCGGCTGCGGGAAGAAAACTGGATGGAGTCCAATCCGGTTGGCAACGGAATACAGTGATCCCGTTGCCGACAGGATGCAGGAGTCTTCCAGCTTTACGTTGAAGACAAAGGCCAATGGGTAACCAGAAGGGTGACAGAAAGCAGGGCTACGGCGATACCTATGACTATCACGTTTAACGTGAGAGTCTTGTCTGTCGTGAATCCAAGCACCCAGGGGGAAACAAATAACCACAGTCCGAATATGAAATTGATTCGTTCTTCCCATACTTTTGGATTGAACAGGGCCCAGACCGAAAATACGATGATTCCTGCGCCTAGAACATAGGCATTCAGCGCTGCATTGGTCATGTCCGTGAATTGAAGCATCCAGGGGGAGAAAAATAGCCAAATACCCAATACCAGATTAATCCAGTCTTGCCAACGAGTTGTCATGATTCGCCTCCGTTGTCTGACATGAATGAAAAAACGGGTCATATTGCCTTTCATGGGTTGTAGCTTTTCAACTATAGGGATTCTAAAAAAGGCTGGACTTGATCCGGATCAAATGCATTGCAGGGTGGCTGACCTGGAATCTGCGCTTTCCAAAATCATTTATCAGTAATTTTTGATCCATATCAATGTCATCCAGGTCATCAATGTTGTACTGGATACGGATGAACTGAAGAGTGGGTAAGGGGTTGACAGAAAAAGTGGAAAAAGGGAGCATGCTCACATCAGCCTGGAGCAGGTCAGCGCGGATTCTTCTGGATAGCCTGTCCATAAAGCTGACCGGGCCAGAAATACTCCTGCATGTTTTTGATTCAGCATTATCCCATTCATCCCGGACAGGACGTTGGGGGTTTAGATGGTTAAGTCCAGGTATGGAAAATTTTTTTGTACCCAGGTTATCCTGGGTGTCATTCCATATGACGCGCCTGTTCAGACCATGATCCTTGATTCGGCCCGGATAGTTGAGGGCATAGGTTCATTCATGCCATTTTACGTTTGTTGCGCTTGGAAAGGCCTGGCATGAAACCTCGTGTACGCCTGGGTATGGCCCTTCTTGTTTTTCTTGTTCTGGCTGCAGCGGGATTCTGGTTCCGGGGTTCAATACGAATGTTTTTATTTGGCCCGGGAAATGGGCCCGGAAGCATCCAGGTCTCGGGTAACATCGAGGCCCATCAAAGTGTGCTGAGCTTTACCCAGATTCAGGCTCCCATTACCTATCTTCCATTTGATGAAGGTCAGTTTGTCAAGGCCGGTACGCTGCTGGCGAAAGTCGATGACCGCTATTACCTTCAACAGTCAGACATTGATGCCCAGACTGTCAGGGTTGAACAGAAGCAGGTCAGGGTCAATCAGAGCAATTTCGCCGCAGCCCGGAACACCGTGGTCAGCGATCGGTTCGATTGGGCCGAGAAGAGGCGGGAGTTTCTTCGCGACCAGGCCCAGATCAAGGACGGTGCCGTTTCCCGCCAGGCCTATGAACAGGCCTTTACGGCAATGGCCCAGTCTCGCGCTACGCTAGAGCGTGACAAGTCCCTGGTTACTGTGGCACGTGAAAGTGTAGGGCTCGCCCAGGCGAATCTGGCAGCGGCAAGATCCAGGCTGAAGCTGGACCAGGTGACCCTCTCCTACACGGACTTGCGGGCTCCGTTTGGCGGGGTGCTGGCTATACGCGAGGCCGAACTGGGTGAACTGGCTGGACCTGGGGTAGCCATTTTCACACTTGACGATCTGGATCATGTCTGGCTTCGTGCCTATGTGAACGAGACGAATCTAGGGCAGATCCGTCTGGGTGAGCCGGCAAGCGTCACTACAGATACCTATCCCGACAAGGTTTATCATGGGCGCATCGGCTTTATTTCGTCCGAGGCAGAATTTACCCCCAAGACAGTTGAAACCCATGCTGAGCGGGTAACACTGGTCTATCGAATCCGCATTGATATTGACAATCCGACCCATGAACTGCTACCTGGCATGCCGGCCCAGGCGAGGATTGCTTTACTGCCGGCGGGAAAATGACGCAGGAACAGACGGAACCTGCTGTCCGTGCACGCGGGGTCAACAAGCGTTTTGGATCCGTACAGGCCGTGCAGGATGTGGATTTTACCGTCTCGTCCGGAGAGATTTTTGGTCTGGTTGGTCCGGATGGTGCTGGCAAGACCACCATCATGCGGATGCTAGCAGGTGTCCTGCGCCCTGATACCGGTGACATTCTTGTTGACAGGGTGGATGTCGCTTCTGACCCTGAACAGGCCAAACTGCACTTAAGCTATATGCCGCAACGTTTTGGTCTTTATGAAGACCTGACTGTTGCCGAGAATATTTTCTTTTATGGCGAGCTCTTTGCCGTGCCGAGAGACGAGCGCATTGCGCGCAGCCAGGAACTGCTTGAAGCGGCTGGGCTACAGGCTTTCCGGCGGCGGCTTGCAGGCCAGTTATCAGGAGGCATGAAGCAGAAGCTCGGTCTGGTCTGTGCATTGATCCATACCCCCCGTGTGCTTTTGCTTGATGAGCCGACTACCGGGGTTGATCCGGTTTCCCGTCGCGATTTCTGGGCCATTCTTTATAACCTGCGTGAAAGCGGGGTGGCCATAGTACTATCGACAGCCTATATGGATGAGGCGGAACGCTGCTCCCGTCTGGCTTTGCTACATGAAGGAGTCATCCGCCATTGCGATACGCCTGCCCGACTCAAGCAGGCAATGCCAGGTGTCCTGCTTGCCATTACTTCAGCTCATCCTCGCCTGCTGCGGGAGGCGCTGGCCGGTAAGCCCGGGATACTTGGCATTCTGCTCATGGGTGACCGGGTTCATGTGCGCGTGGATGATGATCTGCATAGAATACCCGAAATGCTTGAGCTGCTTGCCGGCCAGGGTGTGACACAAAGCGATGTGACCCGTACAGAACCGGGAATCGAAGATGTTTTTGTGGCTCTTCTTGGGCGGGAGGAGGCTGTATGAATGGCTTGTCCTGCTGTCTCGACAGGACTGGATACAGGGATTGTGCCTTGTCAGGGGGAGGGCATGATTTCTGCTGATTCGACTGTTCCAGTCCATGATGCTCCGGTGATTCTGACCCGGGGACTGACCAAGACGTTTCAGGGTTTCATGGCTGTGGATCATCTTGATTTGAGCCTTGACCGGGGTGAAGTCGTTGGCTTTATCGGCCCTAATGGTGCTGGAAAATCAACAACCATCCGCATGCTTTGCGGTCTGCTGAAACCCAGTGAGGGCGAGGCATTTGTAGCAGGATTCAATGTAGGCCAAGAGCCTGAGAAAGTCCGTGAGCACATCGGGTACATGTCCCAGAAATTTTCACTGTACGGAGATTTGACGGTGCGCGAAAACCTGGTGTTTTTCGGTGGCATTTACAGGGTTTCACGTCGAGACATGGGGGAACGGATGGCTTTTGCGATTTCCATGGCCGGGCTTCAGGGCCGGGAAAACACCCTGGTGCAGACCCTGGCTGGTGGCTGGAAACAGCGTCTGGCACTGGGTTGTGCCATCCTTCACCGCCCACCGGTCCTTTTTCTTGATGAACCAACTTCAGGGGTTGAGCCCGAAGCCCGCCGGAGTTTCTGGGATCTTATCCACGAACTGGCGGCAGAAGGGGTCACCATCCTGGTTTCGACCCATTACATGGATGAGGCCGAGTACTGCAACCGGATTGCCCTTATTGACCGCGGCAAGCTTGTGGCCCTGGGCAGTCCAACAGAACTGCGAGGACACCAGCTAGGAGGCGATCTCCTTGAAATTGGCTGTACCCCGCTTGGTGCTGCCCTCAAGGCTTTAGCGGGAGCGCCAGGAGTCATTGAGGCCGCCATATTTGGAGACAAGCTTCATGTCGTGCTTGCTAAAGGAGGACTCGCTGCGGCTGATTTGCCCGATTTTCTTGCCGGGAAGGGAATCAAGGCAGGTCCGGCCAGCCAGGTAACCCCGAGTCTTGAAGATGTTTTTGTCCGGCTTGTTTCCATGCCTCATGAGGAAGGGGACAGAACATGAACCTGCGGCGGTGTTATGCCCTGGCATTCAAGGAAACGCTCCAGATCTGGCGGGACCCCCGCAGCCTTGCTGTTGCCCTTCTGATGCCGTTAATGCAGATGGGTTTGCTCGGTTATGGCGTAAGCCTTGATATCAAGCATGTACCGCTTTGTGTCTACGATCAGGAAAACAGTCAGGAAAGTCGTGCTGTGGTGAACCGTTTTGTTTCTTCGGGGTGGTTTTCAATCAGCCATAACCTGGATAGCCAGTCTGCAATCCGCAATGCCATGGACAGAGGGGAGTGCAGTGCGGCCATCATTGTCCCCGTCAATTTTTCGCGAACCCTGGCAGTTGACGGGAGTGCCCCGGTCCAGGCGATTTTTGATGCCACTGACGTCAATACAACCAATATTGCATTAGGTTATACCCAGGGCGTGATTGCCAGTGCCAATGCCCAGATTGAAGCCAAATGGGCTGCTGCCCATGGCATTACCCCTTCCCGGGTAGGCCAGGTGGATCTGGAGCCCAGCACCTGGTTCAATGAGACTTTGGATAGCCGCAATTTCATCATTCCGGGAGTAGTCGCAGTCATCCTGGCACTGGTGGGTGCCCAGCTTACTTCGCTGACGGTTTCGCGCGAATGGGAGCGGGGCACGATGGAACAGCTGATTTCCACTCCGGTTACCTCACTCGAAGTCATGCTGGGCAAGCTTGCTCCCTATTTTGTGATTGGCCTGGTTGATGCCGCATTCTGTCTGGCAAGTTCCATTTTCTGGTTCAAGGTCCCTTTCCGGGGAAGCTTTTTGACACTGTTCGTGACGACTGCCCTGTTCAGTGTTGTCGTTCTGGGCATAGGCTATCTTATTTCTGTTCGTATCCGTAGCCAGCTTGGAGCCAGCCAGATCGCCCTGCTTGTGACCATGCTGCCGACGACCCTGCTCTCGGGATATACCTTCCCGATTGACCAGATGCCAGCGATTATCCGTGCGATCTCATATATCGTTTACCCGCGTTATTATGTCACCATCTTACGTTCAATTTTCCTCAAGGGAAGCGGCCTGTCGAATTTATGGGCGCCGGTCCTGGGTCTGCTGACTTACGCCGTGATCATCCTCTGGCTCGCTTCCAGGGCATTTCGCAAGCGTCTGGACTAACATCATGTTCCAACGTCTTTCTGTAATGCTGATGAAGGAATTTCTCGAGATTAGGCGGGATCGATGGGCGATGTTCCGTCTTATTGTTCCCCTTGTTATCCAGATGCTGATCTTTGGTTATGCGGCGACCTTTACCGTTCATCATGTCTCGACGGCCATTCTGGATCTGGATGGGAGCCAGGCAAGCCGTAGCCTCCTTTCACATTTTGAGGCCACCTCCCGTTTCAATGTGGTGGATGAGGCCAGAAACCAGAAAGAAATCAATGATGATATCAACCAGGACAGGGCGGTTATAGCCATTGTCATCCATTCCGGTTTCGCCAGGGACCTGGAAAAGGGTCGAAGTGCACCCCTGCAGGTTATTGTGGATGGAACGAACTCCAATACGGCGCTGATTGCATTAGGTTACATCAGCCAGATTGTCTCCCGGTTTTCTGCTGAACAGGCCGTGCAGGCTACGGTATCCCGAGCCGGGCTGGCAGTGCCGGAAGTGGGAATCACGCTCGAGGAACGCCCATGGTTCAATGACAGTCTCAACGAGCGATGGTTTTTTATCCCCGGAGTGATTGGGACCCTGACGCTGCTGCAGGTGGTAAGCCTGACTGCGTTTGCCATCGTACGCGAACGTGAGGTAGGAACGCTTGAACAAATCATGGTTAGTCCAATTCGGCCGGTTGAATTCATTCTTGGCAAGACCCTGCCTTTTTTTCTTATCGGACTGGGTGATATCATCCTGGTCAGCACTGTTGGCATCCTGTGGTTTCGAGTACCTTTTATCGGTAGCGTATGGGTCATGTTTATCGGGTCCTCGCTTTTCCTGATGGCTGCGGTGGGAATGGGGCTGCTGCTTTCCACTTTTTCGCGAACCCAGCAACAGGCCTTTGCGCTTAATTTCTTTCTCGTCAATCCTTTTTTTATCCTTTCCGGCTTTGCCTTTCCGATTGCCGCCATGCCCCGTGCCCTGCAGTGGTTTACCCTCATTAATCCATTGCGTTATTTTCTGGTGGTCATCAGGGCTATTTTCCTCAAGGGAGTGGGGTTGGCCATACTCTGGCCTGAACTGGGCGCGATGGCGTTACTGGCATTGATCATGCTGACCATAAGCGTGATGCGCTTTAACAAATCACTTGATTAGAACCTGCGGGCTCCTGATATTTCCGTGTTGTTACAACCTTCCTGGTTTGAGCCTGCGACGTTGACTTGAGGTTGATCATCACGGAGTTGATGTGGATCAAGATCCATGCCGGGGTTATCTTCATCATTGGGAATTGAGGGCTATTCCCAGTTCCTGGAAACCCGGATGTTTTCCTGTCCTATGGCTTTAGCTTCTGAACTGCCTGTTCAAATCTGCTCTGGATGGAAGGCATGCTGGAAGGGCTCATTAGTCTGCTTGCGGGATGGCAACCCTTCCAGCAGGGAAGGGTCATTATTTTACTCAGTGCCATCTGCATGAATCCGCCTGAAGGAGAGTAACATGCCCGATTTTATCATGCTCACCCGTCTATCTCCGGAACTGCTTCGAAATCCTAAAAGCATGGAAGATCTTGAACGACAGGCCATGGAACACGTCCGCGCATCCTGTCCGCAGGTGGAGTGGCTGCATAGTTATGCCGTGTCCGGGCCTTATGACTATCTCGATATTTTTACGGCTCCTGACAATGAGGTGGCAACCCAGGTTTCAATCCTGTTCCGGATATATGGGCGTGCCCATTCGGAGATCTGGTCCGCTACCGGGTGGGCGAGGTTCAAGGAAATGCTGCATGGACTTTCTGGGCATTAAATAAGCCAGTATCTCGCTCCTTGCCGGATCCGTGGTTTCGCTCCAGTGTTCTCGAAGCCTCACAGGATCAGGGTATGGCCGGTCATTTCAGGAGGTTGGGGCAGATTCAGCAGGTCAAGCACAGTTGGAGCCACATCTGCCAGTCCTCTGCCTGTACCGAGTTTGGCCTGCCTGTCACCTAGCAGAAGAAAAGGGACAGGGTAGACGGTGTGCTGTGTCTGAGGCTCTCCTGTAGCCGGATCCACCATTTCTTCACAGTTGCCATGATCTGAGGTGAGCAGGACCCGGTAATGACAGTCAAGTGCAGCCTGAATGACCCGATGGCTCTGGAGATCCAGAGTTTCCACGGCGGCAATGATTGCTTCAGGGATCGCGGTATGGCCGACCATGTCCCCATTGGCGAAGTTGACAAGAATGAAATCATAGCGACCAGCCTGTATCGCCTGAATGACCCTGTCTGCCACCTGTGGAGCGCTCATTTCAGGCTTGAGATCGTAGGTGGCCACATCAGGAGAAGGAATGATCTCACGTTCTTCGCCATCAAAGGGTTTTTCCTGCCCCCCGTTGAAGAAGTAGGTTACATGGGGATATTTTTCCTGCTCGGCGCAGTGAAACTGCCTGAGGCCGGCATCACTGATGATTTCGGCAAGCAGTTTTTTCGGGTGCTTCGGCGGGAACAGGACTGGAAACGGGAAATGGGCATTGTATTCGGTCATGCAGACAACCCGATGGGGGGCATGGTGACGAATGAAAGGAGTGAACTCTTCAAGTCCAATGGCTGCGGCGAGCTGTCGCATCCGATCGCTGCGGAAATTAAAGAAAAAAACCGGTTCATCCTGAGCCATGATGGGCGAGGATGGGGTACCGATAACCGTAGGCCGGATAAATTCGTCACCTTCATTGCGGGCATAAGCGTTCTCGATTGCTTCATGGGGTGAACGGGCATGAAGACCCTCCCCCATTACCATGGCAGACCAGGCCTTTTGGGTCCGATCCCAGTGTTTGGCCCGATCCATGGCAAAATAGCGGCCACTGACCGAAGCTATCGTTCCGATACCGAGTTTATCCAGGCGTTGTTCGAGCATCCTGAGAAATCCGGGTGCCGATCTGGGCGGTGTATCCCTCCCGTCGGTAATCATGTGGATGACTGGAGTCACCCCAGCCCTGCCGAGCCCGGAGAGAATTCCAAAAAGATGATCAATATGGGAATGAACCCCTCCATTGGAGACCATGCCAACAAGATGAACCCGTTTACTTCCTTCCAGCAGGGATTTCCACGCCGGGTTTGCCACCAGGTTTCCATTCAGGATTGCCTCGTCTATCCTCAACAAATCCTGTTCGAGAATGCGACCGGCTCCCAGGGTGAGATGCCCGACTTCTGAATTGCCAAACTGGCCATCAGGCAGGCCTACAGCCAGTCCTGAAGCTTGAAGGGTGGTATGGGGGTTGGTGGCGAAATAGGCATCAAGATGAGGGGTTCGTGCCAATGCCCATCCATTATGAAGACGGCTTGGGTTTAATCCGAAACCGTCAAACAGGATAAGGAGTACACCTTGTTTTTCCATATTTTCCCATGAAAGGGGGGTGCCGTCTGCCAGTCATGGCGTCTGGAACCGGATTTTGTGGTTTTGCGACTGTAAATTTCAGCGGGCACATCTTTTTTGCTGTGGCAGACTGAATGTAACCATTTATTTCATCTCCTGTCGAGCCCCGGGATGCCGGCTGACGTGCCAGGCTCCAATGAACAGGGGGATCCCCCAGAGGGCTGATATGAAATAAATGGAGTTCAGGGGCTGCAGCTTCTGTAGCAATCCCAGTCCATAGGAACCGATACCTTCTCCGATCATCAATGCGGCGACCACCAGACCTGCAACCTGGGTATTTTCTTCCGGGAAGCGGGCGAGACACAAGGCCATGATGAAAGGATAATAGATACTGCAGGCAGCCCCTGCAAGTGCAAACGCACCGATGAGGATCCAGGTGCCGGATAGCCAGGATAAAAGAATAAAGCAACCCGCAATACCCACAGCGGAAGCAAGCAGGAGGGCTCGGCGTGAAACCCATTGCTCCGGCAAGGGTGCGAGCAGCGTACGAAAGAGCGTCATGCTGCCCCAGAATGCCGACAGGCCAAGGGTTCCGGCATGATTTCCCAGATGCCTGTCCTGACTCAGATAGACGCTTGCCCAGCTTCCAAAGCTTCCCTCGCAAAGGGCATAGATAAGTACGACAAGGACGAACGGGGAAATCCCACGGGGCCAGAAGGCGGATTGTGAATCACCACCCGTTTCCTGCTGGTGAGGTAATCCGGCAAGGATAAATCCTGCCGCCAGGGCGAGAGGCCAGAGTCCCCAGTTCCAGTGTGTATGCAGGGTTTCGAGGATGAGGGGAGACAGGGCTGTGGCACCGCCCACCAGTGCGTTGAGCAGGGTGATGGCCATACTGGCCGACTGGCTGAAAAAAAAGGCTGAGTAATGATTGATTGCTGCCAGGGTCCAGCCGAAACCCAGACCCATGAACAGGCTTTCTCCCAGAATCATGGGGTAGGCAACAGGGCCAGCGCCGTGCGCTGCGGCCAGGAGCAGTATCATGGCTATCAGGTTGGAGGCAAGCCCCAGCCTGAACAGCCGCCCCATCCCCAGACGGCGCTGCACTGTTCCGGCTGCTGCGGCACCGATGATGGCTCCCGCGGTCTGCGGCAAAAAAAGGAGGGCATAGGCTGAATGACTGAAGTGATAGGGAGCAGAAGCCAGTATATTGCCAAGTGCAGGGATGAGCACAAAGGCACAGCCTTGCAGAAACCCTGCAAGATAGATTGCGGCGATGCATAAAGGGCGTGATGATTTCAAGTCTTGACTGCCAGATGATGACGCAGGATCTCTGCCACCCGCAGGGCATTGGCCATGATGGTCAGCGATGGATTCACTGCAGAGATGGACGGCATGAATGAAGCATCCGCGACATAGAGATTGTCCAGTTCATGGCTGCGGCAGTCCCGGTTGAAAACGGATTGCGCCGGATCGTCTCCGAAACGCAGGGTTCCTACCTGGTGAGCGACGGCATTGATTCCCATACGCTGGAAGAATACCCACGGGAATCCTATCTGGTGCAGGATCGATTTCCAGTGCTGCCGCAGGCGGTAATGGGCTGTTTCATTGTTGGAGCGGTAACTGAGCTGGATGGATTGATCGGCCTTGAGGGTAACCCGGTTATCCGGGTGAGGCAGGTCTTCGGTCGTCAGCCACCAGTCAACGGAATGGCGCGAAACCCAGGTGCACAGGGCCTTGGGGAAATAAGGCCTCTGGGCAAGCAGGATATCCGGGGTGACTTTGCCCAGATTCTGGATATGTCCCAGGGGAAAAGGAAAATCAGGCAGGCCGGAATGTTCATAAAAATCGTTGATGGCGAGGGTTTTCTGGAAGACTGTAGGATTGTCATGTGCGGGATCGATGGCGATACAGGCGCTGTTGAGGTGGCACATGTAATTGCGCCCAACCTGTCCGGAACTGTTGGCAAGGCCTCTGGGGTAATGATCCGATGCGGATCGGAGCAGCAGGGCTGCAGAATTGACCGCCCCGGCTGCCAGGACATAGGTTCTGGCCTGAAAACGTCGCGCACCGTCGGGTCCTTCCGCCTCCACGGCCGTGATGTGCCCCTCTTCACTGGAGACAAGCCTTATGGCCCGTGTCCGGGTGACCAGCCGGACATTGGGGTAGGCCAGCGCCGGAGTCATTCCGCAGGTTTCAGCATCCCCCTTGGCATGGAGGAGGCAGGGGAACCCATCACAGGTATTGCAGCGGATGCAGGGGCTTGAGCCTGGATGTCCATCATCCCGGTGAATGGCCATGGGTAGGGGAAACGGGTGCAGCCCCTGTCTTGACAGGGCGTCTCGTATCGACTGCATGCGGGCTTCCTGAAAGAGGGGCGGGTAGGGATAGGCATCACGGGGTGGCTCGGTGGGGTCGATACCGGCCTCACCATGTGCAAAATACCAGGTTTCGGCCTGCTGGTAATAGGGTGCAAAATCATCGTAGCCCAGGGGCCAGGGAACGGTCTCTCCGTCTTTGTGCCGCCGTACGCTGAAATCTCCGGTGCGCCGGCGCAGTATTGCCGCGCCATAAAATTTGGTATTGCCCCCGACCTGGTAGCCCGTTACCGGAGTAAAAGGCCGGTCTTGTCCATCAAACCACTGTTCGGAGGTATGGTAGCGATCGGTATTGAAGAGGGTTTGCGCATCCCAGTTTTCTTTTTCCCTGGGAAGATAGTCACCCCGCTCGAGAACCAGGATGGAAAGCCCCCAGGGAGCCAGGGCACGGGCCAGCGTGCCCCCTCCTGCACCACTACCGATGATGAGGATATCCGCATCCATTTCAGCCGCCATGACTGAAGTCGGGATAAATCAGCATGCCCCCGTCTACTGCGAGGGTGGTGCCTGTAATGTAGCTGGCCAGATCACTGACCAGAAATGCAGCCACGCGGCCGATTTCATCGGGTTCGCCCAGACGGTTCATGGCAATTTTCTGATCCAGGTCACGCAGGCTGTCCGGGTTTCCCCAGACGCTCGCGTTGATGGGGGTCTGAATTGCGCCCGGAGCAATGGCCAGTACCCGGATACCCTGCATGGCCACTTCCTGGGCAACGCTTTTGGTAAACATCGACAGGGCAGCCTTGGCACTGGTGTAGGCACTGTACCCGGCCCAGGGGATAAACTCATGGACGGAGGTCACCTGAAGGATGACCCCCCGCTGTTGCGGCTGCATGCGCTTTAATGCCTGCCGGGTACAGTAATAGGGTCCGAGCAGATCCACCCGGATCACTGATTCCCAATGATCAGGCTGGCTTTCCGCACAGTTTTCGCGTGCCCCATCCATTCCGGCATTATTGACCATGATATCCAGACCCCCGAAAGCCCTGTCGACTTCGGCAAAAAGGGCCTCGACTGCTTCGGGCTGGCTGACATCCGCCTGGAGGGCGATGGCCTGTCCGCCTGCCTGCTGTATCTGGGTCACGACGGCCTGGGCCGCAACCTGATCCTTGAGATAGTTAACGCCGACCTTGGCGCCACAGCTTGCAAGATTTACGGCTATGGCCCGGCCCAGGCCAGAGCTTGCTCCTGTAACCAGTGCCCGTCTGCCTGTCAAATCTATATTGATCATGTCGAGACTCCTGTAATGACTTTTATCTGAAAATCCTCGCCTTGCCATTGCTGACGTGAAGGCCAGTAGAGGGTGAATTCGATGGTGTCTCCGGGAAGCAGGGCCCGGGTCTGTAAAATCGCCACAAATCCCAGGCCCCAGTCCTGGGTCAGGACATCTTCCACGTCTTTCCAGCCATTTCTGCCCCAGTGCACGCTGGCTGTCTCTGGTAGAAACAGCCGTAGTTCCTGGCCGGATGCCAGTTCCAGGATCCGGGCCTTGGGTTGCCATAAGGCATAGTCCAGCCTGGGTTTTTTGCCTCCATAGCGGGCAAAGGTCCGTGCAGGGCGATCAACGGGCGCACCGGACGCAATGCTCAGGGCAAGTTTGATGTATTCTGCATGCGCCCAGACCAGGGGCATGGCTGAACCACTGGGTCTGCCAGGAAACAGTTCGTGTTCAGGCAGGGCGTTGCTGTCCCAGACCTGCTCGGGGAGCAGGCCGCCAGGGCCGGTCATGCGGGCCATGGCTGCAAGATAGGAAGTGGCATCCTCGCCCGCGAGCAGGGCAAGGTGTCCACGTTCACCTGTCAGAAGGGGCCAGCCGCGTCCGGATCCACATCCGTCAAAAGGGGAGCCGTCTGCGTGTTCACCATAGCCATCACCATTATATCGATGCCATACGGGACCATTTGGTGTGTCTGTTCTGAGCAGGGCATCAATAGCCTGAACGCTTGCCTTAATCGCCGGATCATCTGTACTGCGCAGGCCATAACGGGTCAGCTGAAGGCAATCTCCTGCAAGCTGCTCATCTGCAGCCAGATCGGCATCGCTGGCACGGTTTTTTATCAGGAGCGCTTCCTGTTTGGCGCCTTCATGGATGAGCACATCTTCAGGTGCGCTACGCATATAGTAGCCAGGAACGCCCAGTTTGCGTGCAAGCGTGGTATCTGAAGCCCAGGTCCAGTCTTCCAGGCGGGTATTCCATGAATCAGCCAGCATCAGTGCACATTCGGCTTCCTGGCCGGAAAGAAACCGGCTTCCTTCAACCAGGGCGGCAATGGCCACTGTTACAGTAAAGGTGTTGATCCCGGCGTCTTCTTCCCACCGATCCTGGGAGGTGACAGGTCCTTCCAGGGCAATGAAGGCCAATGCACGACGCACGGTGTCGGTGACGTTGAGCTCGTCCAGGGCATCACATTCTGCCAAAGCGCTTGCAAGAAGCACAGGGAAGGCTGTCTCATCAAGCTGGACACCCTGCCAGAAAGGTTTTCCCCCAAGCCACTGGTTCTGCAGCCAGTGGCCATTGGCCTGCTGGGTGGCAATGAGATAGACCAGGATGCGTCTTGCCTCTGCAAGACATCCCATTGCCACCAGCGCACCGGCTGTTTCCACCAGATCCCGGGACCATACCAGATGATAGCCTCCCCGGCTGAGACTGCTTTCCCCCCAGGGTACAGACAGGCTTGCAACAAATGCTCCGGGGAACGTACTGTCTTCATGGCTTTTGATGACTGCAGCTGAGCGCTTAAGCAGCAGGCGGGATTCCCTGTTGAGGGATTTGAGAAATTTTGCAGGGAAATTCAAGGCATTGAGCCATTGCTGCCAGTTTTGGCAATAACTGAGCCAGCGGGATTCGAATCCCGCTGCCAGAGACTGCAGGGCAAGTGTTGCCGCAGCTTCGCGACTGCTGCCCAGCCCCAATGCCAAAGTTCCACTATCCGCAAGCCTCGCTGTCAGGGCAACACTGCCTGGTCCTGCTTCTGAGTAATGCCAGCTCATGCAGCCATGATGGCTGAAATCCTGCCAGCCATCACTGGCCCCGACCTGGCCTACGGACCGCTCCAGCAATCCCGGACGGTTCTGGTGATCGATGGCCATCAGGGCCATGCCGAATGGCCCCTGCTCGGCCCAGAGTGTGGCGTGCCCTTCCCAGTCCCCTGCCTGGGCGAGGTTGGAGGTGGCGTTTTCTCCCAGACGGGGGGCGGCTAACACATAAGGGTGCAGGTTTGCATCTCCCTTGAGCACGAAGTCCAGCAGCAGTACATCCCGTTCCGGGTCGGCACAGACCCGGATGGTGAAGGTAAAACGCTCATGTTGATGTGTGAGGGTGATAGCCGGAATGGTTTCGTCATGCCAGCCTACCGTGTAGTTTCCGAGTTTGCGTAATTCTACCCAGAATCCTGCCCCATCCGCGATGATAAAACCCATGTCTTTCAGCTGGGGAATATCGGGGCGTGGGTAATAGACCTCGGTGACGATACCCTGGGCCAGGGTGAACCAGAGCCGGGAGGTTCCAAGCGCTTTGCCAACGGCATCCTTTTTGGCTGGTGCCCAGGTCGGCGTGATGGAGGAAGGAGCAGGTGCACAACCCTGAGGGTTCCAGTCCGGTGTGTCGGTCATAGGCAGGTTCCTTGAAAACAGACAATATGAAAACGGCCCTGCAGGAGGTTGATTCCTGAACAGTCGAATAGATGAAACCAGGTTTCCAGATGATTCAATCGGGGCAAGTTTGACTGCCTTGTTCTTGTTTGGTACTGGCTCGCATCCATTTTGAAGAGGAATTACGGGCCAGGAGCCTCAGGTACTTTGTTCAAGCTGCCATGTTTGCATCCACGATACCCGGGTAAGCCATGTTCCCTATTGCCCACTATGGCAGACCAGGGGAACAAGAAGAAGGGGATCCATGTCCTCTGGTACTGCATGGAATAAGGGGGCAATCCGTAAACATTCCTTTTCTGCCTTTGGGGGCTAGCCAGGTAAAGCAGGATTTCCAGGAAGGATGGATTTACCCTTTTCTGCAAGGATTCCCCTTTATGTTCCCATATAGGGACAGTATTTTTGGCTTTTAGTTCCATTTGTTTTGCAAGAAGGCTTTATTTCCGTTTTTTTTGAAGATCAGGGGATCTAGTGGACGACCCGGAATGTCTGGCAATTACCAGGAGGGCGTCTATCCGGGCATGGATGCAGGATGGGTTAAGGCATGGTGAAGGGCGAATCCCCCCATGATGACAAAAATCAGGGCGGTGCCGAACCGGATCATCTTTTGAGGTAAAGCCCCGGAAAAACGGTGACCCAGGTAAATGACTGGAACATTGGCGAACATCATGCCCAGTGTGGCACCGCTCACGACAAGCAGGAAATTATGATAGTGGGCAGCCAGTGCAAGGGTGGCGATTTGGGTTTTGTCACCCATTTCTGCAAGCAGGAATGTGATGAGTGCTGTATTGTAGATTCCCCAATGCTTCCTGGAGAAGGACGTTTCAGGAGCATCTGGACTGTCCGGGACAAGAATCCAGTAAGCCATGATCATGAATGAGGCTACGATGGCCCAGCTTAGCCAGACCGGATTGATGAGACTGGAGAGTAAGCGGCCGATTCCTCCGGCCAGCGCCTGGCTTACCAGGGTTGCAGTGAGTACGCCCAGGGTGATGGGGATGGGTTTGCGGTAGCGTGAAGCAAGGATCAGGGAAAGAATCTGGGTCTTGTCGCCGATTTCGGCAAGGGCCACGACACTTAAGGAAACAAGAAAAGAATGCATCAGCCTGCTCCGGCCGGTGCGTTACCCATGACCGCATTGCCCTCCGGCCTGTCAAGGCAGTGCGGTCAAAGGTCTCGCCAGATCGGTCCTGCTAGCGCCATGCCATATTGGCAGGTATGTTGACGCCAGCTCCTCTCGCTTTCGGAGGACGGCTACTCCCCAATGACAAGGTTACTTTAGCATGCCGGCAGGTTTCAGGACAACCAGAACAGGAAATGGTTTAGAGAGCAAGCAAACTGTCCGGTGTAGTTAGCACGTAATCTGTCCGGTTTTATTCTGTTTCTGAAGAGGGGTAAAAACATGCCACCATCATCCAGATCTACCACCGTTCTACATGTCAGCGTGTGGCTGCCTCTCTCAGCGCGGGCTGCTGCTATGCGCAATATATAATAATATGCGCAGGATAGTACGTATACGCGCAAAATATAGGTTATACGTAAGAATAATCTTGCGTATAAGGTTTGAAAGTTGCGTATATATGTGATAAATTGCGTGTATCAGTTTTATTTACGCGAAACAACGGAGATGTTGTGGCAAGGCGCATTCAAGAAAAGGATTTACATGCGATCGAGGATGCCGCGCGTGCCCACCCCAAGGGGGTGACGGCACAGCAGATCGCTGACGCGCTAGAATCCGCGCCGCCGCGGCGGACCCTGCAATACCGCCTCAAATTCCTTGTCGATGACAGGCGCCTCATCATGGACGGCGAAGGACGCTGGGCGCGCTACCGGGTGCCGGAGGCCGGGAAGGCGACGGGCGGAGCCGCGAGTAGGACGGAAGCGCGAGCCGAGGACGATGCGTTCTTGCCGCTTTCGGCAGCCGGCCACGAAATCCAGGCCTATGTCCGTAAGCCACCGGAGGCGCGCAAACCAGCCGGATACAACCGTGCCTTCCTCGATTCCTATCGGCCAAACGAAACCTTCTATCTCACCGCAGCCGAGCGGGTGCATCTGCGCGAGGTCGGCACGCCGAAGATCGCGGCGCAGCCGGCCGGCACCTATGCGAAGCAGATACTGAACAGGCTGCTGATAGACCTGTCGTGGAACTCAAGCCGCCTTGAAGGCAACACCTATTCGCTGCTCGACACCAAGCGCCTGATCGACCTTGGCGAGGAGGCGGAAGGCAAGCAGCGCCTTGAAGCGCAGATGATCCTTAACCACAAGGACGCGATCGAGTTTCTAATCGGCGCGGCCGACGAGATCGGCTTCAACCGATACACGATCCTCAATCTTCATGCGCTGCTCGCAAACAACCTGCTCGCGGACCCGGAGGCACCGGGCAGGCTCCGCCATATCGGCGTCGGTATCGAGCGCTCTGTCTTCCATCCGCTCGAAGTGCCACAACTGATCGAAGAATGCTTCGACCAGATTCTCGCAACAGCCTCGGCCATCGCCGATCCGTTCGAGCAGGCTTTCTTCGTCATGGTGCAGATTCCGTATTTGCAGCCGTTCGATGATGTCAACAAGCGGGTGTCGCGCCTGTCCGCGAACATCCCGCTGATCAAAGGAAATCTCTCGGCGCTCTCGTTCGAGGGCGTGCCGCGCGGCGCTTATACCGAAGCTGTGCTCGGGGTTTATGAACTCAACAAGGTCGAATTGCTGAAAGACGTTTTTATCTGGGCTTATGAGCGCTCGGCAGACCGCTATGCGGCGGTCAGGCAATCGCTCGGCGAACCGGACCCGTTCCGGTTACGCCACCGGCAGGACCTGCGCGAAGTCATCGCAGCGGTTGTGCGGGGACACATGGATAAAAGACAAGCCGTCACCCACGTGAAGAACTGGGCGCAGGCGCATATCGATCCTGAAGACCGCGAGCGCTTCCGCGAAACGGTCGAAGACGAATTGCTCGGCCTGCATGAAGGAAATTTCGTGCGCTACCAGATCAGGCCATCAGAGTTCCTGGCATGGCAGGAGGTCTGGATGCGATGAGAAGCCGCTCTGTGTATAGAGCGGGACTCTTGGGGCCGAAACCGCCATCTTGTTCGGTAGTACGAAAAAATGTATGAGAAATCAGAATCCTAAGATATTGTATAAAGCGAATCATCCCGATAAATTATGTCCGCTGGATTCGCACAAATTCCCGTACAGGATTTGCATATATTTTAATTAATGAAGTAATTGTTAGCAGCAATGCAAAACTGATCCAGTTGTACATGCACCCTCCCGAGGAGGGAGTTGAAATGATATCAACAGGAGAGTGGGTGCTGATTAGTGTTTTGCATCAGCAAGGCTATTCCATGCGTCAGGTTGCCCGGGAGTTGAGGGTTTCCCGTAATACTGTCAAAAGGCATCTTGCTTCGGGTAAGGACGGGCCTCGTTATTTCCTTCGAGGGGCCATTGAGTCCAGGCTTGATGCCTATAAGGATTACATTCTGGACGGCTGCGGCAGGCCGGCCCGGAAACCCTGTGTGCAACGGTATTGATGTGGGAAATCACTGAGCAGGGTTACCGGGCCTCATTATCTCTGCTGCGACATTATTTACGCCAGAACCGGGTTTCAGGGCAACTCCCGGAGCCAGTTGTCTGGTTTGAAACGGAACCGAGCCTGTAGATGCAGGTAGACTGGGGACAGATGAGGGGAGGTCGGGCGCCGCTGCAAGCTTTTGTGGCCGTACTGGGCTATAGCCGTTTCCTGTTCGTGCAGTTGAGCAGCAACATGCGTTATGACACGCCTGAAGCGTGCCATCGAGCCGCATTCGGGTGTTTTCAGGGGGTGCCCAGACAGGTGCTCTATGACAACATGAAAACGGTGGTGCTTGAGCGCGATGCTTATAAAGAAGGCCAGCACCGTTTTCATCCGGGATTTTGGCAGTTTGCCAGAACCATGGGGTTTGTACCCAGGCTGTGCCGTCCCTACCGGGCCAGAACAAACAACCTGACAACGCCCCTCCTTAAACCTCATCTTCCATGCCTCCTGGTGCCATTCTGCCCGTCTCATTTTCATCCCCATTCGGGAACAGAATAAAACCGGACAGATTACGTGCTACTACATTGGACAGGTTATTTGTTCTCTACAAGCTGAGACAAAAGACTTGTCCGGACATTGTCCGGACGCTAGAATGACAGCATCAAAAGTCTATAAAGGCAAGTTATGAGCACCCTGAATCTTTCCAAGACCGAACGCATTGACGTTCGTGCAAGCACGCCGGTCAAGCAACTACTGCAAGAGGCCGCACGCGCTTGCCATAAGAACGTCAGCGAATTCCTACTTGATGCGGGCGTGACGGCGGCGACCCAAGCGCTGGCGGATCGTCGTCAGTTCGTGCTGAGCGAGGCCCAGTGGCAGGCGTTCCAGGATGCGCTGGATCGTCCGGTGCAAAGCAAGCCCCGCCTGAAGAAGCTGTTGCGTGAACCCGGGGTTCTGGGTTGAGCTGTGGCTACACACCCGTTCGCAAACTGGTGGCAATGGATCAGACCGATGCCTTCGATTGCGGCCAATCTGCACTGAATCAGTTTCTGCAACGCTATGCGCTCGTCAATCAGAAGGCCAACAGCGCGAAGACTTACGTATGCTGCCAAGGTGACGTGGTAGTCGGCTTCTACAGCCTCGCTGTCGGCAGTGTCGATCCGGAAGCCACACCTCCGAGAGTGATGAAGGGGCTGGCACGCCACCCGGTGCCGGTCATGATCCTGGCCCGGCTTGCGGTGGACAAGGAGCATCAGCGCAAGAGCCTGGGTCAGGCCTTACTCAAGGATGCTCTGTTGCGCACGGCACAGGCCGCCGACATCGCCGGCATACGCTGCCTCCTGGTGCATGCCAAGGATGATGCGGCGCGGCGCTGGTACGAGTCCTGGGAATTCGGGCCCAGCCCGACTGACCCGTATCACCTGTTTCTCATGTTGAAGGATCTCAAAAGCTTGTTGAACTGAAATGGAACGCCCCGGTTGCACTGGTAGTGCGCCCGTCATTCATTCGATCGGCCAATCCACTGCTCATCCCGAAGCTTCTTCAGAACTTCGAGCGAGTCAGCTAGTTTTTCGTTAGGAGTGGCCATGGCGTTGTCCTGAGCGTTTCACTTCTTTTTTGCTGTATGGTTGACCTGCTTTACGGCTGTATTATCTATCCATTTATGTGTTGTACAAAATATCGACTTCTGTGTCGAGTCAAGCCACATGTGCGTCATTGCGTTGAGAACCAGGCGTGCTCCGCGTGTTGCAGCAGCCCTCCATCAAACAGGCACCTGCCACGAATGACAGCAATCATGCCGGGATGAAAACGTCTGCTTGGTCCAGGACGCAATCGGACGAATGGCCAGGGTTTCAATACGCTAACTTAATCCCTGGACTGTGCAATATGATTTTTTCTTGTTCCCCTGCGAATGGAGCCGCATTCCCGTAGACCAGGAATAACCCGCTTGAGGAAGAAGGCTCAGCTATCCTGATGAAGCAGTCTTTGCATGACGAAATCGGGAGTGATTTCCTCACCGGATAACAGCATGGCCAGTAGCTCGCCCCCGAGTACCTGGGGAGCGATAATGACATCCGGCTGCACCAGCTTG
>JAGWIG010000110.1 GCA_028873515.1 Pseudomonadota bacterium | reverse complement strand
TTCTCGTGAACCGCGACAATCGACCAGACCAAGGCAGTTGCATAAATCTAGTAAGTTTATAGGTTTACAATGGATATTGGAAATTTAATTAACTGATTAAATAGTTTTATTTAATCGGTTAATTAAATTCTCTGCGCGGAATGGAGGTAATTAAAATCACTTTTTTAACAAATTTTTTGTTGTATTGTTTTTGAAAATATGGTTTAACAAATTAGGAATTGAAAGGACTCAAAACCATGCCAAACACCAATAATCGCCGCACAAGCTTGGCTTTTACGTATAAGCCGGAGTCGCCTCCAGCGCCTCGCGTAACGCTGTATGACGTGTTGCGCGTAAGCTTGGTTATCTTCGCCACCGTTTGCATGTTTATGGTGATTATTTTTGCCGTGTTGATTGTTTTTACTTAATTGAAAATTGAAAGGAATCAAAGCCGTGGCGTACATATATGATGAAACCGGCATTGCCGGGGCAAACTTCGCTATTGATTGGAGCGGAAACACTTTTGCCATATTCCGCACAGATAAGGGCGCTGGATATGCGCGCAGTCTGGAAACTTATGATGATCTTTCGCTTGCAATCTACCGCGTACGGTATTTATGCCGTGGCGTCACAAAAGGATTCGCGGCGGAATCAGTAAAATTAGCTGACAAAATTATTGCGCTAGGTGCTAAAAAGGCACATAATGCGTGGCTAGGTGCTGATTAGGAGGCGTTAATGAAAAACTGCGGTGCATGTAAATATTTCAGTTTATACGTTGATATAGAAGATGATGAGCCAAGGCTTGGTCATTGTGATTTTCCGGTTACACTATTACCATTGTGCCTAACCAAGGAATCTCTGGCCTTAGCTGAAGCATCTTCTCCTAGAGAAGATTGGGAAAAATGCCCTGTATGGGAAGCTAATTGAAAAGGAATCAGAATCATGACTCAAGTATCACCTTTGTATCGTGAAATCGCCTCTATTCTGCAGGCTATCGAAAATTGCCAAAATTCAGGCAATGCGGAATGGCTGGAGCGCTGGCAGAATCGTTTAAACTATATTGCCAAAAACTACCTGCCAAGCGGATCCGGTTTTGATAGCGGCGCGTCTATGGATGACGATTCATGCAGCACTGACAAGCTGGTATTTGACGTTTCCTTCCATCACGTGAACGGAAATGGTTTTTATGATGGCTGGACAGAACACAAAGTCATCGTTACGCCATGCTTCAGCGGCATTAATTTACGCGTGACAGGAAAAAACAAGAACGACATAAAAGACTATATCGCTGAAGTTTTTTATGAGACTTTGACGCGAGAATACGCCCTAACGGCGGATTTTTATGGCGAATCTGAAGGATAAAGGAGGACTCGAATTATGGCTAAACTACAAGCCGGTGATAAGATTGCATATGCTGCCAAATTTTTGAAAAATACGGGGCAGCATACAGGCTATGCACCACAACGGCGCGGCGTATTTTTAAAATACGATAGCCTATGTGGGCATGAAAAATATGCGCGAGTGCAATGGGACGATATTGATTCAGTGATTACCAGTGGACAAGGCCAATATGCTGATGCTGAATATGTAGAAGATATTCGGCAGAATGGTTCACTTGTGCTATCTGACAATATTGCCAAGATTGGCAGCGCGAAATTCGCTTTAAATGATCTTTAGGAAGAAAAGGACTCGAATCATGCCTATCAAATATCCCGCGATTGACTCGCTTATGAAAGCTGGAATTACAAAAGAGGACGCTTATGCTTTGCGGCGTATTTCCATAACGCTGCACGGCTGGTTTGAGCATGAATGCAACGGCACGATACAACGCGAAGAAGAATCTGGCTTACCGTATTGGTACTCAAGCGCCACGCATAAACGTATATGCCGCGCCCTAGACCGGGAATCTGGCGCAATGAAACGCCTTGCAAAAATTGTTGCAAAATACCCTGGCCTTGATTATTATGTGCAGGGTGATCCGAGAGGTTGCGCGCTGTATATTTTGCGATCTGGGGACGTACCAAGCGGATCCGATAAAAGCAATTGTTATAATTGCGGAATCGCGGTTTATTAGGAAAGGAGTCGTGGCATGCAAGTTATTGAAACACAAGTATTTTCTTTTGATGAATTAGACGATTCAGCAAAAGAAAAGGCGCGGGATTGGTGTGCAGCTTGCCGAACAGATCGGCAGAAACGTACTCGCGCGAATGGTTGACGGTGCGCGATGAAATTGTTGAACCGGCTATAACCGCGATATTCGTCCGTGGTGAGGCTGGAGCCGCGAGGGTCGAGCATCTCGCGGGCCAGGGCCTCAAGGTCATCGTTGGTCAGCTCGGTGCTCTGCACAACCGTGGCCTTGACGCGGCCGCCGCGCTCTACTGCGCCGACAACCGGGGTTTTAGAGGTCCCGCGCCCTGGCGGTTTCGGGTCATGGTCATCCTTCCGGTTTGCCCGGCGGGGCTTACCACCCACGTAAGCCTCATCCATCTCGACCAGACCGGAAAGCAACGCCCCGTCATCCACCAGCGCCGCGCGAATCCGGTGCATCATCGACCACACGGTAGGTCGGCGCATCTCAAGGTCTCGCGCCGCCTGCATAGCCGAAAGCCCCTTTTTAGCGTTCAGCATGAGGGAAATCAGCAAAAACCAGCGTTGCAGGTCGACGTGCGAGTTGTGGAAGATCGTGCCGACCGTAGCAGAGAAGGAGCGCTCGCACGACCAGCATTGCAGCCGGTCAGCCTGCCTCTTTTCGGCTTTTCGAGCCACAGTATCAGCGCCGCAGGACGGGCAGAACGGGCCATCCGGCCAGCGGACATGCTCCAGATGCAAAATTGCCGCCTCCGGTTTGGGAAGCGGCGGTAAATCTCAACGAGAGAGGTCATTGTTTCACGGCCTTAAAATGCACCTCGTCGGGCTTAGCACCCCATTTGGTCAGTTCAACGACGCCCATAGCGTAGGCGGAGACGTTGTTTGTGGTGCCGAGCCAACCCTCAAGCCGCACCTCCCGACTCATATTGGTAACGGGCTCATTAACCTGCACACGGAACTCGGTGGCGCCGGTGTTCAGGTTTTCGTAACGGATCAGATACGCAGTGTCGCCAATCACGAGGGCGTCGTTATATTTGGCGATGCGACGGCGGTTCGGGTGGTTGGTCATTTTCGTCTCCGCCCCTGATCCCCGAGGCGCGGGCTGAACCAAACTGGCTCAGTGGTTATCTTCATAACAGAGGCAGATTTAGATGTCAAGCCTTAAAGCGTACAATTCCGCACGCAAAAATTCCGCACCTGGCTTGTGTCTGGTGGCGGCGGTTACGTGGCCGAAAATATCAAGGCGGAGGGCTGAAAAATGAACAAAAGAGCAAAGATTAGCCCGTACCGCATGATCCGGCACGGGCTTATTCCCCGCGAGCCCCTGCCTAGCATCGTGGAGGGTTGAGGCGCGAACGATTACCGCCCCAAAGACGTTATCGCCGCCGATGCCGCCGCTTGCCTCCTAGTGCAAAAGTAACGCCCACGGTGAAATAATCTCAAAAACAACATTAAAATCTAAAAAATGACGAAATTTATTTAATTTCGTCATTTTTTATGCTTAACATGCTCAATTTGTCTTAAGACGTGTAATGCGCATTATTCGCTAAAATGGCCATTTTTGAGTAATGAATTTCTTGATATTCTTTAAAATAAAAACATGCAAGCAATTGAAAAATCTCGAAACTTGAATTAAAAAGCAGTTATTACACACAGTAAAAAATAACGTGTAATTGCACATTACACAGATAGCTAAAAATCATCGGAGCATTTATAGTATTATAATAAGATGCATTTTATATGCATCTTATTTTTTTTTTTTTTTCTATTTTTTAGCTAACTGTGTACTGTGTAATTACACGTTATTTGATTCATATAGTAATGCTTAAATTTAAAATACAAAATTCATATAAATCAAAAACTTATATAAATTTTTTAATTGCCAATTTTAAAAATTTATTACTCAAAAATGGCCATTTTAGCGAATAATGCGCATTACACGTCTTAAACCCTCATATTACGAATAATAGACTTGACTCCAACCGCTCCCTGTGCTAGATGCCGCGCATGGCGCAAATTTCATATATTTCCAATGTTTCCATTGATGCTTTCAAACTCACTGAGTCTACTGCTCCGGTGCTATGGGCCGATCTACTTTTAAAAAAATCAGAATGGGTATTTGTTGCTTGTGGACGAGCCGTAAAGGTAGAACCTTTATGGGTATCTTATAGCGACAATCATAATCTAGATGATGTGAAATTAAATATATTCACTGTAGACGCTAATCAGCACCTCTATGCGCTCCAGGTAGAATATACCGATGCTGCGAAAATCCGCCGCCAGCGCGCAAAAAAAATAAGAGATATTAGCCAAGCCCGTAAATTGCCAGATTGGCGTACTGCGGATTATCCCGCAGAAGTCCACGCCAAGCACCGCGCAAATATCTACGCCTCCATTCAGCGCGACCGGCAAAAATATGGCGAAGCCGCAATTCCAGCCCTAAGCGTATCTGAAGCCTTGTCCGGGCCAGACCAGAATGGAAATTATATGTTTCGTGTTGAATTTTCTAAAGCAGAAAATAAAACTAAATTTTTGCAGATGCAGCGCGGCGCACAGCCGATTCCCCCTCAGTTGGCTTTTGAGCATACGGAATCCTTAAACGCGCAATCACGTGAGGCATTACGCCCCTACTTTTCACTGCTGATGCAGTACCGCAAGCAGAATCTCATTTTGGGAGAACATTTAACCGAATTCAATTCTGATCCCGTTGCTAAAGCACAGGAATTCATGGCGTGGTGTCTTAACCCTGGCCAACTGAAATTCGTTTCTCTAGCTTATGGAGTGGATCCGCATATCCTACCTGTTCCTACCTGCCTAAACACCGCCACACCGCAGCCAGAGCCTACGCAGGAAGCCGTTACAGCGGTTTCAGCCCCTGTCATCCCTGAAGAAGCTAAAACCGCCTGGAAAGCCCGCAAAATGGCTTTGGCTGACAAGTTTGATTTAATTCACGCTAAAACCCTGCTGGCGGAAGTAGAATCATTTACCGATGCCAATCGCAGTGCGCTATCTAAAAGCGCTTCCGCCACTGAATATCTGTCTGATTTGATTTGGGATATTAAGCAACTTTTCCCGAAATCACAAAAAATGGCTGAAAAAACAACCGAAAATTTTGATTTTAATCTTTGACAGTTTAACCGATTACGAGTAAAAACAAATAGAATTTTTGGAATAAAGGAAAGGAACTCTTCTAAAATGTCTGAAAAAATCACTGCGATCAAAGGCTTCGATCAGAACTTCAAGTGTCGTGGATTCCAATATGCGGTAGGTGAATCCTACACGCATGAAAGGGAAGTGATTCCATGTAAATCAGGGTTTCACGCAATTGAAGGGCACCCCTTAGAGGTGCTTCAATATTACCCTCCAGGGAACAGCCGTTACGCAGAAGTTCTGCAATCAGGAATAATCCATCGACATTCAGAAGATAGCAAAACCGCATCTTCTGAAATTTCAATC
>JAGWIG010000033.1 GCA_028873515.1 Pseudomonadota bacterium | reverse complement strand
TTCCTGTTCGTCAGGCCAGCGCTTTGCCATCCGGCTTCCTTCAGACTCGCAGTCGCCCGCGAAACCCTTGCCTTCGGCTAACTCTTCCCCTTGCCGGGCGAGTAGAGGACTTCCACCTCCAAGTGAGTGCGCCCTGCCGGGCGCACCAAGAAAAAAACCCGCCGGGAGGCGGGTTAAGATAAAACGGGTAGAAGATATGATGGGAATTAGTGCAGTTTCATTACATATCTATGAAGGTCTGTTTTAGATATGTAAATGTATTTTAACTTATTGAACAGACGTGGCAATATGCCAAAAGAGGTAGTTCTTCCCATGCTGGGTTTAGCTCGTCCGGACGGGATGAAAAACGTATTGTGAAGCATCGCTGATTAAAAAATCGCTGAATGTCTGGGCAAGCTGTGATAATCGCTTTTCTTTACGATGGACTACATACCAGTTCCGTTTTATGGGCATGTTTTCGACATCTAAAACTTCGAGGCGATGTGTTTCAAGTTCAAGCAAGATAGTGTGCATGGAAACAATTGCCAGCCCAAGCCCTGCCTGAACTCCTTCCTTGATGGCTTCATTGCTGCTCATTTCAACCTCTGAGTGTATGCGTAATCCATGGCCCGAGAGAAACCTCTCCATGGCTATTCGAGTACCTGAACCAGCCTCACGTACAAGAAAAGTATATTTGATGAGGCTTGTCAGGGGGATTTTTTTTTCTGTGGAGAGAGGGTGATCGGGTGAAGCCACAGCTACGAGCGGGTTTTCCATGAAGGATTGAAATGTGAGATCCATACTGGCCGGGGGTTTACCCATGACTGCAAGATCAATTGCGTTTTTCTGCAAGTGCTCAAGGACTTTCACACGATTTTCCACCATTAGGTTCGCACTGATGTTTTCATACTTCTTAAGGAAGGCCGCAAGCACCTTAGAAGAAAAGGCGTTTGCAGTAGTTACCACTGCGATATCAAGATGACCACGATGTAACCCACGCATTTCGTTAAATACAGTATCAGCTTCATTAACCTCGTGGAGAATACGTTTGCCATATCGCAGCATTTCATTACCTGCCTCAGTCAAATAAATTCGTTTGCCTAACTGTTCAAAAAGTGGCATGCCAACGGTGTCTTCCAACTGGCGTATCTGCATTGAAACGGCGGGTTGCGTTAGATGGAGCTCTTCAGAAGCACGCGTATAACTCATGTGTTTGACGACTGCTTCGAAAACTCTAAGTTGACGAAGGGTAATATTCATTGGAAGGTCCAGTAAAAAAATAACCAGAAAGGGTTAGCGATCTCTTTATAATTATAAAGGTTGGATTGCTTTTTACTGCGTCTTAAAACTTCTGCAGACAGGTTCTTCAATCCAAGGTTACAGAATAACCTGTAAGCTGTCTTTACAACTTTAGTGGCATACAGAATTATTTGTGACATTGAAATTGGACGGGATGATCTGGTAGGGCATAAGCAAGAAATCAAATTTTGCGTGGTGTAAAAGGGATATAACTGTAAAATTGTGAATATCGGGATTGAAAAAAGGCATGGATTGTTGATGAGGAATTATCTTGAATATTTACGTCAGGTTCGCGATGAGGGGATGCCCAAGACTGATCGGACGGGAACGGGGACCTATTCACTTTTTGGTCAGCAGATGCGCTTCGATTTGCGTAAGGGTTTTCCAATTCTGACAACCAAATATATCTCATTTAAGACTGTGGCAAGTGAACTTTTATGGTTTCTTTCAGGTTCGACGAATAATCATGATCTATGGAAGATGAATGGTTGCCCTATTGACAAAGCTGGGAAGGCTCGCCCCACTATCTGGGAGGAATGGGCACTCCCTGATGGCAACCTTGGAGCTATATATGGAAAACAGTGGAGACATTTTGGAGGGCAGCCTTCAGATGACGGGATACCCGGTCACTGGAAGGGTGGAATAGATCAGATTGCATTGGTTCTGGATATGCTGAAGTACAAACCAGATTCACGACGTATTATGATCAGTGCATGGTCGCCGGAGGATTTGCCGGATGAATCTGATTCGCCTCAGGAAAATGTACTAAAGGGTCGGGCAGCTTTGGCATGGTGCCACACTTCTGTTCAATTTTATGTTGCTGATGGAAGGCTATCGTGTTTACTTTATGCTCGGAGTCAAGATTCCTTCCTTGGCACTCCTTACAATATTTCCTCCTATTCACTTCTCACCCATATGCTCGCTCAACAAAGCGGACTGGAAGTTGGAGATTTCATCTGGACGGGTGGAGATTGCCACATTTATATGAATCACCTGGAACAGGTCAATCTCCAGCTTAATCGCGAACCATTACCTTTGCCAGAGCTGGTTGTTAAACGAAAACCGGATTCGATCCTGGATTATCGGCTTGATGATTTTGAACTTGTTGGCTACCGGTATTATCCATCAATTTCAGCACCTGTGGCCGTTTGAAGGTAAAGGTGTTTAGAAAAACTCATATTCAAGGCTTCCCAGAACGGTTTCATTGGGAGCCGATTTGTTTATTCCGAGAACGACTCCTATTCGATATTCTATTTCTGACCCTTTATACCCAGAAAGCATTTCGCCCGTGAGCACTGGTCCTATCTGGTAACTATGATCTGCAGGTCGAAGGTACATTTCAATTCCAGGTGAAACTTCCCTATTAACATAATAAGTTAGACTCGCATCGGTACGTAAGGCGTATTTGTTATCGGCATTTCGTCCGATTTCTTTTTCCCAGATAAAATTGACTCGTTCGTCGAAACGATTGTCATGTCTTTCAAATAATGGACCGAATTCAAGCGTACTTGGAATTCCTTGCTGGCTTTTATATGCGTAAGAAAGCAGAAACCCAGTATCTGCAAAGTATTTTCCTTCAGGAGTAAGCTGAAAAGTGTTTTCAAATTCATATCCGGCCTGCTTCAGGTTTTCACCTGGAATACGGTTATATGAAGCGATATAGATTTCCGGTTTCCACCAGGAGGTCCATGCGTGAGAAATGGAGCTTTGAAAAGATTCTGTCCCGTTTATGCTGGCTTGATTATCCATTTGATTGGAGGCACGTAATTCAATCTCAGATTGCCCTTTGGTAACATAGGGAGAGTAGACTATAAAATCATCAGCATAGACAAAATTTTCACAAAAGAAGAGCATGCCTGCAACCGCAAGTAAGGATTTGGATTTCATACGGGTTCCTGGTTTGTTTGTTATCAAGCCTTCTTTCTGCTCAAACGTGCTAAACGCATGAGAAGTAGAAGAATGAGCATTGTTGAGAGGTAGAATAAAATCTGTATTCCCATTGGACGCGCAGTATAACCAACAAGAATGTGCAATAGCTGGCCTGCGATGCTGGTCTGGTTTAGCAGTCTTGAAGTATCCCAGACTTCATTGCCAAGAGAGGGTACTAATCCAGCCTGATTGAGAAACCCTGCGGCCTGGGCAGCAAGTCCTGCTGCCAGCAGAAGAATGAAGAAGTTTGTGACCGTAAAAAAGTGCTTGACCGGAATACGTAAAAGGCCTCTGTAGAGAAAAAACCCGCTTAATGCCCCTGCTGCAATCCCTAGCAATCCTCCGGAAATCATTGGAATGTGATGTGCCCCACCTGCTGCGATTGCCCAAAGAAATAGAACGGCTTCAGAACCTTCCCTCATGACTGCGACAAAGGAGATAACAAGCAGGGCCACTGGAGGTTCGGAGCCTCTCTGGATTTTCTCACCCAGGTTTTTAATGTCTGTTGTCATCTTTTTGCCATGCGTGCTCATCCAGACATTATGCCAACCCAGCATGGTGACAGCCGCGAGAAGGATAATGGCATTGAATAAAGCTTGACCACTTCCAGAAAAGGCTGAATTGATTCTATCTGCGAAAATAGCGACAAGTGCTGCCCCTGCAACCCCTAGTGCAATCCCGCCTGAAACCCATCGTATCCGCCCCGGTACGCTTCTGCTGGCACCAAGGATGATGGCAATTACGAGCGAAGCTTCGAGTACTTCCCTGAAAAGAATAATTGCCGTAGCAAACATTAGTTGGCTCCCGCACTGGATGGCACTGTAATAAGACCTGTTGCAGCTTGGTTAAAATCATTAAAAAATTTATAGTTTCCAGGATCTAGCGGACCAACATATATGGATACCTGACTATGTCCTGGCACAAGAATTTCTCTTGATAAATCAGTACTTTCAAATTCTGCCGGAAGATTATCGTTGTTTTTCAGGGTAATTTTAACTTTCTTGTTTTGGGGGAGAGTTAGTTTCATGGGTGAAAACTGCTGATTTTTAATCTCTAAGATCTGACTTGCTGATACTTTGGAAGTAAATAAAGAACATGTGACCAGTAGTGCTAGCAATCCAGAAATTGGCATACGTCGAACTGTCATTTTATTTACCGTCTCCTGCGTCTGAATTAAGTATTAAAAGTTGTTAACTTCCGTTCTTTTATGAAATCGTTTAATAACAATGATTCTCATTTGCAATAATAACACTGCCAAATAATAATAGCAATTATTCTCATTAAATATATAAATGTACACGATATCTAGCCTGCATTTATATAGCTTTCCCTTTTTAAATTAATATATTACATATATAAATCATAATATTAAATGATTGATAATCAGAAAAACAAAGGGAATGGCAGCCTGTTTTTTTTGAACGGCCAGCGAGCTTATAAAAAATGGGTTCTATTTTATTTAACTGGTAGATGTGCCGGCTTATTTCTAGTTAAAGTCTGGAACCAGATAATCCTGGATGGAAAGGTTGTTGCAGCAAAATTCCTGGCTTTAGCCTGTAATGGGTTCAATTAGTTTGGGGTGAGGATCAATTGTTGTTTAAGTTTGGTTTTACTGTTTTCGGGTTTTCATGATGAGAGGCTAGCAGGGCGCGGATTTCAGTCCAGAGAGAAGTATAGGCAAGTGCCGCACGACTTTTATGGGCATAGGAGATAAGGGGGGCACGTTTAATTCCCATTCGTTCAATTTCGCTTGAATAAGGAATAAAGCTTGTAAGCCATTTCATCGGTATTGCTGGCGGATGATCCACGATTTCCCTATGTAGTTGCTTACGTAGGTCAACCATGGAAAAGAACGGAAATAACAGGAGTTGCTGGGAAGCGTTCTCATGGCAGAACCTTGTAATCTGATCTAGTGTCCTTAATGAGAGCGTTGAAGGGATGGTGGGAATGACAAGGGCATCTGCAGCACTGAATACATTTTCTGAAACCAGGGAGATACCTGGAGGACAATCAATGAAAACATAATCATATTGATTGGTAATGCCTTTGAGAAAACGTCGAAGGAGTTTTGTAGGTTTTTTTTTGTCCTCCATAAGGATATCCATATTACGCATGCTGAAATCGGTGGGTAATAAATCGAGCCCTATGTAGCCCGTTCCTTTTATCAGCAATTCGGCCTCTTTTTCTCCCTTTAACAGGGTTTTACTACCTCCCTTGAGTTTAGGCTTAATTTTAAAGTAATAAGATGATGCGCCTTGTGGATCGAGATCCATGATAAGGGTACGCTTGCCTTCAAGGCTTGAAAGATAGGCGAGATTGACAGCAGCGGCGGTTTTTCCAACCCCGCCCTTGATGTTGTAGCATCCTATGACTTTCATGGTTACCCCACTTTATTCCTGAAATATAAATATCTTTTGGCACTAGTCATTCAGGATTTTTTAGTAATACTTTTGAATACTGTATCCGAACTGTCAGGTTAAATTTCAATTAATTAAAGATCAAATCCCAATCAAGTATCACGTAAGGGATTCTCTTACAGAAGAATATAAGTGCCTTTCAGGCAGCACTTAGTTGAGGCTTGCCGAAATAATATCCCTGTGCCCAGTCAATTCCAATATCATTAAGCATGATTGCTGTCTGCGGGTCTTCAACAAATTCGGCAATGGTGATTAGATCCAATCCCTTTGCCATGGCATTAATTCCTTTTACGAGTTGTTTTACACGAGGCTCGTAGGCCATGCGCTGGATGAGCTGACCCTCTATTTTAAGATAGTTTACTGGCAGATCGGCCAAAAGTCTGAACGAAGAGTTGCTATTGCCAAAATTATCCAAAGCGATTTGGAAGCCATGATCAAGAAGTGGCTTGATTAGATCTCCTGCTTCTTTTGTTGCTTCAAGTAACTCACCCTCGTTGATTTCTATGACAAGCTTGGATCGTTTTCTAAGCGTGCCTTCTGTATTTATATGATATCTTTTGGACGATTCAAGCAGGTTGTGCATGGTTTCAGGGTGTCGTAACAAGCTGACTGAAATATTGATGAAGTAACAGAGCTCTTCTTGACGGCCAAACGTAGCCAGAGCCTGCTTCATGATAATTTCATCTATCCTATGGAGCAGATGGAGTTCTGATGCCGCATGAACGAATGTAGCGGCAACCTGTGGTGGATCTATGCCATTGACCATTCGTGCCAGGGCTTCCATTGCTACAATTTTTCTTGTTTCAAGGTTGACTATCGGTTGATAGGCCGCGTGGATGAATCCATTTGTAAGTGCTCGGTTAAGTTCAGAAGCATTTGCAAAGCTGTTGGCGGCATTCTTGCCTTTGATAACACGGTTTCGACCTGTTTTTTTTGCTTCGTACAGCGCAGCGTCTGCTTTTTTAAGGAGTTCTTCTAATGTTTTTCCGTCTTCTGGATAGGTCGCAATTCCCGCGCTCATCGTGGTTTCAACCTTGAATTCATTTAATTCTATGCATAGTGTATTGATTCCCTCAATGAGACGTTGTGCTGTCTGGTTAGCCTTATGTTCGTCGGTATTGGCAAGCAGGATGAGAAATTCTTCTCCACCCCAGCGGCAAACAGTGTCTCCATCCCGTACCAAATGCCTTAACATTTTGGCGATTTCAACAAGTACCAGATCGCCTGCATCGTGTCCCAGCCTGTCGTTGACAGCCTTGAAATGATCGACATCCATCAGGATCAGGCAGTAGGGCACGTCATCAAGACTTGAACGGTTATGTTCCTCAAGGAGGATTTCTTGCATGGCTGTTCGATTTAATAGGTGTGTCAAGCTATCAAATGAAGCAAGCTGTTTGAGGCGGTTTTTGAGAAAAGTCTGTTTGATGGCTACTTTAGCTAGATCTGTGAAGGCGCGAAAAGGTTTCGAACCCACAGAGTCAAAGTAATCTGGAATATCTGAGTAGATGGAAATGATTCCACGGTCAGTAATGTCCTTTTCGCCAATGGGAATGGCCATCAGCGCTTTTAGATTGAATGCGTTTGCGAGTTTCTTCCAGGGTCTTAAACCAGGATCAGTTTCAACGACTGCAATGACAGGCTCATTGGTGATCCAGGCTTTGCAAACTGGGCTCTGTGCCCCTGAAGAGGACATGTCCAGGACGATTCTGTCAGTGTATTTCCTGGCAGGGCCAATAGCATAGGCAGGTCGAAAGGATTGGACTGATTTTTCACCAAAATACATCCATGCAAGCTGAATGCAAGGTGATGCTGTGATTAGGGCATCGCAGGCTGAACGCATTATGGCAGCAGGTGTCTCACGTAGGGCTACGCTTGATGCTGCTGTCAACAAAGCATCATACAGCGCTATCTGTTCCCGGGCTGTATCCATTTATTCCTTATTTTTATTAGGATATTAATTGGATCTGGAAAATCTGGTTCCGTTGTTTTAATCGCTCTTAGAGTTTCAACGTAGTAGAGAAAAAAGTCAATCGTGTCAGACAAGGTTATTCATGTTCATGCTTAGGGAACTTGTTTTGATATGGTAATTAATTGTTTCCATAAATCCTGAATTTCAGGTTTATATATGGCTCTTAAATCGATTTTGATATGATTATAAGCCCTCTTTTATTGTTGAATTGGCCTGGTGTTTTGTTCTTGTTCTTGTTTTTTTTTGATGAAGCCAGGATATTGGCCGGAAAGCTATTGGATTGATATTGGTGGGATTGTGATATCAAAGGGGTAAAAATGAAGACTGTTGTTGCAATATACCATGTGGCATTTGAAGATCTGGATCAATTCGCAACTGTGTTCTTTGCTCATGGATATGAAGTGCGCTATGTTGATGCAACAAGAAATCTTGATACTCAATTAATTGAAAAAGCCGATATTGTTGCCATCTTGGGGGGACCAATAGGAGTTTATCAAGCTGACACCTATCCTTTTCTGTATACAGAGCTTGATATTGCAAAAGGTCGACTTTATGAGGGTAAGCCCGTTCTTGGTATCTGTCTTGGTGCGCAAATCATGGCTAAGGCTTTAGGATCTGATGTTTATCCGGGAAAGGCTGGCAAAGAACTTGGTTGGTCAGACCTAAGAATGACACATGAAGGCTATAGGCATCCGATTGCGTCCCTAGATAGGGCTAAGGCAAAAGTTTTACATTGGCATGGAGATACATTTGATTTACCTGTAGGCGCGGATCTGCTTGCATCAACTGAATATTATAAAAACCAGGTTTTCAGTTTTGGTAAACATGGGCTTGCATTGCAATGTCATGCTGAAGTTAGTGCATCAGGTCTTGAACGCTGGTATGTAGGTCATGCAAGTGAACTTGCCTCTTCTAATATTGATATTTTAGAGTTCAGGGGTAGTGGGATAAAAAATTGTGAAATATTGTCAGAACCGGGAAGAGAGTTTCTGTCTGGATGGTTATGCTTGTTTGAAGACAAATAGATTTTTGTTAGGGAAACACGGATAGGATATATGAGCTTACAGCTTATTGAATACCCACTTTTTTGTGTAAGGCAGGGCTTGCACAGGCATCTTATGGCTTTTTTGTTTAAATTGTCATTTCTAGTGGTATTGGCTTACTAGAATTCTTGAAGCTGCTTATAATCTTGACTAAAAGCTGCAATAAAAGTGCCATTGGGAGCGTTGTGGTGAAAATACTCGTGGATCCCAGCGCGGATGGCATGCACAATATTTGATTGGAATCGAGGCGTGCAAAGTTTATGTTCTTCTGCGGGGTTGGAAATGAAGGCCGTTTCAACGAGAACAGATGGGGTGTCAGGCGATTTTAGAACGGCAAACCCTGCGCGCTCTACGCGAGGGCTGAATATTTTCTCGGTTCGGCTGATGCTTTCCAGCAGGTGAGTTGCAAGTTTTCCACTGGAATTGATGGTGGCAGATTGGGTCAGATCAAGAAGAACGCTAGCAAGCAGAGGATCTTTCGAGCTAAGGTTGATCCCACCAACCAGATCGGCGCTGTTTTCTCTTTCTGCAAGTTTCCGTGCCATGACGCTCGAGGCGCCATGCGGTGAGAGGATATAGACAGATGAACCGGCTATGTTACGATCAATAGAGGCATCCGCGTGGATGGATATAAAAAGATCAGCTTTCTGTTGATGTGCGATTTGAACCCGCTCCCCAAGTGGAATGAAAACATCCCGGTCTCGGGTCAGGAAGGTGTTAATCCCCTTGTCATCTTTCATCAAATCCGATAATTCCTCACCCATGGATAAGACGATATTTTTTTCATGGGTTCCATATTTTCCTGTTGCTCCTGGATCTTTGCCACCGTGACCCGGGTCAATAGCGACAATGACGTTTCGTAATTTCTCATCATTTTTGAGTATGGGCTTAGAATTTTCAGAGATGCTATCAGGATGGTTTACATCAACAATGAAGCGGTAATAGTCAGAACCGCTGCCGGGAAGCATGACAGAACTAATGGGATTTGCAGGGCCAGCCAGATCCAGAACAACACGAATTGCTCCAGGGTGATGGGAGGCATAGCGTAATCTGCGTACGAAGGCACCAGCAGTTGGTATGGTGGTTATTGGGGTTGTTAATATAGTCTGATAAAAATCAATGACTAGCCGATTTGGATCGGTAAGAGTGAATATTTGATAGTTTGGGTTGTTTTTAAGATAGAACACAACTTTTGCGTGCCCTTTGTTTTCAGATAGATGCGCGTTTACAAGCTTATTTTTCGGTTGAATATCGGCAAAGGCCAGATTTGGTAGTGTGCCTGCCGCAGCAAGAATCTGTAACAGGAATTTTCTTCTGGAAACAGTTGGAGTGTTGTTTTTCATCTTTATTTAAATCTGTGTTTATTCTATGCTCGATGTATACAACAATCATTATTACTTTGCAATACTATGTTAACAATATTAAATAGATACACAAATATCTTCATGAATATTCTTATAAATGAAATTTGTTTTTATGATTAACATATTGAATTTAAATAAGTTATTTATCTCCTGATAAATCTGTAAAATTGGAATGAGTTTTTTTATGGAATATGCCTGTTTTCGTTTACTAGTCAAGAAAAATAAAGAAATCGTTCTGGAAAATAACTAAGGAATATTTTTCTTGCGGGAGTTTTCTGATTGTTTGATCATTGCAATGAACTTTGCTAAAGGAAGCCTAGTTGATACGTAAAATTAGTGTTACTGAGCATTTTGTTCACGAAGCCGAGATAATTTTGCGTAAGAGCGGTGCTCCCGTTACCGTCGCACGGATTCATATTCTTGCTATGCTTATAAGTGAACGCCGGGCTTTGTCTCATCATGATATCCGGGACCGGCTCAAAGGAGGGCCTGAAATTGATAGGGTAACCATATATCGTGTGCTTGAGTGGCTTTGTTCCGTGGGGCTTGCCCATCAGGTTGCAAGTCATGACAGGTTGTTAAGATTTGGTGCTGATCCTGCCAATAATTGGCATCAGCATGCCCATTTTCGTTGTATATCCTGCGATGAGATTACCTGCCTTGATGGTGTCCAGCCCAAATTTGATGTGCCCTTACCATTGGGCTATCGACTTAAAGAAATGGAATTTACGGTGAGGGGGCTCTGTCCAAACTGTAATCCAGACGAAGGAGAGGCCTGAAAGATTACGGATTACGTTTAAGTTTTGATTTTTTTATTCATTAACTTATTTTGGATTAGGGTATCAAGAGATAATTTCCCAGGCCCATGGAAAATAAACAGGAGCAGTAAAAGTCCCCAGAAAAAGTGTTCTTCCAGTCCGCTTGCACTTAAATCGGGATAGGAGATGACTGCGGTTGCGTTAAGAATGAAGAGTGCTGTGGCTGCGAACCGTCCCCCAAGCCCCATGGCCAGGAGTGCTGATCCACCTAGTTCCACGCTGGCTGCAAGATAGGCTGCGACATGGGGTGGGAGATAAGGCACGTGGTAGATGTAGTCAAACAGTTCCAGGGTGCTGCTCCAGCTTGAAATCTTGACCCATCCGGAACGGAAAAAGACGTTGGCAAGCCAGATTCGTGCGGCCAGATCCATGAGGGGGGCTAAAAAATTGAGGGCGTGGATTGCAAGGGTGCAAAGCCTGATAAATTTTGTCCAGAGTATCATGTTGTTTTCCTGGTATATCCTGAAAGAATGTGATGGGTTCCAAGAAGGGCCAGATGACTTGCCAGATTGAATTCTGGATGTTTTGCAAGTGCAAGGTCAAATGCCTGCCCAAGTGTCAGGGAGCGTGACAGGGCTTCAGTGAACAGCCAGGCTTCTTCTGTAATTTCCAGAATGGAATGCTTGCCCCCCACTCTTTGGAGTATCAGCCATGCTGGTCCGTCGTTTAGATTGACGGTTTGTATAATGGAATTATTTTGATGCATTTCCCAGATGTGGCCCACGGGGAATTTCGAATGGAACAGCCGTACTGTGGTCTGGAACTTAAAGCGCATTGTGGGAAGCTCATGGGCCGGGATTTGGGCAAGGCTGTCCAGTCTGGCTTCTGAAGGATCTGCGGCGAAACGGAGCTCATGAAAAAGCCATTCCAGTTTTGCAACATCTGCAAGATAGACCAGTTCACTGGAAATGGGGTGGTGATGAATGAATTCGGGGAAATGTTTTCCAAAACCATAAAGATTGCCTGAGTTTGAAGGGTATAGCCTGCTGTAGGCGAGAGCGATGGACTTGAAGCAGTTCTCCCCAACCAGGGCGCTAACTACAGGGTATGAAATCTGGAGGGCATTGCGCTGATTGGCAAGGACCGTGTTTTGGTAAATGGCAAATCGTGCCTGGGTTTTCTTATTGTTTTTGATACCGGCGGGTAAGGTTGATGGGTCTGCCAGAAGTTTTTCAATAAAGCTTGCTTGCCATTCAGCGAGTGATTGCATGGTGTTTCTCCAGACAGGTCCCGGCTTTGCTGGCCTCCGACAGAAGGACTGACAGGGGAGGGATATCCGCGTCCCATTCAATCAGTGTTGGATGGTTTCCGGCCAGGTCAAGGGTTTTGGCATAAAGTTCCCATACCTCGTTGCAGACTTTATCCGAATGCGTGTCGATAAGACCTGTGCTGGTTTGGGTATGACCTGCGAGGTGGATTTCACGAATGCGATTCATGGGCAGGTGCTCGAGATAGGTCGTCGCGTCGAAATGATGATTAACGCTGTTCACATAAAGGTTATTGACATCCAGGAGGAGATGGCAGTCGGCTGCTTCAATAACTTCACCTACGAAGGCCCATTCTGGCATAGTGGAGATGGGGAACTCCAGATAGCTTGAAACGTTTTCCACCAGGATTCTGCGACCCAGGGCACTCTGGGTTTCAATGATATGTGTGGCAATGGTATAAATGGCTTCCTGGGTATAGGGAAGGGGTAGAAGATCATTGGCATGTGTTTTATGGGCCCTGCTGAAACTCAGGTGCTCTGATACCAGACCGGGATTGTAATGGTTGATAACCTGGAAGAGTTTCTGAAGGTGTTTCATGTCAAGTGGTCCTGTTGAGCCAAGGGAAAGTCCAACACCATGGATACTTAAGGGGTAATGCTGGCGAATTTGATCCAGCCATGCAATATCCGGCCCTCCTTCGCCAAAGAAATTTTCTGCATGAACCTCAAGCCAGGAGACAGGCGGGCGTGTTTCGGTAATTTCGCGGTAATGTGGGCTACGTAAGCCGATCCCGGCCGCGACCGGGATGGGCATTGCCCGGTAAGGGGCGGTTGGCATTAGATGCCCGGGGTGAGGCTGCCGCCTTCTATTTTATGGCAGGTTCCATGTGGTACGAGGACGAACGCATCCTTTTCGTCTGCTTTGGAGGCTTGCCCGGCACAGGAATGACTGCTATTTGCAACTGCACAGTCATTCATATGGGGTGCATTGATACCGAAACATTTTTCAACTGGTGCATTGGCTGCAAAGGCCGGTACGCTCGTGGCCAGGGCACCAAGCGCGATAAGGCCAGCAATGGCAGAGTGGATGGCATGTTCTTTTTTCATTCCGTTTTCCTTTGTAAAAGTCAATAATCGGGTTGTAAGCCCGTTTTAGTTGATCGTGGGACGATCTGTGCATTAGTCGGCCGAGATCTAATTTCGTTACAAAAAAACAGAAAATTTTTTATAGATGATTAGGCGGAGTGTTTTGATGATGTCGTAGATGATTGAGAATACGCATTTTCATTGCTTCATCAATATCCTGATTACTGTCTTCTGGATTTTTGGCGACTCGAGAAAATATTTCGACATGCCTTAGAAAATTATGACAGGCATCGCAGGCCTTAAGATGAATAAAGAGGCTGAATCGTTTCAAAAGTGGCAGGGGATATTCCCTTGATTTGGAAATGAGACGGGAGGCGGAATGACAATTGATCATGTTTGAATCTCTGAAGACAAGCCCCAATTCGTCTGAATACAGCCTTGAAGATGAAGTCGCGCACGATAAAGCATGATGCGGCTATTGACTGTTGTAATGCCAAGGGTGTTACAAATTTCTTCAGTATTCATTTCCAGGGATTCCCTGCAACTGAATAGTAGTGCAAGGGATGCCGGCATTTTTTTGAGACAGGTTTCAAAAACTTGACGGAAAGCTTTTTTTTCAGCCAGTTTCAGGGGATCACCCCAGTCCGCTGGCGCATTCACCCAGTGTCCGGATTGATCAAAAAAATTATCAGTATTGTCCGCATTTTCATCTGTGCAGAATTCATTTTCATACGTAATCCGGTGCCGTTTTCGATAGATGTCGATGATCTTATGCTTGAGTATCCCGGTAAGCCAGGTTAGTTCGCTTGATTCTCCATTAAAACTGTGTGAATGCTCAAGAGCGGCAACCAGGGTATCTTGAACACAGTCTTCAGCTAAGGCTTCATTTTGAAGATGGGCCATGGCATAACGAAATAATATTTTACCATGGGAATCGATCCACTTTTCAGGGTTGATTGTTTTAGTTTCTTCTGCGTTTGGCATGAATTTCTGTGAATGGGTAATTATGGCCTGATCATAGCTTGTTAGTTCACCATTTTAAAGCCTTTCTTCTTAGGCGGGAGATCATTTTTCGTCTGATAAACCAAGTAAAAGGCTATTTTCCTAAAGATGATTTTGCTTATCGATGATACTTATAGTGGATGGGTTTATTAACCATGAATGAAATCGGTCTTGTTTGGTTTGGGCGAAATTTGCGATGTTTTGATCATGCCGCCCTTTATACAGCGTTGAATCAGTAAAAGAGGCTTTACTGCCTATTTGTTTTTGATACCGATATTCTTGACCAATATGGAAGTTTCATCAGGAAACATGCTCCTGAGCTTGAAAACTGCCCAGTTCTTTATATCCATTCGCCCTGAAAAATGCCTTTAGCCATGCAGGAAAAATTGGGTTGTATTATTGGGAAAGACTATCCGATGGCTAGGGTCGATCACGCCAAAGAGAGGTTGATTACATTGCAGTTATAGAAAGATGTAGCCAGAGTGAATTCTGGAGTTCATGGGACAGGAACAAGCATGATAAGTTTTAATTGAGGGCGGTGGGAAACCCTTAAGGTAATTTGCTCGTATTTTATAGCTGTTTTATTAAGACAGTTAAAGGTTCGCAGACCACCTTCACGTTCAATGACCTCATGTATTCCCCAATATTTTCTGAACTCTGGGCTTGTTTGGTTCAACTCTTGAATCAGTGATTGTATTTCCGGATCATCAGGGTATTGGCTTGAGTCAGCCCTGAATTCTGCGATAAGTCTGCGGATCCTGATTTCCCAATCAGTGATGAATACCCGCGCTTTTTCATTATACAGCATAAAGCGTAACAGGTTCATTGAGCCATCTTTGTTGTGAAGCCAATCCTTAAACAAGATTGACGCAGAACGATTCCAAATTACTGCATTCCATGTTTTATCGAGTACGTAGGCTGGCCCCCTTATTTGTTTCATAACTTTTTCAAGTACCGAAGGAATGGATTCATCGCTTCTATCTAAGTAGGGATCCTTTTTTTGGGCTAAGGTAAATAGATAGGTACGTTCTGTCCGGTTCAGTTCTAATGTTGTTGCCAGTCTATCGAGTGTATCAACCGAGATGGCCTGGGGTCTACCCTGTTCAATCCAGGTAAGCCAGGTACTGCTGATGCCACAAAGCTGTGCAAGTTCTTCACGTCTAAGTCCAGGGGTGCGGCGACGAAATCCTTCTGAAAGCCCTTTATCATGGGGCGAGATTTTGGCCCGATATGTTTTGATGAATTCTCCTAAGGCTTTGCGAGATGTATGTTTGAAGCCTTCAGTCATTGAATCCTTCCTGGTATTTAGCATAGTAGTTAAACTAGTATATGAAATAGTATATTATCAAAATTAAATATCTGGAAGCTGGGTATACTGGATATAAAGGAATATAAGAGGAAAAAAAATATAAAGCTTAATATTAATAGTAGGTTATGGATTTTTTTTAGGACTCTTAATTTAGTTTGCTGTTTCATAGAATGGGTATTTTTTGAGTTTCCGGTTTTCGCCTGTATGGAGTTCTCGGCAGTAAACTGGCCTCAACACTGTTGTAATGCTTGATTCTATTGTTTCTTATGGGTATGAATGACATGACTAGTTGTGTGAGGAAACTATAGCATGCAAAAAATACGGCAGTGTAGGTCCCACAGTCGGTTAATATTTTCTTTCTGGGAAATGCATTTTGGAGACTTAGTCTGGATAGGGCAGGTTTGTACTGTCAAGGAAGATGGTTTGGAAAGTCGAAATAAAACATGATTTTTCATGGGAAGCAGGAAGAAATGCCTGGACAGCTGTTGTAGCCAAAGGCTTGACAATAAATATTGAATATTCGGCTTAAACCCGGATGGAGATAATTAAAAATCCAGAATTGAATTTTATTCAGTTCGACCCTAGGAAAAATCCAGTTTTTTCATTATTGTTTGCTGTGTAGAACAATACAGTTACTGGCAAATAATATTGTCTATAGCTGAAATTTATTCCGATTAATTGTGCGAGACATGAAAATTAAACATGCCTCGCATTTTGTGCTTAATGTTTCAATCAACTGCCAATTTCTTGGCCATAAGACATACAATACAGATTGTAAGGATTGGAACTAGAACAAGGCAATTACGTGCAAATTCGTCATGCATATTAAACTCCTTAAGAATGGTGAAATGAAGTAACAGCCTGTGCAGGTATCCTAATAAACCATTCTGGAGCATGCGATACTGGATTTGAAAACCTGTTGCAATGCGAGTAGTGGGCTTATCACACTGAGGTGCTGATATTTGGTTCTGCTTAATCCAGACTGTCGTTAAAACGACACGTATTTTATACTGAAACCTGTTAATTGGCAAAAATCTGAAATCGGTTTAGCGAGTCACATTAATGTATCGTTTTTTTCCTGTTATATACACACCCATGGCGTTTGCCGATAGGGCTAAACCAGGCTGGTTGATCAATGCTACACTGTAAAACGAAGATGGTAGCCCGAAAATGAACTGGAGAAAAAAATGGAAATTAATATTGGAATAAAAGAAGCGGATCGCAAGGAAATTGCAAACGGGCTGGGCAAACTTCTTGCCACAACCTATTCCCTATATTTGACGACGCATGCATTTCACTGGAATGTTCAGGGTCCGATGTTTAATACGCTGCATCTCATGTTTGAAACGCAGTATACCGAACTTGCACTGGCTGTGGACCAGATAGCTGAACGTATCCGCTCTCTGGGATTTCCTGCACCTGGCACTTATTCTGAGTTTGGATCCCTTTCTGAATTCAAGGAGGTAAGAGGGGTGCCTAAAGCAGAAAATATGATTCGTATTCTAGTCGAAGGTCAGGAGGCTGTTGTAAGGGTTTCACGAGAACTTTTTCCTCTCGTAGATAAGGTTGGCGATGAACCTACAGCGGATATTTTAACTCAGCGCATGCAGATACATGAGAAAACAGCATGGATGCTGCGTTCACTTCTCGTAATTTAATAAGGTATATTTGTTGCAGGCTGGTAAGCGCACCAAGATTGAATCTGAAGTTTTAGAGGGTATATCTATTTTTGTTAAAAAAATGGACTGATAGTCCTTTTGGAGTAAATTATATGAGTGCGGCATATTCTTCTTGCAGATCTGATTGATCGGGTTATACTCGATTCCAGTATCGGAATTAGGTCTGAATTTTACCATCCTGAGGAATTGAAATCCCGGCAATGGGGGTGATATGAGTGAAATCTTCGTATTCGGTTCCAATCTTGCAGGTCGTCATTTTGCAGGGGCGTCACGCTTTGCGGCAGAGCATCAAGGTGCGATTGAAGGACGTGGCGCTGGTTTGCAGGGCAATAGTTATGCAATTCCTACCAAAGACGAAGAAATTGTGACTTTACCTATTGGCCATATAAAGTCATATGTTGATGAATTTATTAGGTTTGCGAGAACTCATCCCGAGTTGAGTTTTTATGTAACACGAATAGGTTGCGGCCAGGCTGGTTATACCGATAGGGATATCGCTCCATTATTTCAGCATGCACCTGAAAACTGTAAATTACCTGCGGGATGGAAGAAGCTTACCCTTACAGGGGAAGTCTCCCAGCATGGTATTGCCATAGAAATGACTGCGTTTTTAGACTCCTTGTCCATTGAGGTGCTCGACGACATGAGCCTTGCCGCAGGAGCGAGAAATTATCGTCAGATATTACTGCCTAGAAAACGGGCTGTGGCAGTTGCGATAGCTGATTTGATATTGAAGATGGTTGATAGTAGCCTTATTGATCTCATTGCCTTCATTAACGGTAGTTGTAAATCAGTGAGTGGCGAAATTACTGAAGAACATATTCACAAAGCCATGCAAGCTTTTCAGGAAGGGCGTTTTTATCTGAGAAATGCAAATGGCGGCTATTTGCATGAATCTCCCCCGCAATCAGGTAAGCACCGTAAATTGATATTTGGTGATAAACCTTCAGCAATGAAATTTGTTGGTGCTGCGATGGCGCGTGAAGCGTTAAAGGAAATTGTTGATTCTTATCCAGAATATACTGGTAAGCTTGATATCGAGCCGGTTCATTTTTCCTGAGTGGATATCAGTTTATAGCAATTCTGGTAAACATGTAGTTGGTGATGTATTTACGCTAATTAGTGGGTATATCTTTTGTTGGACTTAATTAGTTAGCCAGATGAATTCTTTGTAATCATTTTAGGGTAGCAATGGAAGCTGGTTTTGCCGTTATTTCCCTCATCAAGAAACTCCAGTATATCTAATGGTTGTTTTTTTAATAATCCTTGCTTGGTTATATTCATTTGATAGTTTTATTGTTTAGTTTATTTTTTTAGTAAAAAGCAAGAAGAAAACCACAGGCCGCAAGAAAACTCAGAATAACTATGGCTGGCATTGCGACTTTCCAACCGGCAAATGCAAAAGCATAGGTTGCTTTGAGCAGATTGTTGCTTGATGCGGCTACAAGAATTGCCGCTGCGCTAATGTTCAGGTTAGGGCCAGACATAACGTTATGTACAATACTTAACACGAACGGATCAATATCAGTCACTCCGACAATCAAGGCGACCCAGTAGAGCCCAATGGCCCCAAAATGATGTTTGGTCCAAGTTGAAATGACCGAAATAATGACAAAAAGTAACGCAAAAATAAAAGCCGAACCTAGTTCCAATGGATTGTGAACGCTAAAGCCCGGATTACTTTGTGCTAATTTATCGTTACGGTGATAAAGAAGCATGGCTATAGATAGTGTTAGTATGAATAATCCGGTTAGGCGAAAGAATAATGCCATGGCAAGAGGCAGGCTGAACAGGGCGACAAAAACCAGAATGCGGAAGTACATAAGTGCGGTTGCAAGAACCATGGCGGCCTGAATTTCGAATTTATTCGCTAACATCTCCCTGCTACGCTTTGCAAGCATGACAGTTGTTGCAGTTGAGGAATACAGGCCGCCCAGTAGGGCTGAAATCATAAGGCCACGGTTATTCCATACATATCGCTGAAGAAGATAGCTGAAATAGGAAAGACTGGATACTACGACAACAGCGAGCCATACTTTGTATGGTGTAATACTGGTAAAAGGGCTGACCCGATGATCTGGCAGGAGGGGTAGAATTATCCCGGTTAGTACCAAAAACTGAGTCAAGGTGAGGATTTCATTTTTAGGAGTCTTCTTGGCCCAAAGATGGAGCTTTTCTTCTGTGCCAAGAAGTGCCACTGAGAATACAGTTACCCCGATGGCCATCCAATGGGGAAGAAGAAGGGTGATAGGACCCAATAGATAAGCAAGTAAGTTGTATAAACCAATCATTAAACTTCCGGGTATATAGCCATCTGCTTCTTTTTGCTGCAGTCTTGCCTGGTAATAAATCGCAAGCCAGATACCAATAATGAGGAATCCGATGGAAAACAGAACAAGATGATTAGGATCGAGGCTATAGAGTATGCCGCCAATACTTGCAAGTAGGGGGAAAGTTCTAATGCCACCGGGCCGGTTACGTAACCGATCGGCATAGTAATCTTCAAAGGCAAGTCCAAAAAAAAATGAAAGTCCCAGAAGCAATACCCAGTTCTCAAGCATTTGGTTTGCAAACATCTGGCTTTCCCTTTGTATCTGTAACCGAATAGTTTGAAATTATGGAAAAAACTTCCAGCATCAAATGTTATCTTATTTGTGTACACATGGTGATGGTTTTTATACGGTTAGCGTAGAAAATGGTGATGTTGTTTAATCAAAATCATGGGTAAAAAGAAGATTTATGCTGTTTGCTAATCCACTTGAGGTTTCAATTGACCAGCTTTTGTTAAGCAGGTATCTGATTTTTACAGAATACTGACCAGTTAGGCTTTGCGCATAGGTGATATTGAAGTGGTGTGAAAATTGTTTTCCTATATTGATTACCGTATTTTGAAGGCTACCACTCCCAGATAGGCTTAGCTTGTTTAGTCCAACAAACTGAGCGAGGTTACCTCCTAAAGGCATGGTTGCCCCACTTGCAAGAAGTTGGGCTGCGGCGAGACCCAATGTGCCTATATCCTCACTGTTGGCGGAACTTAACCCATGGCCTAATACAAGCCAGGAAAGTTTTTCCGAATCTGAGAGATTGGGGGTTGAAATCAATCGAATGATGGGCTGCTGTGCTGTTCCTGTAATGGAAACACCTGGTTGCACATCCAGATTTTTGCGAATGGCTACGAGGTTAAGATTGGGATTATCAGTGGGCCCGTCAAAGATAATTGTTCCATGCTCAATTACCAGATTTTGACCATATGCCTCGTAGGTTCCGTTTACAGAATGGATAGTACCGGTTAGTTGGAGCGGATATCCCGTTTTGGCACTTGCCCGTATGTTACCTGTCAATCTGGTATTAATACCCCGTCCTTGCAGCTTGAATTGATTTCCTAGATTTAAAGTAATATCCAGATTGACTGGGAGAGGGGGAGGGCTGGGTGAGAATGTCTTTTTCCCTATGACAACTACATCACTGTCTAGGGATGGGGTATTAAAATTTTCAAGTGTAATGGTTCCTGAATCGGCAGTAAGGTTACCTTTGGCATTTACTTTTCCTCCAGAAAGTTCAATTTGGGTTTGACCACTTGCAATGATTTTTTGATTTGGAAGGTTGAGAATTGGTATGCGGGTTAAAATAAGATCGATAGAAGCGTTTAACCCTTTTTTAAACATGACTGGACCTTTGGCTTCGATATTTCCATTTGCAGAACTGAAATACAGGGAGTGGATATTGATCTTTCCTGTCGATAGGGTTGCATTGACGCTTCCATTTTTAAGTGAAAGGCCAATGTCAGGTCGAGAAAATTTCAAATTGTGTCCAGATAGCCTGCCGCTAAGTGTAGGAGCGTCAAGTGTGCCTTTAACATCGATTTCTGAAGACAGTGATCCTTCAGTTATCATGCCTGTGTCGTTAAAAAGCACAGGAAGAAAATCTAAGGAATTTAAATTGAGAGAGGAGGTAAGGCTAATTTTTCCAGAACGGTTTGGGCTAATTCCATTTGTGGAAATAGCTAAAGGAAGGATTCCATTTAGCTTGAATGAGCCGATGTGCATTCCTGTAGCTACAAGATTCAGATTAGCACCATCTGGAATAAACTGACCTTCAAATGATAAGCGTTTTAGAGCAAGAGGAAGCTTGCCACCATTAAATCCGGAAAAGATAAGATCACCTGATTGACGTTGCAAGGAAATATGACCTTGCAGTATTGAATTATAAGCTAGATTCCAGTCTGCAGAGATGACAAGCGTATTGCTGATAAGATGGGGTAAGGGAGGCTTAATAAGCCCCAGAAATTCTGTATTTAGCCCTGTGATTTTACCGTTGCACAAGAGTTGATGATATATATTGATACGAGGCCCATTGGGGGTTGGAACAATTCCAGCCTGAAATTTTAGGTTGGCCGAGTGAATCATTGCTGATTTTAGGCTGACATGGGAAGTCAAGATATTATTTTTTACGGTGAAATCAATATGTAACTGTTTTAATCCCATGTTTTTCTTAAGGGGTTTCAGATTGATATCGCCTTTTTGAGTATCTATCGAGATCCTTCCTGTTATACCGGTCGATAAGGAAAAATCGAATTTGCTGTTTGCTGTTAACCCATCGGCCTGTATGGGTAGATTTGGCCACAATGCGATAAGGGTAGAAACAGGCAGCTTGTCTGTATGGCCTTTCATCTTTAAGGATGTTGGTGTTTTCAGGAAGCGTGTGAGGATTAGTGAGCCGCCGTTAAGCTTTAGGTTCAATCCCGTAATACTCATGACATGGGCTGAAACAGTGAGTCTGGCGGGTGAAATCAGCTTGGCATGATAGATTCCATGACTATTGAGGGAAATGATTCTACCTGACCAGCCGCCTGGTGTGATCGTGCCTTCAAATTTTGATTCAATTATTACTTTTGGTGAGGAAAGCCAAATTAAGCCATGGTGCTGGGTTCGACTGCCCATGATATCCATCTTTATGGTGTTGATGGGGTGATCGGCGATATCTACATGTTTTAGTGCCAGATGGGTTATAAATGGACTGGTTGGGATTTTACTTATTAAAAACTTTCCATCCATCTCGCCAATTTTGATGTGGTTTGGCAGATGGATGGCGTGCCCCTTAATTTGCAGTTTGGCTGTGAGTTGCCTCCAGGTGCCAGCAATGCTGCCATTTGCATAAATCTGTCCTGAAAAGGGTTTTCCTATCTGACCCAGTTTGGGAAGGTTTGCATGCAATGTAATGGCGCGGTTCTGGGATAACTCTCCTTTCAGGGTAATTCGGTTGGTTCCGGCCCGAAGATTAATATCGGTAGGGCCCAAGGTGTTTTTCCAAACCATGAGGATATGGCCCGATAAGTGATGATGGTTAAGGCTGCTATTGGGTAATATCCTGCATACAAGATTTAGCTCAAGCTTGGGTTTGAGCTTTCCCTTAAGCTGGAAATTTGCCCCAACGTCAGCTGGAACATAAGCGCCAAAGGCGGCAGGATTAAATTTTGAAAGGTTGCCTGAAAGTTTGAATGTCTCATTGTTTATTCCAAATTCTCCCTTAGTTGTAATCATTGCAAGGTTATGATTAAGATTGAAGCTGTTAATGCTGACAGTGCCTTGGTGCAATGTTAATGCTGATGAAAATTGCAAATTGGGATCGTGAACATTAATATTTAGGCGTGGGGAGCCTTGAGGGTTAATAAAGGAAATTATTCCATTTAGTGCAGTTGGATAAAGTTTTGGATTGAATGCCTTAAGATTGAATTTTTTTACTTCAAGTTGAAGTTCTTGCATTCCTGTTTGGACATGGGCTGTTCCAGTTATCACCCCACCTAAATTGAGATTGACAAGAATAGAAGAAAAAATCAGGGTGTTTCCCTTTGTAGATAGCAAAGCACTAATACTGGATATTGGTATTCTTCCTTCCGTGAAAGGTCCATTCATGCTGTTTTTTATGTTGAGCATTCCGTTCAGGTCAGAGCCATTTGATTGTGCCGTGAGGTCTGCATTGATACTGGTTGTTGGAAGTATATTATAGAAGGGGTGAAGATCGATGTTACGGGCTTTGAGTTTGAGATTGCCCAACGGTTGGCGCCTGGATAGGAAAAGAGTTGCTGCAAACTTGAATTTACCATGATTGGCTTCCCCGTTACCGTCCAGGTTTAGGTTCAGAATAGAGCCATTTAATAGGATTATTGTCTTGCTTACTTGATTATGGATGGTGAAACTCGCGTTGATGCCAAAAGGCCGGATGGTGCCAATATGTCCTGTAAGATCAAGCCGTGAGTTTTTCCAGGAGGCAGAGGCCTTCTGGATTGTATATTTCATTTTATTTACATTGATATCGGCTTTCAGGTTATGAAGCTTTATCTCGTTGAATGTAAATCTGCTAATTGAAAGTGCCTGTATATCAAGATTAAATGGCAAGCCAATTTTTTGAGGCGAGGGAGTTTGAGCAGGATGAGTTTTGATATTGAGCTGTCTGATATTCACCGGCGAGAGGATCAAATGGTAAGGTTCGACTATATAGGACCAGTTGAAGCTAACTGACTGCGCTGAAATATCAAGCGATACACTGTGGTAGGTTAGCTTACTGATTGTAATGGGTTCAAAAAGATTTCCTTGAATGTCTGTGATTTTGAGAGAACCGGGTAGAAGCAGGTTAAGGCCATAGGCCGTTAATTCTAGAGGTGCAGGGCTTGCCAGAAAAACAACTGACCCGATAATGAAAAAAATGAAGAAAGTGATTTTTGTTCGCATCAAAAGCTGTAGCCGATGGTCAGGTGTATACGATAAGGGGTTGTAGCTTCAAAACCATGTGCAATATCAAGGCTGATAGCACCTACCGGACTTCTCCAGCGTGCCCCTATTCCTGCTCCTCGTTTAAGTGGCATATGCCAGTGATCAGATGCGTTACCCGCATCATAAAAAATTGCAGCCCCCCATTTTGTTGTAAACCAGTGATCAATCTCTGCGGAAGCTATGGTTAGGAATCTACCCCCAATTATGGCCCCATCCTGGTTAATTCCTAGGCTATTATAGGCATAGCCTCGAACTGTTTGTCCCCCACCTGTTGTAAAGAGAAGATCGGATGGAATATTGTTGCGTCCCTGAGACTCTACGGCTCCAATATCCCCACGCAAAATTAAGGTGTTGTCCTGATAGAAGGGAATAAACCACGCACCTTTGACGTATTCGCGTATGAATGATTGATCGCTGATTATTCCTTTGCGAGAAACTCCTCCTTGAAGGCTTAGGTAATAACCTTTTGAGGGTAGAAGCCGGTTATCTACATTGAAAATATTGAGAAGATAATTAGGAAAGAGGGTTTTGCTGGTATTAATGGGTAAGCCTGGTACGGTTTGACGATTTAGAAAAAATTGCAGTGAAAGAGTTCGTTCAGTCTTATTGGTTTTCTGTATGCGGCTACCTCCTAATACTAGTGTTGTCTGGTCATTACCTTGTAAGGTGCTGCGCAGGAACGCCGTAGTGATGGCATAACTTAGCCCCGGGGTGGGCCTGGGTAGCAGGAAGTTCAGATTATAATTTTGCTGCTGGCGAGCGATGCTTGTTGAGGGCTCAAGTTTCCAGGATGAATGGTTGATATCCAGATCTTCGTAGGTAAGATTAAACTGTGGGCCAAGATCGGTGCTGTAGCCTATACCTGTGGTTAATTTTTTTCGGGGTCGTTCTGTGACGATTACTCGGACAGGCGCGATATTTTTATCATTTGGGGTGCCAATACGCACTATGGCACTGATAAAATACCCGCTTTGTGACAATTCGTCTTCGAAATTATTGAGTTTGTTCCTATCGTAAGGTTCACCCTGGTGTAGGGAGAACATGTTTTTTATTATGGTTTCAGGGTAATGTTTCAACCCTTGAATTTCAAGGGGGCCAAGCATTATAGTCGGCCCACTATTAATTGTGATGGAGATATCGGCAGTATTCCTGTAGGGGTCGACTGTAGCGCGGCTATAAATAATTTTTGCAAGTGGGTAATACTGTTTGATACGTGCAAGCAATCCCGATTTTGCGCTTTTCCAGGCTTCTTGGGTAAAAGTGTCGCCGCGTTTAAGAGACCATTCCTTCTTATAGATTTCTTGATTTCTTGATGCGTCACCCTGTATGGAAATTGTCAGACTGGTAACTTTGGTGAGAGGCCCCGGTGAGATGCGGATGATATAGGCAGTTTTATTATTTTTTTGGACAGATGTTTCAATTTTGACCTTTGCATTGAAGTAGCCCTGGGTAGCAAGCAATTTTTCTGCTTGGCCAGATGTCCTGCTGACAAGGAGAGCAAGATAATCTCGGGAGCCGGCATTTGTTTTAATATTACGGATCAGGTCTAGATTCTGTTCTAGTAGGATTTTCAACGATTTTGTGGCGATAATTTTAACTTCATAATCAGAGGCTTGTACTAAAGTGATGCTAATGAAGAAAAAAAGCAGATAGAAGGGGATTTGGCGCAGAAATGGGTAGAAAAACATGCAAAATGATTTTTTTACAAAATGGATTCAAGACTTGTTTATAACATCTAATTTATGAAATGACAAAACATGTAAGAAGGTATCAGCTGCTTTTAAATTTTCATGATATAGGGCCTAAAAAAATTACATCTAAAATTTCGTCTTAAGTTTATCTTAAGATCAAATGGTTAAGATGGCATCAATAACGATTTAGCCATTAATTAACTAGGAGTAATACAATGAGAGCATATAAAAATGAATTTTTTACAGCAAGCTTTTTTGCTGCCGCATGGTTTCTTGGTATTGTAACCATGATTTCCTTGCAATTGCCAACCTACCTTGCCCATATTGCCTCAGCATATCAGGGGTTAGGTTATTTCTGATTGATATTTGGTTTTAAGCCCCCATTTAGGTTTTATTAAGTGTTTCTCCCTAGCGCCTCCCTGGCGCGTTGTACCGCCGGCCCCCCACCGGCGGTTTTTTTGATTCGATTGTTTGTTTAGAAAAAATCAGAAGAGGATATGTCTGGCGTAAATATATACTCAGTGATAATTGATCGATAGTTAATGATATCTAACTGGTTGTAGTAATTGCTGTTGGAGGTTAAATAAAAAAATTCGTATAGTTATCTTCATGCGTATGAAATCGCAGCCTTTAAAAATGGTTCAGCATGTTTTCATTGGTTTTTGTAGGAGTTGAAAAGTGCTATGTCAGAGATTAGAGTTGCTTCTAGTATCGAGTAGGATGGAGTATTTGTTGCTGGTCTTCCCAGGGCCTGTTTGAGAAATATACGTGTTATTGCCCATCCTGTTGAATATGGATATTTTAAGTCCTGACTAGGTTTTTGTGTGATTTGCGGCATAACTGAAAATGCCGTGTGGCATCATGCTATTTTGGTTGATGAAAAACTCCTTGAAATAACAAAGTGAAAATCTCACGGGCAAGAAAATAATGAGGTATTTATTTTCTGGATAATTAGCCTATGTTCAGGTATTGAATAATCCATGAATAAAGATAAGAGAATCTGAAAAATAGATACATGTTTTTGTAAGGAAATCGAGCGGACCCTGTTTCAAAAAAAACGGCGCGGGTGAGGCGCCGTATCGGGAGTAGATATCTGGTTAGTTTTTTGTGTTGGGGGATTAGAAGCCGTATTGGATGCCGAGGCTATAGAGGTTGGCTTTAAGGTGGTTGCCTACTTTCTGGAAGCGTTCAGCCTCGAGT
>JAGWIG010000109.1 GCA_028873515.1 Pseudomonadota bacterium | reverse complement strand
GATGCCTGCCAATACGCCGCGCCATACTTAGTCTGCATGTACCATGCTTGCGTATTGGTAACCGCTCCCATATCCGCCGTCACGCTCACGCTGCCTTCGGTCGCGGAGTTAATGCGTCCGACTAACGGCGATGCCGCTTGCCCATTCACACCGCTATTGAGCGCGGCAATGTGCGCGGTAATCATATTAAGCAGAATGTAACGGATGCCGCCCACACTAAAATCAGTGACAGGCGACGAATCCGTATTATTCAAATACATTCCGGCTTCATTGAAATACGCTTGAAGCGTAGCAGTGGGCACCGTCGAAAATTCAGGGTACCGCGCCAAAAATCCGACCGAATCAAAAGCAACGGTACCCATTGTTTACCCCTTAATTGCCATCGCCTTTTTGGATCACGCCACCCGGCTTGTCCGGGTCAATTGCCTCAAAGCCAGTTTTTACTTTCTTTTTTTCCTTGCCTTCAGCGATCACGTTGGCTTCTTTCTCATGAGCGAAAATCAATCCTGCTTTTACAGGCTGATATTCCTTATGAGTTTCCATCCACTTGTCAAAAAAATCTTTATCGACATTGTGAGTAATCCCGATCCGCTCACCATTGAATCCAAGTACCTGAGCGGTATGCGCCCCATTCAAAACATATTTTTGCTTGCCGATTTCAAGAATCAATCCATGCGGCAATTTGCAGCCTACGGTAACGGTAGCCATTTTTTGTATTCCAAAAAAATAATAAGAAGCCGGTTTCCCGGCCCCTTGATTTACACACCAAGCATCTGAACAATCGCCAGCGGCAAGCGGACAATCGCGCCCCAGGTAGAAGCGGATTTCTTTTGCTTGAAGCTCGACAAATCCACTACCACCGGATGCGCGCGCATCTTGTCGCCGAATGCGCAGTAGCCGGTGTCCTGACCTTCAACATCATCAAAAATCATTTGCACCAATTCGCCGCCGGTCGTATCGTATTCGACCGCCGTTTCAATCCGCGCATTGGGGAAATTCTTTTTGATCTGGTCAATGACATTAACGTTAAAGGTGTTGGTTTTTGTGAGTTGTGCCTCGATTTCTGGAGCCATCGCCAGGACGAAAGGCGACTCGCGCGTGACCAAACCTTTTAGCTGAACCTGCGCCTGCGCATACATCGCCTGAATGTCGGTGTAAATCTCGGCAGCAGTGGCCACCGCCCAAGTCGTGCCGCCAGCCGTCTTCGTAGCCGGTGTCAATGCCGCAGGCAAACTCGGGTCATTCAGCAGACCATAATTTTCGAGATGGGCAATCCCGAAAAAATAGGACTTGTTGGCAAACTTCGCCAGTGCCAAGGCCGATGCGACGTTGAGTTGCGCAGCCTTGTCGATTTTGCCAAGCCCCGCCATTTCAAGCTCTCGTTCGCCCCATTGCGTCACCGTCTGATATTGATAAGACTGACGATTGACGTAATTGGTATTAGAGTTGACGCTACCGTTGTTGCTGTAGTCGCCATAACTCGACACCTCGCCGGTCGATTCAGCAATTGGGAACATTGTCGTCATCGTAGTCCAATCGCCTTTTTTGGTTTCCCCAAAAATCTTGACGGCATTCATCGGCGTCACCATCACATTGATAAATTCAGGATCAATGTAATTGGACAAAAAGTAAGGAATGCCCGCGCTCGACACGGTGACGAGATTAGGCTGGGCATCCATTGCCAGATTGATGTCATGCGCCACGCCCTTCGGCAACATGTCCATCGCGCCGGGGAATACGATGCCGTAGTCCCGTGCTACCTTTTGAAAAATTGCTTTAGACATGTTTAATGACCCCAAGAAGACATTTTGATAAGATTGCCAACCGCGCCAGCACTTTGCACCCACCAATGAGTTTCAACCGATGCAACACCGGTAATCGTTTCGCTTGCCACCGTCTGCGAAATGCTCACGGTATAAGTACCGATGCCCCCCGTCCCAGTCCCTAGCGCTGTAATATAGGTGTCCGCAGCAATGCCATTGCCGGTAATCATTTGACCGACCGCAAGCGCGCCCGAACCTACCACCGTGACATTCAGCGTAGTGCCGCTAATCGATCCGGTCACACTCGCCGCCGCGATGGTCGCACCTGCCGCAGCCGTCGATACCGTGCCGTCCGAAAGATTAGCAAAAACCTTTTGTCCGACAGTCGCATTCGTATTGGTTTTGACCCAAAAATCGCCTTCGCCCATGAGGGTAATCGGCAGGCCGGTAGGCACAAGCATCGACGACTCCTGTAGGAAAGTCGTCAAGAATGCTTGTTGCTCACGATGGATAAATCCGGTCGGCACGCCAGTCCCCGTATTCGATACGAGGCCATTCGAATCGGCCCATGCGAATTGCCCCACCGTCGCGCCATTGGCTCCGGTGACAAACGCGCTATCGCCGGTGACCACTGATGCACGCGGATTCGCGGATGCAAAGTCGCCTGCGACCGCAACCGGCAAATACTGATTGATGAAAGTCTGAAAAGGCATGATTAGTAGCTCCGGGCGAGTTTAGAAGCGGTCGGGAACATCTTTTCGAACTCGCCAGCGGCTGCCGAATCCATCGCTACGCGAGGCTCAGGCTTGGCGGGATGCGCGACAAGAAGCTTGACCATTGATCGGTAGGCCGAAGGATGAACGCCTTCGAGATCGACTTTCGCTTGATCCAATGCCATCTTGTAAATGGCTTCGGCAGAATCCATCGCTGCCACTTCGCCAATTAGCGGCGCGACTTCTTTTTCCGCGATTCGAACCGCCTGCATGCTGGCAATCGCATCAGCGCGGGCATCGTCAGCAGCCTTTTTGATGGCCGCATCCATTGCCTTTTTGCTCACTTCAGGCTTGTTCTTCGGATCATCTTCATCTTCGGCCTTCGGTTTTTCCTTGGCCTTCATGCGCTTTTCGTAGTCCTCATCAGACTCGCCTTCGCGCTGCTCGTCCTCATCATCGGCCATATCATCGTCGTCATCTTCATCTTCTGCGGCATTCTTGACGACTTCTTCAATTTCTTTTTCGTCAAGCGCCATATCCGCAGCAAGATGGGTCGAGAAATGCTTATGAACGGCCTTGCTAATGCGGGTCACGTCCTTTTTGAGGGTAGCTGCCTTGACATCGCGCACCAGTGCGCTCAAATCGCCAATGGCCGCATCTTGCGCCAGCTTCGGACGCAAAAACGCCCCAAGCGCGGCACGAACTGCGACAGCCTTTCGGGATGCCTTGCTCATGTCGAAATACTCCAATTTAACTAGGGGAACTACTCTTTTTGTCGCAAACGGATTGCTGTCCGCAACCAAAACATCAGGGCCAGCGCGGCCAGATTCAACGAGCGCCACATGATTTGCCACGATATCGCGCATCACGCCGTCATAAGCAACGCCCTCATGCACGCCTGGCGTCATATCCGCCCGATAGCGATAAGAGCATGACAATTCACATTGATCGCGGGATTCAATGCCCGCAATCGCCTCGGCATCCCAAATGACCAAAGAATTTTGCAGATATGGCGAGACAAATTTTGCATTTGTCCCAGTGCTACCCACTACCGCATCTTTTTGCGGGGCCATTGCGGAGACTGGAATATGCGCATTTAGCAGCGGGACGTTATTAAATGTCGCCGCCCCTTTGGTCAATTCTTCTGCGTCCCGATATAGCTGGTAAATTTTGTCCGGACTAAGTCCCAGCGCTTCGAAATTCGGGATTTCCTTGCCGCAATACGGGTTGACCGTCGCCTTGCTGATATTGGTGACCGCGACATGCATCCGCCCGTCCACATCAATTGAGCGGGCAGAACGATCAAATGCGAGACGCAAATTATTTGCCACGTATGATATTAGCCTTGTGCTATTAGGCTTGATGATACGATAGCAAAAATTAATTTGCAAAAATTGATTTTATTTTTTGTAAATTTCTGGATTTAGAGCAGGAATTAGGCTCTTTGCGACGCATCGGCAATTTATTTCAGTACCGGGCCAGATATATTTGCCATCAATAAATGCGCCTTTCTCAATGTCATAGACCAATTTATCTTTGCTGGCCTTGACATGGGACGGCCTGGGATGCGCGCCAGCAGTCGAATGGACCCATTGCGCCTTGGTGATGCCAATACTCAATTGCTGTGTTTTGACAATTACCGCAGTGGCCTTGTTGTTTTGGTCGCGGGCGATTAGCGCCGCGCGCCGGTTTGTCATCGCGTATCGCTTTTTTAATTGAGCGTATAGTTCGCCCATATCCTGATTGTTCTGGACGGAGCGCATAACCATGCCCTCGATTTGCGCCAAATGCTGCTCCGAGATATTTCTGATAAGTCCGACATTTTCTGAAATCACCGCTCCATACGCGATTTTCATTTGTTCAGTCATTCGGAACGGGACCGCAAACCCTGCATCCGCCAGGATTTTTTTTAGCGCATCGTCTGCATAATTTTTGGTTTTTTGCGCGAACCATGCCGCCAATTTGACTGCGCCATCATCAAACCGCTTTTGCCATTGGTCGCGCATTTTGGACATGGCCGCATTGATGATTGATATCGGCGTGGCATCCTGCGCCAATTCCGGCAATGCCTGTTTATAGGCCGATGCAAGCCAATAATCAATGCTATCTTGCATCTCGCGGATCATGCGCTTCAAGCGCCGCCGATACTCAGCCTCGATGCCCCGATTGGCATGTACTGGCCGCAAAACAATATCTTTGCCGCCCGTGGCAAATAACGGCGGCGCGGCATCTTGCGCGATATCTCCCGTCCATCCATTCGCGTGCGCGGCCTCGGCTTGGCGCTGCGCCGCCTCGCGGGACGGATAGCATTTGCCGTGATTGCCCCATTGATAGCCTTTCGCCCCATTCGGCAATGTGCATTCGTGGATCGGCATTATTTATCCCGCAACATCGCATTGGCCTGTAGATCATCTTCGCGGTCGTCCAAATCCTCGCCGTCATCCACATCCAGTCCGTGGTAGAGACTTTCAGGATCTGATGCGACACGTTGGCGCGAATCATCAGGGCTAATCGCGCCCACACTGATTAGCACTGCATCGGTATCTGCGTCATTTTTGCGCACAGTGGACCGATCAAGCTCAGACAATTCATAAAGCGGTTGGAATTCATATCCAATATCGTCATCAATCTCGCCAAACTCATGCAACTGCAAAATCTGCAACACAATTTGCAGATTTGCACCAAAAAGGATTTCCTGCCAAGCGTGAATGTGATCGTAAAATACCCGGATTTCACCATCCGCCGAAGCATTCAGGCCAGCCGGTTGGATGCCCAAAAGCTTTACAAGCGGGATGCTGGCAACAGACGCAATCTGCTCTTGCGATTGCGCTTGAAGTGCATCAAGGCCATTGAGGGGGACATTGAAAAGGAAAAATTCTTCGCTATCCTTATCCAGCAAAAAAAGGCCGCGATTGTCGCGCAGATTATTGAAAAGATCGGCGCGGTCGAAAATGCTCGTGTCATTGGCCGAGCTGACGCCGCTCAATATATCCTGCATATTGGTTTTGACGCCCATGACCGAAAAGGAATGCACCATATCCGAGACGCTATCTCG
>JAGWIG010000108.1 GCA_028873515.1 Pseudomonadota bacterium | reverse complement strand
AAGGCGCAGGGTGACAGGGATGGGATGAAAGTGCTCCAGGAAGGGCACCGGGTGAAACGAAGTACAGAACCCAAAAAAGGGTCAACAACATCGCTAAGCGCAATACCAGGCACGGGGGACTTCGTCAGCTGACTTCATAACAAACGCCCACGTTTCGTTTTGGTTCCGCTGGTGAAACTCAAGTTCGGCGATATCGTGCTTCGGGGTATCAATCCGGACCAGACAACACTACCGCAGCAACCCACGAGTTCCCCCGGTCAGATTGAGTGGTGAAAGTCGTCTCTCGGCCGCCCGGATCCACCGTCTCCGGCAACTCCCCACTCCCCCCCCTCTCCGACGATGAATCGCGGCAGGGGAGGCAACCCATCCTCGGGGTCCCGCGGGTCCTCGGGGTCTTCAAAGTCTTCCGGAGCGAGCGTGGTCCGCCCCGGGAGCTTCTCCAACCAGTCCGGACGTGAAGTCGTCCGTCCGGGCTCCCAAACTCCTTCCGAGTCCGACGCCGCCGAGCGAGGCGAGCGAGAGGAGTGGAAGGAAACAAAGCGAGGCCGTAGATTCGCCGACCAAAAGGCCAAATGGCAACAACAGGAGGCTGAGCGCCGTCTCAAGCACCCCTCCCTCTACGAGGCCGGCTACACGGACAAGCAGGTGCGGAAAATGTTCCAGGTCGCCGATGCCGAAACCGCCGGTCCGTCTTCACTCCCGTCCCAGTCTGGTCGAGGTCGAGGCGACCCACGGGGATCCAACACGGGATCGAGAGGCCAGGAAAGCGGAAGGCCGGGTGGAGGTCGTAGTATCCCTCCTCCGGTGAGCGCCTCCCAGCCCGGGAAGAGAAAGAACGACGGGTTAAAATCCGGAGTCACTCCTCCTGCCAAAAGAGCGTCGAATGTAGGGGTTTCTTACAGCCAGCAGAAACCGCCCGCTTCGTTCGTCTCCTCCAACCAAAAGTCGTATGCAGCAGCAGCAACTCGGGCGGTCGAAGATTCCTACCCGTACATGCTCTCTGTGTACACCGGCAGACAGGAGCGTGTCCCTCTCTCCGAAGACAACTTCTCCATCCTGACGGGGAGGTTACGCAAACGGGTCCTAGACTACGGCAAAGTCGAAGGGCACGTCCAACTCCAGACCGCCTTCATCCAGCTCTCCGCCAAGGGGGCCGGGAAGATTGCCTGCAAAAACGCCGAGACGGCAACTTGGTACTCCAAAGTGGTGTCCGAGATTGACATCGGCGGTACTACCTTTCGGGCCTGGTCCAGAGACGACATCGGCGAGTTACGCCAGATCCGCCTGGTGACCAAGGGCCTGAACGGCATGATCCCGGATGAGGTGATCGAGCTTGCTCGCCTCTACACTCCAGGTTTCAACGGTCGCATGGACTACCTCCGTACCGAGACTACAGTCGGGAATAAGGAGATGTTCGTCTTTGGGATCGACGACCAGGTGGCCCACTGCCTCTCCGCTCAGGAGGAGCCATGGGTCCTAAACCTTGGCACGGACCTTCGCCGGGTCCAGTATGCTGGGAAAAAGGAACTGCAGGAGCGTGTCACTGCAGCTTCTCTTGCTGACCAGATGGAGACCACCCTCGGGGCCTCCACCTCCAAAACCAGCTAAGTATTTCCCCAATACTTAGCCCATTAATGCATTTTTACACTGTGATGTCTAAAGGTGCTAGATCAAAATGTTCGTTCAATCCTAACGGTCCACTCCATGGACCAGGTGGTGCGTCTGAACAGACAACGCCACACACTAAAATTATTTTTAAACAACTTAACCTACAAAAGAGTCAAGTAGCTACCTCTAATTTCTCTCTTTGTATGGCTAAATGGAGTAATTTACCGTGCTTTGCTTTGTTGCAGGAGCCGTATTTTGCCCGAACTGGCCACCTCAGCGGATTTCCGAGAGGTTGCCAAATATTCGCAACAAAGAACCCTCGTGCAGCAATCCTGGCCACTCCGGACCTACACACATGGGCTATGGATGAGTTCACTACGAGTGATGTGGCCGCCTGCCTCTGGCATACAGGCTTCAGTGATCATCCTAACATCGTGGTTATCTCCGTCTACGCGGACATCACCAAACCAACCATCTCCGAGGAGCTGATTAAATTGCTATCATTTTGTGCTAGTAAAAGATATCCTGTTATTATGGCTGTTGACACCAACTCCCATAGTGAAACCTGGGGCTGTCCGGTTAATAATAAACGAGGAGACGACTTTGAAGTATTTATCAGTTGTCAGAATCTTCATTTGTTAAACCACGGCTCCCTCCCTACCTTTCAAACTGTACGAGCGCAGTCAATTATTGATATAACGCTTGTTCATTACCAACTTTATGATGCCATGGCCGACTGGCAGGTGACCCTAGAGGATTTCTTCTCTGATCATAAACTTATAGAATTCTCACTGAATTTTCACCATCCTGAGACGGGACCGGTTAAAAACTGGCGGCTCACGGATTGGAAAATGTTTGACAGTGACCTCCAGGACATCGGTACAGCCTGGGTTGCTCCAGAATACTGGAACAATGCTGTACTGGAGGCCGAACTGGATTCCCTTAACACTGACATAATGTTAGTTTTAGAAAAGCGAACTCCGTCATTCTTCCCCGCTAGGAGATTAAAGCGAAATAGTTGGTGGACGGCGGAGCTCAAAATATATCGGAACCATGCAAAACACGCTTGGGCGAAGTGGTCTCGCAGTGGCGAGGTAGTGGATCATGAATCCTACCTTGAAGCCAAACGTGCTTATAAATCAGAGGTAAATAAGGCCAAATTCACCTCCTGGCAAACCTTCTGCTCTGATGCTGACTCCTCTAAGAAGTTAGCCACACTAGACAAAATCCTGCAACGAAACAGGAATAAAACCTTGGGCCTGATCTCAGGTGCGACAGACCCAGAGGGATCAATTGGCAAGCTCCTGGATGAGCATTTCCCTGGTAGCTTGCCCGACTCAGATGAAGTCAATGGAAACCATTTGGTTATCCCCCAAACCGAAATCCGTGACTGGCTGTCTCCTGGGAAAATCCGGATGGCAATAGCACAGTTTTCACCATATAAGACACCGGGTTTTGATAATTTAAAACCCATAGTCTTACAACACTTACCCTCCCCGATGCTCCTTCGGCTGGGTTGTTTATATGAGGCAAGCCTCGTCCTTGAGTATGTTCCAAGGCAATGGCGCCTATCCAAGGCCATCTTTATTCCAAAGACTGGCAAGGACGACTACGCACAACCTCGTTCATGGAGACCGATCTCCTTAATGTCGTTTGCGTTTAAAACTATGGAACGTCTACTCCTGTGGCACCTGGAGGAGACGATCCTGAAAACGAAAGGCATGCATAAAGATCAACATGCATTTCGTAAAGGCAGGTCAACTGAGACGGCCCTAAGTGATACAGTTGACTACCTAGAAAGCAAAGTCCTTCAAAAAGGCTTTGCAGTCGGAGCTTTCCTCGATATTGAAGGAGCCTTTGACAACTTACTGCCAGATGGCATATTACAGAGTCTTGCTCAGCGAGATACTCCCAAAACGCTCCTCGGATGGTTTGGCCAGTACCTAAGAAACAGGAAGGTACAGGTTGACTACAAGGGAGTGCATGTCAGTCGGAAACTAGTCAGAGGAACCCCTCAAGGGGGTGTTCTATCCCCGGTCCTCTGGAATTTGTCTTTTGACACTGTACTAAATTTATTTAACGAGGGACCGATCAAAGCCTGCGGATATGCAGACGACCTTGTTTTAATTGCAAGGGGACCGGTTCTTGAGACGCTTATTAGCAACACACAACTCGCCTTAGACCGAGTAACTGAATGGGGAACGAGCCAAGGGCTTAAATTCAGTGCTAGTAAATCGGTGGCTGTAGTTTTCACTCATAGACGGAAATGGACTTGCGACCCACTCCGAATGAATGGCTTGGATGTGCCTTACAGTAATACAGTCAAATACCTGGGCATAACCCTGGACGGACGACTAAACTGGAAAGCTCACATCCAAGACAAACTAAAGAAGGCCAAAATACGCCTCTTTCAATACAAACAAGTGGTGGGCACCACCTACGGGCCCTCCCCACTTAACATGCGCTGGATGTTCACAGGAATTATCCGGCCCGCTTTTAGCTACGGAGCGGTAGTTTGGTGGCGAGCTGTTAAAGCAGCCGACATCATGACAAAGTGTCAAAGACTTACAAGATTGGCGCTGACGACCTGGGGTGGCTTTAGGAGAAGCACTCCAACGGCAGCACTAGAAATAATGGGCTATCTTCCTCCTATGGATTTATATCTTGAGGGGCAAGTGGCCAAGACATGGCATCGAATTAGGAATATCCGTGCCGAGATCTGGGATGGAGTTGGAGTGGGCACGGCGAGAGGCCACCGTAGGGCTCTAACAGACATCCTGAAGGACCTTCCTTCACACGATTATGTGTGGGATGAGATCCCCGAATTTAAAAAGTGGACTCGTCACTATGACGTGGACATGGACTCTCTGAAACATGGGACAAGAACTTGTAGCCCCATACAATGCTCCACAACCGGTCTTCGTCTTAATGATCGGGCAGGTGGTGGAATTTGCATTACCTATAACAATGATACTGTTAAGTGGGACAAGATTCCCCTTGGCACCTTCCCCACGGCATTTCAGGCTGCTCTCTTGGCTATTCATAGAGCGGCCGAAATGCTCGTGGACCTGAACATACCTGGGAATATCACAATTAACTGTGACTCTCAGGCTGTTCTGCATGCACTGAATAACCCAGTGGCGAAATCGCAAACGGTGCTTGCCACCATGCAAATACTAGATACGCTAGCGCAAGTGCGTACTCACCGGGTCCGACTCACCTGGATAAAAGCCCTTGAGGGCAAAACTGACAGTCAATCTGCCACCCTCCTTGCCAAGGAGGCTACTGAACTGATACCGCTGGACCCCGAGCCTGTTCTCCCGGTCTCGAGTAATCAGTTCAAAACCGACATCGATGCAATAACAACCCGGAAGTGGGATGATCGATGGCGCAAATTACCAATGGCCAGACAAAGCAAATTGTTCTGGCCGGTAGTTAACAAAGCCAGAAGTATGGAATTGCTCCGGCAGAGCAGGCAAGACTTCGGGTGGATGGTCCAGCTCCTCACTGGCCACAATTATTTCAACAGGCACTCAAGCCTGGTGAATGACACACAGACATCTGAATGCAGATTCTGTATGGAAGCAGAGGAGGATTCCGAGCACCTAATCTGCAAATGCCCAGCCCTCGAAGCTGAGAGGATGAGGTTCCTGGGCTCCCCACGAACTGATGCGGCCACTACCAGTTCCATGCCCCTCAATGCCATACGACGTTTCATTTCCATGTTATGTCAACGAGCAGAAGAGGGGCTAGATCAAAATTAATGCTGTCGAAGTCCGTTGAGTATAGGGATAAACTGTTTATTCGGTTCTCTGCTCTAGATACTGGCCTTTTAAATGGTCTTTGTCACGAGCAACTCCAGCAAACAAACAAAACAAACAAAGCTATGCTTTCAATGTCTGGGCTATGGTCATGAGAGCAGTGAGTGTAAGAACACCTATGGAAAATGCAAGGATTGTGAGAAGAG
>JAGWIG010000107.1 GCA_028873515.1 Pseudomonadota bacterium | reverse complement strand
GCCTGTTTTTCCGCTCCTTCGCGCGTAGGATAGACATGTCCATGCTCTCCCCATTTCCAGCCCCCTTCCACTTTATGAATCGGCATCGTCTAATCCTTGATCAATTTCCTGCCCCTGGCGGTCAACATGCTGTCGGGCAAATCCTGTAATTGGTTGAAATAGGTCGCGAAACACCGGCAAAAAGGTTCTTCGGAGACCTGGGTCATTTCATCGGAATAGCCTTCACCCTTGTTGATGAGCTTTTCCTTGACCGCCCATGAGTCCCGGATGGCATAAAATTTCTTGTCCCGTTCCTTGTGGTCAGGGCGGTAATGATAGCCGGGCTGTCTCCAGTGACTGTGCCATTGCAAGGCTATGGCACCGGATTGCATGGCCACGACATGATTGATGGAACTGACCAGTTTATGACCCTGGTCAATCGTCAATCTCCTGCCCTCATATTTGATCCGGGCCAGAGATTTCCCCACAAGTTTCTTGACTTCCGCTTTCTCGACCACCCTTGAGCCGCCAAGGGGGATGGAGGTGGCCCAACCGGAAAACCGTTGCAAGGTCTTGTCGATGGCTTGGGCACGATTCAGCTTGATCAGGTCGGCTGAGGCAAGAATGCGTCGATCCAGTTCCAGACGTAAGTCCGGGCGTATCCTGTCCAGGGTATAGCGGTCAACATTCGGATGAAACCGCAGAATCGCGGCGCGTTCCACATTCCTGCGATAAATGGCCCGCAACGCCTCATCCATGCGGCCTCGAAGTTCTTCCACCGATGGAGCATCCTGTTCAGCCGCGTCACGCAGTAGCTTCATCCACTTGTCAAGCCGCTCCTGACTGTCATAGCCATGCTCGGCAATGTCCCGAACGGCCTCGGTCAGCAGTTCATGAAAACTTTTCATGTTTCGTAGGCTTCAGGGGGAACTTCCGGCTCCTTTTCCGGTTCAGGAGGGACATATTGGGCAATCGCTTCCTCATCCAGAAGAAGAGGACTGGAGAACATCATCTTGCGGTCATTCATCACATCCGCCAGCCAGACCGCCAAGGTTGCCTTGTTGGAGGGGTCGAGCATGGGAGCCAATACCTCAACCGTACCGATGGCGGCCTTCATGATGATGTCATCCACCTTCACCAGTTCCGAATCCGGTTCCTTGAGCAGGTTGGGCCATGTCGCCTTGAAAGCATTTTTCCACTGATAGAAGGCGGTCTCGTAGGGAACCTTCCCGTATTGTCCTGGATAGCGTCTCTGGATGGTCTTGTAGTAATCGGCATTCCATGCGCGGCGCATGACGATGTCATCCATGAACTGATACGCCGGCCCCATTTCAATCCTTAACCGGTCAATGTACCGTGCTATCTGCTTGGCATCTTCCGAGCCTTCCCCGAACCCTTCCGCCAATGTTTCCTGATTCAACATGGATGCCGGCATGTTGGCCGAGGTGGCGATGTTCTTCAGGATGTTCTCGCGGGCAAATTCCGCTGCATCCCGGATGTTCTTCAAGTCAATGGATTCGATGTTCTCATCGGTTCCGATGGAAAGGACATTCCCGGTCTTGGCTCCCTTGATGCTTTGACGCTTGAACTGGTAGAAAGCCCGCGTCACCGAATCAATGATGCTGCCGGGAGATTTCAGCTTGGCTACCAGAATCGCGGCCTTCTGCGTCACCGCATCATCCGTAATCATGCTTTGTACGAAAGACTTGAGGGGAAACAGGGCGCGTTGGTAGACAGACCGTCCCACGAATCCGAAGGCTGAATTCGACCACTGGATATAAATCGGTTGCTCGTTCATCATGATGACCGCACGCGAAGGATGATAATCCTTGGAGGCGACCTTGAGATAGGTCGGCTTCTGGAAATCCGGCGCATTCGGGTCCTGGTTCAGGACCAGACTTCCCGCACTGTTCAGCGGGTCGATGATGTTATAATACATGTCCGCTTCATGGAGCCTGTCCCAAGGAAGCGGCTCATTGGTCGGGAAATCCTTGACGCCCGCCACCAGCGAGGCAATACCGTAAATACGGGAGGTCTTCATCAGGTTATAGATGATGACATCCGCCCCGATGACACCCGTCTTGTCCCATTCATTCCTGAATGCCAGCTTCAAATCATCTTCCGGCGCACCCGGAATGGAAATGTCCCGTTCCTGACTTTGTGCCATGCCGATGGGGGATTCGGCCATCTTCGCACCCAAGGGATGATAGCTGTAGATAATCTTGCATATCTGGTAACTCGGGTCCGTACCCGGAACAATCTCATCCGCCACCAGCAAGTCAAGCAGGGAAGAAGACAAGCCGTTGGTCGTGGACAGATAGGCACTGGCTCCGTTATCGACGCCTGAATTGACCGCCATCAATATTGTCCTTCAAACACCGAGGCCAGAAAATCGCCATTTCCCACTTTCATTTTTATAACCCCCGTATTTTTTGAGACCGACCCTTCAAAAATGACTGTCATTTCCCACTTTTACCCTAAAAATGACCAAAAAATTGATATCATTTCCCACTTTGTCAAAATCCATAGGCATCACCAAGACTGATGGCAATGCCATAGGTGAAGCAATCGAGCAGATCCTTTTTGTGTTCCTTGCGATGCTGCCCCATCCTGAACCCGCAAATCTGATCAATGAAATGATTCTTGTTCTGCTGACGGTAATTCGTGATTTTGTCATAGGCATAGCGGCTCAATTTCACCCGTCCCTGATGGACATGTGGACTGACGGCAATGGCGCGGCCTTCCTTGCCTTGTGAGGTCAGAACCGAATCAATGGGTGCAACCGGCAACCCTTGTCGGGATGCGGACTGAATCAGGGAAATCCCGCTGTCCTTATCTTCAATCCAGATGCCTACATTTCCTTCTCTCGCCTGCGTTTCCTTGACCAGTTGCTCAAGTCTCGCATGAATGGCAGGAAGCCAGTCAATCAGAAGGGAGGCCTGAATCTGCACGACATCCCAATCCAGTATGACCAAAGGGATGCCTGCATATTTGGATCGTGCATAAAAGATGACGCCGGTTCCGTCATGCTCCATCCCGTCTTTCGAGGCGGTATCGACCACGGCAAATACCTGATCCGTCTTGTAAGGATATTCAACCGGCTCATGTTCAATCAGCAAGCTATCCAGCCCGAAGAAGGAAGCTCCGTTCCAGTCCACAAATTCGGCGAGATACTCCTGCTGGTAGACCAAAGCGGGATATTGTTCAGGAAGCTTGTCCAGCACTTCTCGTGAAAGAATCGGATTGGCACTGGTTGGAGCATGCATCTCCAACCAGCCAAGACTCTTGTCCATGCAGGCTTCGTAAAAGAAATTGTCGGAATCCATCCCTTTCGGGGTTCCGGCCATGATTGCCTTGCCATTGCGGTCAAGAAGCGTAGGGGCGATTGCCTGTTCCCAGATATCCTTCAACCCCTTGTCAATCAATGAGGCTTCGTCAATGATGACCTTGTCGTAATACCGTGACCGCCCGGCATCCTCATCCTGAAGCGTCCAAAATTCTATGGCTCCGCCGGTCTTGAGTTCAATGATACGATCTATCTTGGAAGCCGATTCAATGACCGGCCTCAACATTCTGTAAAGACGTTTATAAGTCGGGATATTCAGGCTGTAGGTCGGGCCAAACCATCCGATACGTTCACGCTTAACCGACCATTTGGCCGCACATCGTTCGAGCATGGTGGTCTTGCCGAAACGCCTGCCGCATCGCAAGACCGATAACCGGTTTTCATTGAATGCCCGTGCAAAGCCGACCTGCCCTGTATGAAGCTTGGGGAGGTTGACTTTCATACATCGGGGTCAGGGTCGTTAAGCAAATCAGATGGTCTATCCAGTTCTTCACGTTTTTCTTTCCACCCAGCCCTGACTTTTAACCAGAAAATAGCAGCGGCAACAGAACCTATTCCATCCCCCGTTGCTTTCTTGTATAAACTTTGCGCGACTTTGCTATTTACAACAATATTTCCTGTATCTAATTCATTGCGGTAATGTTTTCTTAATGTTTTTGGACTAATGGGATTTCCTGTTTGAGGATTATTAATCATTTTACAAATGTCATCTTCGGTAATTCCCAATCCGGTTAAGGATTGAACCATTTTACGATGTTCTTCTGTGGGTATATAGGGCTTTCTACCTCGCATTATTTATATCCAAAAATGAACATCCGTTGCTTTCAAGCCTGGCTTCCTGACCTGTAAAATCCTGCCAGCGTTTCACGATTACGTCGCAGTATTTCGGATCAAGTTCCATGATCCGGGCATAGCGACCATTCTTTTCTGCTGCTATCAAGGTGGTTCCCGAACCACCGAAGCTATCCAGGACCATATCCCCACCCTTGGTATTGTTGAGCATCTGGTACTCGAACAAGGCCACAGGCTTCATCGTGGGATGCTCTGCATTTCTGGAAGGACGGTCAAATTCCAGGATTGTGGTTTGCTTCCTGTCGGCAGCCCATAAATGCCCTGCGCCGTCTTTCCATCCGTAAAGGCAAGGTTCGTGTTTCCAATGATAATCCTGGCGACCCATCACCATGGTCTGCTTCTTCCAGATGAGACACTGGCGAACTATCCAGCCAGCATCCTTTGCCGCCCCACGGAAGTTGTATCCTTCCGAATCGGCGTGCCAGATGTAAAACACCGATCCGGGCTTCATGACCGTATTGGCTGTCGAGAATGCATCACGCAGGAACTGGCGGAACTGATTGTCAGACATGCTGTCGTTCTGAATCTTCAAGGCATCTTTCGTCTTGCCTTCATAGGCAACGTTGTATGGCGGGTCTGTCAGAAGCATGTCGACTGCAACGCCGTTGCACAGGGTTTCCACATCAGCCAAGCTGGTGCTGTCTCCGCACATCACGCGGTGCTTGCCAAGAATCCAGATATCACCCGGTTGCGAGACAGGATTGTCTGGGACTTCGGGTGTTTCATCCTCATCCGTCAATCCAGTCGTTCCATCCGGCTTGTTCAACAGAGTAGCCAGTTCATCCTCGCTGAACCCAATCAGGTCGAGATCAAACCCTTCCATATCCAGCTCCCCCAGCTCGATGGAGAGCATTTCATCATCCCAGCCGGCATTGAGTGACAGTTTGTTATCGGCCAGGATATAGGCCCGTTTCTGCGCCTTGCTCAATCCTGCAAGCTCGATTACCGGCACCTTGTCCATGCCAAGCTTGCGGGCGGCCAGAACGCGTCCATGGCCTGCAATAATCCCGTTTTCTCCATCCACCAGGATCGGATTGGTCCAGCCGAATTCCTGGATGCTTGCCGCAATCTGTGCCACTTGGGAATCGCTATGCGTGCGGGCATTGCGAATATACGGAATCAGCGACCCGATTTCCCGATACTCGACTTGCAATTCTTTTTTCATAATAGGGAATAATTAAATTGAAAATGGTTTATCAGGATGTGAACGGTCTTCCGGCTCATGCCGTTGTTTTTCCGCCTGTCCGATTCGGGGAGGCGCATGCCATTCACATTCGGATAAATATTTTAAATAAATGCTTGCATTATTTTTTAATGCGTGTATTATAGGAACTGTAGCAACACAAACACACAAAGGAGAAATAAAATGGAAACAGTTAAAGAAATTCAAAAGCCAGTATACAAGTCAATTTTCGGTGCAAGG
>JAGWIG010000106.1 GCA_028873515.1 Pseudomonadota bacterium | reverse complement strand
AGAACAGGGACTTCACCACCATTACACAACTGGAGATTGATACGGCAATGGAAAGATTGAACAATCGACCACGTAAACGGCTTGGATATCTGACACCCAATCAGGTATTCTTCAAACCAGGCATTGCACTTCAAACTTGAATCTGCATTATTAAAGTGTTTATATTCATATAGATTAAAACAAATTTTAATAATATTTGAAATTACGCTCCTTCAGTTCTTCACATGCACCGTCTAGCCCAGGGAACAAAGACCCGGCAGTGATTCCCATATAGTTTAGTTCCTGGATAACCTCATCTCGACTGTTTACAGGTATGTCCATAGCTGATAAATACTCACAATTATTCATGCCTTGCCGTATGTATATATATGATTCGATATCATCGATATTTGTGATAAATGATACGGCTTGTTGAGGAATCATGCGCTCATTTTCCACTGTTAGAAACTCTCCAATTGATATATGAAGGGTGGCTGGCAAAATATCTTGTATTTGTTCCATTTCATTTATCCATTTTTCCATGTCGAATGAATAGATTCGGACTCTTTCATCTAGCTTTGATTTTTTTGCTTCTTCACTTGAAATATTACGGAATGCAAAAAATGCGGCTACGTAGGGGGAATAAGTCCAGTCTAGTAGTGGTGTTGGATACCCGTGATGCTGAACAAGATTAAAAAATGCCCCATTTTCATCTGGATTTTTTAAATTGAATAAATGTTTGGTTTTACCACTTAAATGCTTATGGAGCATTTGGATATCGCGGTTTACAAATCGATGAACATGAAATCTGTTAGCCCGGTGAAATGATGTCCTTAAACGATGTGGTTTTCGTTGCCCCCTAAATATGAATTTTCGACCAGTCATAATCGGAATATATTCTTTAAATTCTTTCCATTCAAAAATTTTTGGGGCAAGCTTGGATGGCTCTTTTGCTTTTGAAGACTCAAGAGTACAACTGCCATGAGTTCCAATATTAGTAGACCATGAAAAGATTAAGGATTTCTCTGACCATGAGCCTGTAACTTCGGCAAATTTAGGGATTATAATTTCTCCATGATTATTATAATATTTATTAACATTTTCCCAATCATCAATCAGTTTGGTTTCAGGATTTATGGGCATAATCTCGCTGGTTCGAAATTCGAATGTCTCACTTTTGTTTTGGGTGCTAAATGTTGCCGCTAGAATTGGGAGTTGTGGATTTTCGTCATGCAGGAAGACTATGCCATCGAAGGAAGATGGTTGTTCATCAATATTGACAATGATGTCTCCATTATTTGAACCTTGATAAATGCCTATCCATTGACCTTTCATTTTATTATCCTGTTATGTGGAAATTAGCTACATGAAAGTAGGTTTGTTTCACTTTGGTGTTATGCAATTTTAATAATAAAGAATGAGCTGCTTAATAAGCAATGACAATATCCATTATTTATTTTGTTTTTGATTTTTTTTTGAAAAACAAGAGATAAGTATTATTTTTTTCTTCGATTTTAGATAGTTGGATGTTTGAGATAGTATAAATAAAACCCCCTCAGGCTTTCGCGAGAGGGGGAAGAATCAAACAAGGACAACTATTGTGGAGCTGGCATCGACAGGTGACAAAGACCACGGAGTTATCTTTTGCTCATCTGCACTATGTATAGTCACCGTTTCTTCCGGAATGCTCCTTTTCCCCTTTCATTCAGGGATATTTTTTAACAAGCTCTTCCAGGCTCATGCCCTGGGCTTCTTCTGGCAAAGGGATAATCGTGTATTCCTGCCCTTCCCTGAAACTGTGCTGGGCGGCAAGCAGGGCTGATTCCTTGTCGGAGGCAATGCAGAGCATGCAGTGCCTGACCTGGTCCGGGGTGGTGAGGGTGGCGCTGTAGTACATGGAATGGGTCCTTTGCAGTATCCGAGCGACGATGCTCTCCAGGTATAGCAATTTTGAATTAAAGTAGGTGGGTAACTACAGCAAAAAACGGGATATTTCGAATGGAAGTGCTTTGAAATAAGGGCCATGCAAGTATAGTAGAGAACTGGATATTAGTAGTAATAAGGGGATATTTTATGTTTGCGATTAATTACTATGCGGCAATAACCTATTACGTATTACCCATTGCAACAATAATTATTGCTATTGCTACAGCCTATAACAGCTTTGTATTAAGGGAGGAAAGCATAAGGTCGCGTGAGGAAAGCGAGCGTGCAAGGTATTCTTCTGGTGTTGAAACATTGTTGAAGTTTGAAGAACGGTTTAATCGGCAGGAAATGAAACAGGTCCGCCAGAATGCAGCAGAATATTTTTTAAAGGATAATAGTTCAAATAACATTTCTAATGTTGACCAGGTGCTGGATTTTTTTGAAGGCATAGCTGTGCTTGTACATAAGAGTGTGTTAGATAAATGGCTGGCATGGCACTACTATTCAAATTGGATTTTTGGTTACTACAGTGCTGCTGAACAGTATATCAATCAGGTAAGAAAGGACAGTCCGACTTCCTGGCAGGATTTGTGTGATTTATATATTGAAATGATTGAGATAGAACTGGAGGAACATCCCAGTCTTAAAAGTAAAAACATCAAATACAACAAAAAGGAAATTGAAGATTTCTTGGAAACCGAGTCAAATCTTTTAACCCCTTCACTTTAATTTCCAGATTAGAGGATTCCATCCATGCTTGCTTATGCCGGGTTTTATATGCAAACAAAGGGGCCAAAGAAAAGCCCTGTCTTAGGACAGGGCTGAATCAGCAATAAGGATTTATCCGGGATAGGGGCGTCCTATCCATCGAAACACCTTGTCCTTGGGCCAGTCGATAAACTGGGCTATCTGTTCAAGCAGTTCCGATGGGGCCCGTCTCAGGTTTCTTTTGCCTGTCCGGTATTCCAGGAACAGGACAGGACTCACACCAAAGGTGTCAGCCAGCTGCTTCCGGGTCAGCCCCCAGGCGATACAGCGTTCATCCATGAGCCGCAGGAGTTCCAGTTCGGCCTGATACAGGCCTTCGGCTTCCCCAATCTTCAGGTGCGGGGGGAACAATCCTGGCATCGTGTCATCCAACAAAGGGTTCTTGGTCATAGTGGGTGGCCTTTAAGGTAAGCATGCCTTGAAGCGGGAACACACGGGGTGCGGAACCCTTCTCCGAAGCATGAAGCTTCTGATGGATGGCTCCCATGACCAGGGCGATGACCAGGGATTCCAGGGCATCAAACGCCAGCATCCGGTGGTTCAGGTTATAGCTGATTAGGGGTTCTGCGGCCTTGACCATCTGCAGCACCTGGACCTGGTAGAAGTTGCGCAAGGCCATCCTGAAGGCTTGCGAGTCTTCGCCTTCCTTGACATAGAGTTCGGTCAGCTGCTGGATTTTCCTGGGGGTATAGGTTCGTCTTTTCATGATGTTGTCCTGGTTGTGATAGAAATGAGCGATGGGGCTCAGGATGTATAGCAACCGGGAAGACGCTTATTCATCATAAAGACGTAAAAACCTCACCCAGAAGAGTTGGGGATACTCAAGCTGATGGAACGTCTTTTCCTGGACCAGGCGGTAGAGGCCCCGGGTCTGCTCCCGGATGCCGGCGAAGCCGGGAGAGTGGGATAAGGCGGTAAGGGCTCCCTGGATGCTGGTTGGGTTCGGATGCCGGGCTTCCTGAATGAGCAGGGCACGCCAGGCCTCCATGTCGTCCCGGGTTCGTCTCCAGGTCCAGGCCCGTCCGCCCCCCTGTTGCCCGGTCCGTTGCCGCTCAACCAGTTCATAAGGTTCCCATGTGAGCCGGCTGCTCTTGTTCCGGGCGTCCCTCATGGTTTCCTGGTCAAATATTTCTCCCTCCCCGGACGTGGCCAGCAGCCACCAGTCAAAAGTCGTCTGCTTTTCATCTGTGGGGTAAAGGATAAGATGCACGTTGGCCTGACCTTTCTTCCTGAGCAAAGCCCGCTTCTGGGGGGTGGCCAGTACCTGATATCTTTCCTGCATCTTGGCAATGAAGCGTTCACGTTTGCCGGAATCCACCTGGCCCTGGGTGAAATAGACATATCCCCGGGCCACCAAGGTGAGCGTGAGCTGCATCGTGGCCGTCCTGTTTCGGGGCATTTTAAGCATCGGGGGCATGGCAGAACTCCTTGATTGCGGGATATATCGATGTATAGGTATCAGGGCATGTAAGGATGTTCCTTTTTTTTTTGCAACGGGTACCTATACGAATCAGGCCAGATGGAACAAACCCAGGACCCGTTCAGCGCGAAAGCGGCTGAATCGATAACACTCCGGCGACGCTGCCCCGTGCTTTGGTGGGAAGGCAGGGGGCAGAGCCGCCAACTTTGTATCCATTCCGTCTGAACAAGACACGTTCTGTTGCCAACAGAACCGGGTATTCCGGATGCCAACCGGGACACCCAAGCACTTGCTGAAGCCGCATGCCTTTAATCGGGCTGGTGCGGCTACGATGGGCGCTGGAGGGTGCAATTCCTTCCTTCGACCCAATTAAATATAAAAGACGTTGGGCGACGCGGACACGGCGGCCCCGGTAACGGGGAATCGACCGGTTGCAAGGTGAAAGGGGGTAACCAGTCCCCCCGGCGGGACGACTCGGAAGAGCGTAACGCCTGCCGCAGTGGATGGCTTCTGAGGCCGTGGCAACACGGCAGGGCTGCAAGGGGAAACCTGGCGCAGCTGGCACCTGGAGAAATCCAGGGTCGATGGATAGCTTAAACCACTAACGGCATCCAGAAGGATGCTGTGCGGAATGCATGGAAGCCATAGGTATGAAACCATGGCTCGTAGTCGATGAAGCAGCAGCCGAGTACCTTAGCCGCTATGGAACATCGGGCAGGGGAAATCTACGGAAAGCCGGAAGGCTAGGTTGCTGGCCGAGACAATGGCGTTCATGCATGCATTAGCCTGCAAATAACGCAGGAACCGACGGGGTCGGGTTCGGGTGGCACCGAATCCACAAGACCCCGCCGGGGGAGACTGACTGAGTAGGGGATGACCGGTGGCGCGATACGACCGAAGCGTCCCGGGAGCAGACAAGACTGCAGCGATGGGGCACATCGTCCCGAAAGGTTGGAGCAGGTGCGAAGGAATGGAGCGGAAGCCTGGCGGCTTCGCAACAGCAGGGACAGGCAAAAGGCTTGGCCGCTTTCTGCCTGAACTTTCGGACCTGGCGGTTCGGAAGGTTATCTTAGACCCATACATTACAGACAAGGAGGATATTATTCATTAGACGGCCTCTCCCTATGGGGGAGGCTGTTCACTAGAATTTACAGCACGGAGGTAATATTGATTCGGCGGTTTGAATTTTAATACTTATATAGAAATTATCTAAAAATACTAGAAGTAATAATTCAAAGAGGAATTTTCATTTGTTTTTTTGTATCTCTTTGCTACCGGTCAGTATCACCAGAAGTTGAACCTCATGATAATTTGTGAGGCAACTGGATGGGGAGAGAGAAGTGGTCCAGGAAATTTGAACAATCTGCTAAGTGGATGAGCCGTTGACATACAATGCCCAAAAGGGCAAAGAATGGAGCAGGCAATGGCAAAGAGAACGAGACGAACACATTCACCGGCATTCAAGGCCAAAGTGGCGTTGGCCGCATTGGCAGGCGATAAGACGCTGGCCGAACTGGCGCAGCAATTTGAAGTGCATCCCAATCAGAT
>JAGWIG010000268.1 GCA_028873515.1 Pseudomonadota bacterium | reverse complement strand
TGAACCTGACCTGAAGAGGATGATCGGAATCAAGAGGAAGATTGTCCAAAATACGATGACATACTTCGACCTGATCCGGGCTACGCAAGAAAATGGTGCGCGTCATGAAGTTATCGCGGTTCATGGAAACATCCTTTGCTGACGATAGGCGTTTTCAATCCGCTCACAGGCTGCGTCAAAGTAATCCTTATCCAATTCGATTCCCGTGAAATCAAAGCCGAAATTGTTCGCGGCAATGGCAGAACTGCCGGAGCCTAAATGGGTGTCAAGGATACGCTGACCGGGTTTGGCGTAGTGTGTCAGCAAAAACTCGTAGAGTCTGATCGGTTTTTCGGTTGGGTGGATGCGCCACTTATTTGCTCCCACCACCCTTTGCCTGAATATTTTTGCGGGCGAATCAAACGAGGCCCAGGCGTACTCTGCCATGGCCATGCTAAATTCTGCTGGCTGAACCTTGTCCCACACTATGAAACATGGAGAGGGAGGAAGGTGATCGGTCATGTAGTTGGCGCCCCAGATGATCTGGTTGACGCTGACACGACGGGGTTCACTGAAATACTCTGCGTCAGGGATGCTTAGATCGTTGCCGGCAAATTTCCTGTAATCAACGCGGGAATTTCCAACCTTTCCGCCTGCCATTCCAATCCCATATGGCGGATCAACACAAGCCAGGCCGAAGTATTTATCCGGGGTCGCCCTTAAAAGATCCATGCAATCCATATGGTAAAGTTTGGCATGGCCTATAATCACGGGTTTCATGGTTCCATCCTGTAATACCAGATGTTTTCCTTCCTGCGCGAGTAAATCGTCAATCCATTGCTGCGAAGCTCGGAGACGCAAGCCGATACCGCCATCACCTGCGCTCCGTAAACGATGTCGCGGGTGGTGTGTTCTTTATGGTCAGCAAGGAAAGCTCGCACTCGCTGGAGTCGGGGTGATTTATCAAGATGGGCGAATTTCATTATTCCTCCTGTTTACACTCTACAATCAATTATTATCACATCACCTATATCACAACCTACCAATTTGAAAAGATAATTGATTCTATGATTCAAACTCTACTGGCTCGGTAGCGTTATCAGATAATTTGGCGTCATTTT
>JAGWIG010000267.1 GCA_028873515.1 Pseudomonadota bacterium | reverse complement strand
TTGAACATTTGCGCTTGGATTTGCGCAGCCTGTTCTTGTGCCCCGGCTTGTGTATTGGCGGCAGATTGAGCCGCTCCCGCGCCTAATACTGAGGCCCCGAGTGTTGCTCCCGCAATTGCCGCTGCCACACACATTATGAACTCTCCTTAATGTCTTTCAGCTTTAATTCCATCACAACATCGTCTGCGATATAGCCGCGTTTCTTCAGAATTTGGCACAGTTTTCCTGTTGCCGTGACAGGCCAGCCAATAATGCTGACATTACGATCAGTCAATTCTTTTTCTATTTTTGACATGAATCTCGGCATGAATTTGCGATATTCAGGTTCGACATAAAACGTATCGACATTCGCGCATAATTCATTTTTCAAATGAAGGCTGTAATAGGTAATCAACAATGCATATCCACGCAACTTTTCATTTTCATCGCGCAACGTCATTGCTATGAGCAAATTGTTATTCGCCAAATAAAGATATTGCTCAATATGCGGGTCAATAGGAAGTCCGCGCTGTCCGTGATAAGCGCAGGTATCTTTTTTAATTTCTGAGCATTCGTCCCACGCCTTTTGTCCCAAAGGAATGATTTCAGCCGCTAATTCACGAGTAAAAGGCTCTATGGAAATATTCATTGCACAATCAACCCGGAAGCGGTAAATGTCACCGCCGATGCAGTATTCGAATAGCACCGCAATTCAGATCCGGCCGGCAAAACCGCGCCAGCCAGTTCAGGAGAAACGTAGGATTCGCCAGGGGCAAGAGATCGAGCAGAGATCAATGTGGTCGAGGCTCCGAGTGTAGTGCCAGGAGTAATCCCAGCCGTAATAGTTACGACACTCGCTGTGGTGTTGGTGAACACCGCCCGACCTATTTTGCTTGTGGTCTGCGTAGGAGAAGTATATACCACCGCATCCGCAGCGGCGAGTTGAGCCGGCGCAACAAGCTGAACAAGAGTGATAGTTGTCATGATTTACCGATTGGGAAGAAAATTCATCACAGGAGCCGTGCCTCCTGACCAAGTTACCGAAATCTGATCCTTTTTCCGCATGGGAATTGTCCCACCTGTCATACCCGTTGGCACCGTGACGCCATATCGAATAATGTTTATGGTGGCCGAT
>JAGWIG010000007.1 GCA_028873515.1 Pseudomonadota bacterium | reverse complement strand
CAAATAGCACCACATTGCCTGACTGATTCTCTTTATGCGCAGATTCCTGTGCGTTGTGGAATCTTATCTCATTACCAGAATATCTCAGTCTATTTTCGGTAGTGTCTCAGTTTAAACTTAATTTTTGGGCTATGTACAATCAGCGCACCGCATCCGCTCTCAAGGTAGGTTCGCTTTGTCCGAATACTGGTCTTAGCGGCTGACTGCGATTGAAGGCCTTTTCTTTGAACTAGCCTGACCGTCCAGTGCTCGGCCTTTGCTGTCATTGAGGATGGTTCAGGCGAATGGCGGGTGTAATGCGGCTTGCCGACATTGACGGCACGGTACGGCATCAAGTGGCATTCATCTGTCGCAGGGAGAAGTAGCCTCTCCCGAGAAGCTATTCGCGAAATACACAGAAACCCAGGCAAGCTCAATTCAGGACACCCTCAGCCCATAGGTTTTTTTGATGTATTCAATCACAATTGGCTATTACTCTTAACTCTTAATAATTTCTTTGACGACGAAGATTCTTGCTGTGGTGCCGGGGAGATGGAGAACCACCTCGTCACCGACGACCGCGCCCAGTAGCGCTTGCGCAAGAGGACGGGTTTCATTGACGATACCGCTTGAGAAGTCGTCCTTTCCACTGGTTATTTGAACCGTCAACACGTCGTTCGGCATGGTGAGATCCACGTAGCGAATCACATCGCCGACATCGATCTCCAGATCGTCTTCTGTGTTGATCAACACAGAACTAACGGCCTTACGCTCCAATTCTGCTTGAGCTGTATTCTCAACCTGTTCAGTTTTCTGAGTTGACTGGGGCGTTGGCTGGCCAGCTCCTTGACCTTCCTCGATCCATGCCTCGCCAGACGCGTGCTCTGGCTTCCAACTTTCACGCAGATCTTCAAGGAAGCTGATGAGCTTCTCGATCTCGTGCCTTGGGGTGCGGAACCAGTCCGTAGACCAGATACGCCAAATGCGGCCACGCCACCCAAGCGACTCGAGGATCTCTTGGCGAATACGATCACGGTCCCGTACAGACAACGCTGAGTGGTAAGAGGCACCGTCGCATTCGATTGCTGCCAGATACGAACCTAGCACGTCTGGGTGCTTGACGGCAATGTCAATGCGATAGCCGGCTACGCCTAGTTGAGGGGTGACTTCGTAGCCACGCAGCTTGAGCATGTCCATAACGGAGATCTCGAAGTCGCTGTCTGGTTCGCGGTCTGTTTCTTCAATGGCAGTTAAAGTGCCTGTGCGGGCGTACTCGAGGTAATTGCGCAGTGCCTTCGTACCATCGGGGGTGGTCCCGTCCATTATGATGTCTTCGGGGCGCAAGGACGTATAGATGACAATCGACTTCTTGGCGCGAGTGAACAACACGTTCAAACGTCGCCAACCACCTTGACGGCTGATGGGGCCGAAGTTTTGACGAACAGCACTAGAGCCTGGGGGTTTGCCGAAGGTCGTCGAGATGATGATGGCGTCGCGCTCATCACCTTGGACGTTCTCAAGATTCTTGATGAAGAGCGGTTGCCCTTCTGTAGTCCAGTGGTCACGATAGGAGTCGGCACCACGTACTGACTTCAGACGCTCCTCCAGTAGCTCAGCGATCAGGTCACGCTGTTTGATGTTCAGCGTCACGATACCGAGAGACTCGCTGGGTCGAGTTGCTATGTGTTCAACAACTGCATCCACCACGCGCTTGGCTTCGCGCAGGTTGGTCTGGTTCTCGTAGATGGCGTCGGCTAGGTAAACGGCCCGAACACCCAGCTTGCCCCCTTGCCCATACGGCGATGGGAAAATCACCAGGTTGCCACGGTAGAAACTGTGGTTTGAGAAGGCGATCAGAGAATGGTGCTGCGAGCGGTAATGCCAGCGCAGGGAGCGGGTCGGCCTGAAATGTGACGAGCAAACATCCAAGATGCTCTCGGCGTCCGTGGTTGTGAAGTGTTCATCCCCGCCATCCCCGTCCTGCGTCATTCGGGAGAAGAACGAGGTCGGTGGCAGCTGCTTCGGATCACCAACCACCACCAACTGAGCGCCTCGGGCGACTGAGCCGATTGCCTCTTCGGGTTTTAATTGGGACGCTTCGTCCATGATAACGAGATCAAACTTAATGACGCCCGGAGCCAAGTATTGCGCCACGGCTTGTGGCCCCATCATGAAGCAAGGCTTGAGTTCTTGGATTGATCCGCCAGCTCGGGTGAGGATTTTTCGCACGGGCATGCGTGGGCGTTGCTGGGGCATGAGGTAGTTCAGGAGAACCATCTCAGTGCGGTCGTCAACGCGAGCCCCACTCCTGCCTGGCGGTGGAGATGCCTTGCGGGAGCATTCGTAGGCAATCGCCTTGCCACGTAGTGCAATGATTTCCTTATCCAGTCGCTTGAACTCGTCGCGAATCTGGTTGTGCTTAAGTCCCGTGAAGCGGCCAAGCTGCGGGATGTTGCGGAACGCCTCGCGAGTGATCGTGCTGTAGGTGCAATAGGCGTAGGCATCGGACAGTTCGTCCGGTTTGATTTGCTTTTTCTCAAGAAGCTCCACGAACTCGGCCAAGGTTAGCTCACTGGCCTCCTTGCGGCGTGTCAGGTACAGCGCCCATGGAATCAGGCGATCCTTGTCCTGAACTGCTTTTTGAGACGCTCCGTGCAGGGCTCCAACAAAGAGCTCGAGGTCTTCGTCGGCTGGCGCTCCCGTCCACGTATCCAGCTCAAACTTTCCGAACTGGGACAAAGCGGAGCTCAGGTTCGCAACCCGCTGAAGTCCGGTGTGAACGTCTTCCAGCGCGGCAGCCAGAATGCGGCATATCTCAATAGGATGGCTAGAACGCAGCTTGTACTTCACCTGCGGCGACAAGTTGAGGCCGTCGATGCTTTGACCGAAAGACAGCGCCTCGATGGCAGATGAGCAGTCAGTGTCCACGCCCAGATAGAGATCGCCGAGGAGCGCTTTGACGCGCGCATTTGCTTGAATCTGGGACTTCAGAGCCGAACGCTCTAAAGCTGCATCGCATCCGGTGATGACCTGACTGAAGGTGGCTTGGCTTCGTGCTGCCAACTCCAGCCACTCGAATCGGTCCTCGAGCGCCTCTGTAAATTCCTCGGTCTTCTCGATCACCTTGCTGACCAGATAGCTTGCACTGAATTCGGAGAGGCGTTTGAGCTTCTCGTTGATATCATTGAAGGCTGCAATGGCAGCCGTGATCTCAAGCTTGACAAATGAAAACTCACGGCGCATAGCGCGTGCTTGGTCGGCTGTGAAGCTGATTGGATCGATCAGGACGGCTTGGATGTCCTCTGAGGCGACTTTGATTCCATGATTCCATCTCGCCAGCGCAAGGTATCCCTCTAACGGTATCGGAGTAGCGGAAGCTGGGAAGCCGAAAAACTGTGTCCAAGTCGGCGACGCTTTCCACTGCTCTTTGAGTCCCAGCAGTTTGATGACCTGCTCGAGCTGCTCCTGACGCTTGTAGCCTGGCATTTTTAGCTTGGTGCGCTGGAGCGCCTTGTGCAGCCCCACGGCCTTGCGCCACCTTCCTTGGAAGATGCGATACCATGCATCGCCTTCACGTAGCGTCAGGATGGCCTGTTTGATGTCGCCTTCGTGCGGCAATGTGTCCACATAGAGCGAGTCGCCCAGCTCCTTCTCGAGGCCGGTCCACTCCCTTTGAAGAGCAAGCAATTGATCAATAGCTTGGACTGCGCCATCGCGGGTTAGTCCGGGCGTTTGGAGATGGAAGTGCTCTTCAGGGGCATCCAGCACGAGCTCGGTAAATCTGAGCAGTTGCTCGAGTTTTTGCTGCGACCCGTCATAGGGGATGTTCTTTCCGCCAAAGAAGTTGACCAGAGTGGCATTGGCTGTCGAGAGCTTGCTTGTAGTCTCAACGAGTTGTTGATGCAGGCTGCGCAGATCATTAAGAGTACCCAGATCTGCGCCCAGACTCTCGGCTAGTCGTTGCAAACTTTTGAGGTCATCTGCCCCTGACTTGGTGACACCAGATTCCAGATTCAGGGCTGTTTTGACCGCGGCCTCAAGGCTGTGGAACTGCTCTACCTGTTTGGCAAAGGCTTCAATTGCTTGAGCGGCTTTCGCCCCAGTCTCATCATCCTCAAAGAATCCGGGGATGAGATGCAGCGGCAATTGCTGATTTGCGGTATCGAGCAGGCGCTTGAGCACGGCAAATTGCTCACCACAGAATGCCAATGAGAGGTTATGGACTCGGCTTCCGAGCACCTGAGAGAGGTGCTTCGATGCATCCACCAACGCCTGGCCCCAAGCATCAACGGCTTCAAAAATCTGCGTGAGCTTGGCCTCATCACCGGGAATCAGGCGCTCGGGGTAGAACCCCCAAAAGGTGCAGCTTGCATCAAAGCCGCCTACAGATTTGTACTGAGACCCCAGATAGCCGAGGCAGTCCATTCGTCGACTGAATTCAAACTCTGAAATCTGAGTCGCATCGCCGGTGGATATCTGGATGAGCATGCTCTCTTCGTTACTCAGGCCTTGGCGGTGCTTCTCGGCACGCCACATGATCTGATGAAGCGTCAATCCAAATGCGTTGTGAGCGATGGAGTTGATCAGATCTGTATAGGCTTTTAGATCTTGGCGGTGAGCTTCCAACTGCTGTTGCAGACGAGGAAGGTCATTGGGGTGGTTTGGTCTGAAGGTGGTTCGCTTTGCGATTTCCTCCAAGACCCGTTTTTTGTTGGTCTTGTTGCTGTGCAGCTCGAGAACAAACGGATCTAGTCCAGCCAGGGAGAGGCGGTTTTTCACAACCTCAAGAGCAGCCAGCTTCTCAGCGACGAAGAGCACCTTCTTGCCTTCAGCAAGGCAGGCGGCGATCAAGTTGGTAATGGTCTGCGACTTGCCCGTGCCTGGCGGGCCTTCAATGACTAGGTTCTTCTTGTGAAACAGGACATCAATGAGGGCGCTGTGCTGTGAGCTGTCGGCGTCATAAACAAGCGGAATGCTGGCTCCGGGGCCTTCTTCCACCTGGTGTTCTTCGGCGAGGCTTAGCCCGGCACCGCCATCGTCGGCTCTACCTTCGAACACCTCTCGCACGATCGGATGGTCAATGAGAGAGTTTCCATCGCCGTTTGCTGGCCATTTGCTCGGATCAAGGTCTCGAACCAGCAGCATGTTGCTGAAACTGAGCAAGCACAAAGATACGCGGTGCTTGAGTGCGAATCCGGGTTGCTTTTTGATGATCGCCTGAATCTCGGCGAAGTAGCCGTTGACATCAATCTGTTCTTCGGGAAGTTCGGGTAAAACTAGGCCGAAGTCGTTGCGCAGCTTCTCGCGCAGAGAGAGATTTTCCGAGATGTCGTCGCCCGTGTACTGGAGCGAGAACTGCTGGATGCCCGCGACTTCTTTTTTCTGCAACGACACCGGAATGCTGATCAAGGGTGCCGTGAACGTCTTCTCGCTGTCTCGTTGGTCGGGGAACTCCAAGAACCCCACCACTAAGAAGAGCATGTTCGCGCCGGTTTCTTCAATCGCCAGTGTGGCCTCGCGCTCGATCTTGCGGCAGTGTTTGGCCAGATCGTCTGGGTACATCAACGCTAGGACATTCGATTCATCCGAGTCCTCTCCTGCACCTGAGATGTCGTACCCCGTAGAGATGCCCTCGGACTTGGCCCAATCTCGAGGCTCGGGTCGCTGCAGCCGACCGTTACGTTCAACCCAGTTTGATCTCGATGGTTCAGGTAGTCCGAGAACGCTGATGTTGGCCTTGTTGTTCGCTTCAACCAGCTTTTGATAGATGGCAGCTGGGTGCCCTTCAACAAACTGGAGAGACTTGCCTGCGGTGTGCTTGAAATTGATGAGGCGGTTACGCCCTGTCAGATCGAGCAGCTTCAGGCGTAATTGCTCGAGAGCTGAGGTAAGTGGAGACGCGCTGGCGCTCATGACAGCCCCTTTGTTTTCTTATGTTCCTACACGTTTAAAATACTCCAGCCCTGCACGTTGAATTTTACCCAAGGCCCGGCAACCGTCATACAAGATGTCGACTGCCTGTAAGTTTAGCCCAATTTCAAGGGTGTCCGGAATTTTGTGTAAAGCAGCCATCACCATCATTTGTTGAAAATGACGGCTATGGCCGAACTGCTGTCCGATGGCTTGCTGAACTGAAGGTCTCCGTAGGCAAGAGTTTGGCGTAATTTTGCTTTCAATGAGTGAGCATTGATTGCCCAGCGCGTAGATGATCCCAGTATTCCCGAATAATCGTCATGGATGCCAAATCTGGATCGATCTCCAAGGTTGTTGTAATAAGTTCATCGTTTCCAGCCACAAGGCCAAATTCATTGCGAATCAACCGCCCCAGGCTGGCATGAAGCAGCTTGAGGTTGGAAAGGGGCACAATTCTAATTGCGAGCTTTTCCTCATCCGAGAGCAGTAAGTCCAAGATGCGAATCGCTTCGGCAATATTTGCGGGCCAGCGCTTGATTTTTGGTTTCATGCAGAGATTATGCATTTCTGAGCAGATGTTTTCTACACCGATAGTAAACCACCGTTTTCTGTACGCATCTTAACAGTGCCGCGAGAACCATTCAATTGGCATTATATGCGTAAAGAAATCTGGTATAGTTATCATCGTACAGATTAGGAGCGTTTGATGCGCATCGGCTACGCCAGAGTTTCCACCCAGGATCAACGACCCGAGCTTCAGCTTGATGCGCTGGCTGAGGCTGGCTGCGAGCAGGTATTTCAGGATAAATTGTCCGGCAAAGATCTGGATCGTCTCGAACTCGAAACCTGCCTCAAGGTGCTGCGCAAGGGCGACACGCTGGTTGTCTGGCGGCTGGATCGACTGGGGCGCTCGCTCAAGGACCTGGTGGAAATCATCAATGCCCTGGAGGATCGGGGTGTCGGCTTCCAATCACTGACCGAGAGTATCGATACAACCAACGCCGGCGGAAAGCTCATCTTCCACGTCTTTGCGGCGCTGGCCGAATTCGAGCGCAACCTGATCCGCGAGCGCACCGTTGCCGGCCTCGCCGCAGCCCGTGCACGGGGCCGCAAAGGTGGCAGAAAAGTCAAGTTAAGCAAAGCTGACGTGCGCAAGGCAGCCGCCATGCTGCTAGATCCACTCATGACCAAGACCGAAGTTGCCAAGCATTTTGGCGTGTCTCGGGTTAGACAATAATAACCTTGATGCTCCAACTTATATTGTTGGAGAGGGAGGGGATAGGGTTATTGCTGTGCCGATCATTTCTGGTATCAATAAACAAAATAATATTAGATATACGGAGCCACTTAATTCATATTTTGAAAGCCTGGAATGTGTTGCAAAAGGAACCAATCTTGTACTTATCATTGGATATGGTGGTAGCGATGAGCATATCAATAAGGTGCTGCGAGAGATTATAAAGCACGATAAATCAAGAATTGTTTATGTATCAAGTAATCCTTGTACAGTTGCCCCACCTGTTGGCTTAAAAAAAATATTCCCCACAGAATATAATAATCATCGATTGAATGATGGACGCTGGCTTTTACATCATGACCGAGTGCTGGCAATAGGTGGTGGGTTCCCAATGGAAGGTGAATTGTTAGTAGCACTTAATCATTTGAGAGCGCCTTGATTATTGTGGCGAATATCGTTTATGAAAACAATAAAATTAAAAGGTAAATATGTTCCAGGTAAAGGCTGTGTGTCTAATACTTGGTCCCAAGTGACTGAAAATTGCAAGTCTAAATTCCCTGAGATTGAAAGTTGTGTGCCTGGTACTTTTAATGTTGATGTTAATTTATGTTCACTTGATGATGAAGGCAAATCATGGTTCAAACAATTTCAGCTAAATGTGAAAAAACAGGATAAGCAATCAGATGGTTATGTATACCAATCTGCCAAAATAACTAAGATTAATGAACAAGAAATTACATGTTGGTTATTTTGCGGAGAACTTGGTGCTAATGTGCTTGAACTCCTTTCATGTTCCAGATTAAGCCAGAAATTAAATATAAGTCATGGAGATGAAGTCAGGCTGGTAATTGAAGAAGACTAACCCCAATTCGCTTCCCTTTTCGCAATCTTCACGCCAGTCGTCATTCTTCCTTCCTGTCACTCGATTGCATACTTCGCTTCCTCACTCCGTTCATCGCTATCGTTTCCGGTCAGCCTTAACCCATAAACTCTTTCGTTACGCCTAAGTCTTTCCCGCCCGGAACCTGAAATGCAGCCCCGCCAGCCAGGAGTGAGCGGGGAGCAGATTTCAGGAAAACGCAGGCGAGAAAACCGCCTTTAGTCGTGCTATCCCTTCAAAAGCCTTTTTCCCCCTTCCCGTTCCCCCAGGGGAAAGCGAGCAATGAGCAGATTGATTCTGTTTATTGACCAACCAGGAAGGGAAGCAACCATGAAAACGGACATTTACCAGCAAGTCACCCATTCAATCATTGAAGTGATCGAGGCTGGACAACTGGGTAACGGTATCCACTGGGAGAAGGAAACCGGTAAGGGCATGCCGGTTAACTTCAAGACCAGGGCCCCATATAACGGGATTAACGTCTTGCTGTTATGGAGTGCAGCCCGGCAGGCTGGATACGCAAGCAATCAATGGTTGACCTTCAAGCAGGCGGCAGAACTGGGCGGCATGGTTCGCAAGGGTGAAAAAGGCGTGATGTGTGTCTTCTTCAAGATGCTGGAAATTGAGGACAAGGATACCGAAGAAGAAAAAAAGATCCCCATGGCTTCACCCTTCTGGCTCTTCAATCTTGACCAGGTTGACGGAATAGGGAAGCTCCAACCGGATGCACCAAAGGGAGAAGTTCAGCAGATTGAGAGCGCCGAACAGATACTCAAGGCATCAGGGGCCGTCATTAAGGAAGCACGGCAGAAGGCTTACTACCGGCCATTGACTGATGAAATCTATTTGCCGGAGCGCACCCGGTTTGCAGACGTGAAAGAGTTTTATTCCGTCGCCTTGCATGAACTGACCCACTGGACAGGAGCCGAACATCGGTTAAACCGCGATTTTAGCGGGAGGTTCGGATCAGATAGTTACGCCTTTGAAGAACTGGTGGCCGAGCTGGGCAGCGCCTTCCTGAATGCGGAACTGGGCTTTATCGGCACCATGATCCCCAACCATGCCAGCTATATCGATTCATGGCTTACCGTCCTGAAAAATGATAAACGCGCCATCTTCACGGCAGCAAGCCACGCCAGCAAGGCCCATCAATACATCATGAATCTTGTAGCAGAACAGCAGGCAGCCTGACCACAACAGCCGGGGAAAACCCCCGGCTTATCTTTGAAAGGAAGTCATACCATGTCATTCTTTAAAACTTTTTGGGCAGCACTTGCAGCAGATCTGGTTGCAGGCATCATTCGTTTCTTCATGCGCTGGACTTTTAGGCTTGGCAGCCTGGCCGCCTTGATCGGCGTGATCCATCACTTCATGCGTTGATTTGTGATGGATAGCCCAGAACGAATACGTATTTTGACGGCTTCCTTAAAGGTTAAACAAAAAAAAGTGATGAATCCCGAGTCTGGCTGAGAGGAAGCCAGTTTTCATGAGGGGATAATTTTAAATAATAGCCCGAATGATTTGATTTTTCTGGTGAAAATTATACTTGCTATGAGCAAGTGGTATGATTTCAAAAGATACGGCCCGTTAATCTTATGTATATGGAGTAATAATATGACTCGTAAAGCTATTATAGCTTTGTTTGAAAATGAACTGTCCATTCCACGAAATGCCACCTGTGAAAAATGTGATGCTAAATTAAAGCATCCATTATTACCGTGGTTGATAGGCCCCAAATTTTCAAGCACTACTGAGAAAGTCCTGTTTGTTGGTAAACCCCATCGAGGAACACCAGTGGAAGTACCACCTTCTTCTAATATAATTGATCCTGTTAATGTGGTTAGTGAATACTGGAGACAGCCCTGGCCTTATTGGCGCTATACGAGAGAGATTGCTGAAGTATTGTATGGTGATAGCGCAAAGGATTCAATTGCCATGACTAATTTAATCAAATGTACGAATGTAGAAGATGGTGAACCTTCAACCGATGAAACAACACCAGTAATGGCTGAGAGTTGCATATTAAAGTTAGGAGTATTCTGGAAAGAAGTTGAACTTATCAAACCAAAGACCCTGGTTTTCTATACGTATAGTTTATTCCCTGAAATGCTTGAAGAAGTGCCAGTAGCTTTTGAAGGAACCGTTCAGGAAATTACTTCTCGGGACAACTGGGTTATGTGTAGGAATAAAAAGCTTGGCTGGTGGGATCGAATTTGTAAAACAGCCTGGACTGATAATCTTCGTCTTCTTGTGGCCGGACATCCTGAGCGGATGGGCAAGCCGGAGTACGTAAAGTTAATTAGTGACTGGGTTCGGTCTTATTAAATGGGTGGGCATAAGAAAGCAATTTTTAACTTTAAAATAAATCATCTAATTTTATCGGCTATTTGCATTCCAAGGTTGGATAGGGGGAGATTTCAGAGGCTGATTCGGCTGAATGTCCAGGTTGGAATCAGCGTTTTGTGCGCATCTTCCTCGAAACTCCAATAGGTCGGAATTGAACCAGTGGAGCAAGGCCTGCTTTAGACTGACAAAAGACATTCAGTTGTCGTCACCTAGCGACAGCAACCGACCCATTCCGGCCGTTTAAGGCAGCGTTGGTTCAACGGCAGGTATCCGAGTGGAGCAGCCCCGCCCAGTGTGGCTACTTAGGGGCAGCAGCAGGTCGGGCATAACGGACATACAGTATCGTGCCAATAAAAGTCCGCATTGGAACACAAAGCAGAAGTAAGGCTCACTCCATCTTAATGTCCACATAACAGACGCAATATAGCGCAGCCTGCAACCACGGATTTGGCGGATTTTCGGCCATTGTCAGCCGTTTCAGTATTTCATGGAGGAGTCGTTATGCCCGCGTTAGCAAATGTCTCCGTTACCGGATTCGCTAACCAGCAGCAACTTCATCCCATTAATGGGAAATTGGTCAAAACTGTGACGGCCAGAAGGTAAATGGATTGAAAGTCGAATTTATTATCGGGTTGCCAATATCTTCCGTGGGCTATCCAATGTCTATATTTGAACATACCACGTAGCTGGCTAATATACTTGCCCATCGATGGATCAATATACTTACGCCATCCCTCTAAAATGTCCTTATCCAACCTAGCCTTGCCACTCCTTTTCCTGAATATTTTGCGGAATTCTACTGATAAATTATCGGCCCCCTTTTTTTTACAGCGCTCGTTATAGTCTAGATAGAACGCAGCCTCGATGAGAGCCATAACCGTTAGCGAAGATCGAATATCAGTTTCATTTATTCTATTTTTTAACTCATCGGCCACCTCAGTTAATAGATAAGTTGCAAACCGAGCTGAGTAGTCAGGATTACTTGATGAAAAATACAGACGCAAAGATTTCTCTACATCCTTATGATAATTGGCAATGTCTTCTAGAGGAGGTGGTTGAGTATTTTGTTTAGGCATCAGCAATTGACAGAATCATGTCAAAGAACGCTTCTTGAGTTAGGTCTATGAATTTCATCTGCGGGGGGGCGGTGAATATTTTCCAAGTCCACTCAATTTCCTTTATTTCATCAGGCGATGACGATTTTTTCTTTGCCTCACCGGCCACTGATACCGTCACGCGAATGAGTTGGTGCGCGGAATTCACCTGCTTATTAACTAAGCTGAGTCGTGCTTGCCCGCGCGCTCCTTGGACGTCGACGCGCCCTTTTAAGCCAATTAACATTGTGCCGATGGGTGTGAAGGTCACCACCGAACGGCCAATCGTCAGGACCAATTGGTCGGCATCATAAAGCCCAATGAACTCCTCATTTAGTTGAATTTTTCGGAATTCTATTTTCGCATCTCCGCTATCAAGATAACTCTTCATAAATTTTTTGATTTGGGAATACAGTGAACCGAGATGTTCAAGCCAATCCCTAAGTTTCTTTTTGGGATCAAGCTCCTTCTCTTTCTGTTGCTTGGTATGCTGACGTTGCACAAATTCATCAAAATCAGTTCGGTTCATAACTAAGCTCCTAACTCCATCAACTTCGCTGAAATTAACATATAGAAAATTCGCATACACCTTTCTGGCTGGCATTCACAGGTTTTTTTAATCCTCATACATTTTCTCGGGCGCAGTAAGTCAGGTATACCTATGTTACTACATAAAGCTGAGTCACTCTAAGATTTGAGGAGGTTCCTGAATCACCCACGAGCCAGTAGACGCCATGCAGTCTAATTATCTAGAATGCACGCCAATTCTGCCTTTCGACAGTACTCTACCACTTGACGGCTATGACCGGGAAGCGGACAGAAAACCGAGAAGTATAGCTTCTCGCAGGCCCATTCAGAGTGATGGTTAGATCTGTGGTGGTTTATTTTTGCGCTTCCGCTCCACTCTTACCTTCTTGACCTTGCCACCTAGTTCTTGCTGTTTCGGAACATACTTTTCCGCCCAGTCATTGATTCGAGATAGAATGGGACCAAATAAATCTCCTGACAATTGTCCTGAACGCTCAAGCTCTTCGGCCAGCAGACTTTTATCAACACCCTTCTTGAAACGAGTTGCTACGTAGTGTACGACAGCGGCTGACGCCAACACCGTGAGAATTATCGAGCCGTGATCAACGCCCGTTATCCCAACATAAGAGAACTCTGGCGTATCGCGATACCAATAGGGAAATTTGTAATATTTGGGAAAAAAAAGATGAAACTCTGGGTTAAATCTTGAAAACAGTTCATCCTCGATGATTCGGTCAATGGAAGACAGTATTTCATCGAGATCGAAGCGCGTCAAGAAATTGTCGTACTCAATGGTAATTGTGTATTCTGGCTCATCATCACTTTGCATATTGTCCCCCAGTTGAACAGGTATTTCCCCAAGCTCATTTTCATCGATGTCGTCATCGTTATCAAGATCATCATCGTGATCGTGCTGCTGCATAAGAGGGCCTAACTTAATTGGGCACCCCAAACGATGCAGATAAAACTTCATATTTCGTGAAAGCTGTGTTCGGGATAAATCCCGTGCCTATGCCGGTAATGATGCCATACTGGCCATAGGCCAATCTGGATGCCACCGGCAGCTACGGCCGAGTAGTACGTGTAGGCGGTAGGGGGGGTTCAAAGTCGAGCAGCTATTCGATTGCCCACTCTGTAAACGGACGAGGGTCCGTTCCTGGCACGAAGCACTCATTGAAATTCTAAACCTGAATTATTTTTAACGCTGCATTGCTGTCATTGGGACTTTCATCGTCCAACCCTATTTTGCACGCAACGGGCGGTTGGCTTTTGGTGTCTGACAACCATGTTTTGCACAAAACGGCTCACTTTCAAAGTACCGTTGAAACCTGGTTTCCAACCTCAGATTGCATATAGCCATTTTATCTGCTGGATTTTTAGGCTTGGCCCATCACTTCATGCATTGATTCGTGATGGATAGTCCAGGTAGTTTAGTGTGCCAAATTGTGCCAGACCAAAACTTAGTTGCCATATTATTTGATGTTCTAGTAATGCCACATTACAAAGAAGCTTATTGTGCCAACACGTCTGAATTAGAGATTGTCATAATCTATTTAGTAGTAATGAAGTTTAGCGCAATGGATTTAAGTTCTTTTAAGAGCCTTATGTACATTACGTTTTGGCATATCTTTTGTTGTCCTGTAATGACAATGTCATTGAGATATTCTGGCACAATTCTGGCACAGTGAACTGTGCCAACAAGGGGTAACGTAAGGCATTAAGGAAAATTAGATATTAAATAAGATGCTGTTTTTGCTACTTTATTTGGCTCCCCGAGTTGGGCTCGAACCAACGACACGCGGATTAACAGTCCGCTGCTCTACCAGCTGAGCTATCGGGGATCGCTGGAAAGCGGCTATTATGCGTATATTGGCATTATTGGTCAAGTCCAGAGGTGGCTGGTTTCTCAGGAAAGAATTTTTGAAATCCTTGAGAGTGCCTTTTCCAGATTGGTCATTGACGTGGCAAAAGATAGTCGAATATAACCTTCCATGCCAAATGCTGATCCCGGTACGACAGCAACTTCTGCTTTTTCAAGAAGAAATTCGGAAAAGGCAATGTCATTAGCCTCAGCCAGGCGTTTTTCCTTATAGAGCTGGTTTATGACTTCATGTACATCAGGAAATGCATAAAAAGCGCCACCGGATTCTAGGCAGAATACTCCTTTGATTGTGTTTAGGGCATTTACTACAAAGCTATGGCGCGCTTTAAACGCTTCAATCATAGGGGCAATACAGTCCTGTGGCCCTTCCAGGGCAGCGTGTGCCGCGACCTGAGAAATTGAACAGGGGTTCGATGTGCTTTGTGATTGTACATTAGTCATGGCGGTAATGATTTGTTCAGGACCTGCTGCATAACCAATTCGCCATCCAGTCATAGCATAGGCTTTTGACACACCATTCAGGAGCAGTGTGCGCTCATAGAGCTTAGGGCAGGCGTTTAATATATTAACAAACGGTTGCCCAGAAAGATTGACATGCTCATACATGTCATCGCTGGCGATAACGATTTCAGGATGTTGGGCGAGAACCGCTCCCAGAGCTTTAAGTTCTTCAAGAGAATAGACCGCACCACTTGGATTACATGGGCTGTTGATAACCATAAGTCGCGTGCGGGGTGTAATTTTGCTTTCCAATTGCTCTGGAGTTATTTTGAAACTTTGTTTGATTCCAGCTTCAATAAAGACAGGGGTTCCTCCTGCAAGGATCACAATGTCTGGATATGAAACCCAATATGGGGCAGGAATGATGGCCTCGTCGCCAGGATTGATGAGTGCTTGTATAAGGTTAAAGAAACTCTGTTTGCCTCCACAGGATATAAGAACTTGGCGTGTTTCATATCTGACGTTATTTTCACGTCTGAATTTGTTAGTTACTGCGTTCTTTAACGCTGGTGTTCCCCCCACATCTGTATATTTGGTATAACCTTTATTAATGGCTTCAATGGCAGCCAGCTTGATATGGGCGGGGGTATCGAAATCCGGTTCTCCAGCACCCAGACTGATAATGTCATGCCCCTGGGATTTAAGTTGCGCTGCGCGAGAGGTAACAGCTAAAGTCGGAGAAGGCTTAATTGCCAGTACACGCTGTGAAAGCTCCAAAATCCTGTCCTTGCAAAAATGAAGTTACTTTGTCCGCATGGTATAATTCGCAGACATGTATAACAGGATATTTTACCTGTGATTGTTACTTTTCCCAATAGTCCTTATCAGTTGTTCCAACCTTTTCTGCCAGCAGGTGATCAGCCACAGGCAATTGACAAGCTTGTCGAAGGTATCGAAAGCGGCTTTTCATTTCAGACGCTTCTTGGTGTAACTGGTTCAGGCAAGACCTATACCATAGCCAATGTTATTGCGAGGCTTGGACGCCCGGCAATGATCATGGCTCCAAACAAGACATTGGCTGCCCAGTTGTATTCCGAGATGCGTGAGTTTTTTCCTCATAATGCAGTCGAGTATTTTGTCTCTTATTATGATTATTATCAACCTGAAGCCTATGTTCCTTCCAGAGATCTGTTTATTGAGAAAGACTCATCGATTAATGAACATATCGAGCAGATGCGCTTATCTGCAACAAAGGCGCTTCTTGAGCGCAAGGATGCGATTATTGTGGCGACAGTTTCTGCTATTTATGGCATTGGTGATCCTGTGGATTATCATGCGATGATTTTACATCTCCATGAAGGGGATCATGTTACCCAGCGAGAAATCATCAGCCGTCTGATCCAGATGCAGTATGAAAGAAATGAAACGGATTTTTCACGGGGTAATTTTCGGGTTCGTGGCGATATCATTGATATCTTTCCTGCTGAAAATGCAGAACACGCCTTGCGAGTCAGCCTGTTTGATGATGATGTTGAAAACCTGATGATGTTTGACCCGCTTACTGGACATATACTTCAGCGAGTAGGACGCTATACGGTTTATCCTTCCAGTCATTATGTTACTCCCCGTGAAACCACATTGCGTGCCATTGAGGCAATCAAGGTAGAATTGCGGGATCGGATGATACATTTTCAGGAGCAAAACAAGCTGGTGGAATTGCAGCGTATTGAACAGCGTACCCGGTTCGATCTGGAAATGCTCAATGAACTCGGCTTTTGCAAGGGTATCGAAAATTATTCCCGTCACCTATCGGGGCGGCATCGAGGGGAACCTCCCCCAACGCTGATTGATTATCTGCCTCCTGATGCGCTCATGATCATTGATGAAAGTCATGTAACAGTTCCCCAGATAGGCGGAATGTACAAAGGCGATCGTGCCCGCAAGGAAAATTTGGTGGATTACGGTTTTCGGCTCCCTTCAGCAATTGATAACCGGCCCTTGAAATTTGAAGAATTCGAAAAGGTAATGCGACAGACGGTTTTTGTTTCTGCAACACCTGCTGTCTATGAGGAAGAACACTCAGCCCAGGTGGTTGAACAGCTTGTTCGGCCGACAGGTTTGGTCGATCCGCGAATTGAAATACGCCCGGCCATTAGTCAGGTAGATGATCTTTTGTCAGAAATTGCGTTGAGGGTTGCTTCTGGGGAACGTGTTTTAGTGACAACATTGACCAAGAGGATGGCAGAAGATCTGACCGAGTATTTTTTTGAACATGGGATTCGGGTACGTTATCTGCATTCGGATATTGATACTGTAGAACGTGTTGAAATTCTTCGCGATTTACGCTTGGGAGAATTCGATGTACTGGTGGGCATCAATTTGTTGAGGGAAGGGCTTGATATCCCGGAAGTTTCACTGGTTGCCATTCTTGATGCAGACAAGGAAGGGTTTTTACGTTCAGCGAGATCACTGATTCAGACTATAGGTCGTGCCGCCAGAAATCTGAATGGCACGGCAATTCTTTATGCCGACAAAATGACTGATTCGATGAGAAAGGCAATTGATGAAACTGAAAGGCGCCGGGCAAAACAAATCATATTTAATAAGGAAAATGGAATTACGCCACGTGGCATCAGCAAACGCATCAAGGATATTATTGATGGAATATACGACGCTGAAACTGCTAATGAGAATTATCGGCAGGAAAAAACACGTAATGCAATAAAAAATCTGGATGAGAAGAAGGCTGCAAAAGAAATCAAGCACCTTGAAAAGGAAATGCTGGCGGCAGCAAAGAATCTTGAATTTGAGCGTGCTGCGACACTTCGCGATAAACTGAAGATGATGAAGCAGTTGTTGTTTGGTGCAGGTGAAGTAACTGAGGTATGAGTTTTTAAAAACATCCAGTTCAGCATAAAACCATTTTCCTGAAATGCTTGGCTATAAGTTTGTCTTGTCTTGTGTTCAGGATCCTATCGCACGCAAAATCAGTGCCCTCAAGCTTCTGAAGGAGCCTGGTTTAGGGCTGTGTTGAAGGTATGCAGGGTGTCTATACTCAGAATTCAGGCTGTGTGGGGCAAAATATGCGCTTTTGCTCATTTTTCTGAACCAGGGTGTTATGTTTAAACTGATTTGATTGCCGCAAATTTTGGCTACCTCTGTTAAAGGGCTTTGATAATGGTGGGGAAAGGGGCTACTTTTCTTATCCTTCGTTCTGGCTTTTTCTTAAACAGGGCCTGTTTCGCATTTCTTAACTCATTTGTCCTGGTAGCCCAGGCTGACTTGTGCCTAGAAAAGTGTCCATTGTGCCCGTAAAAGGAAAACCAGTGCTCTAGGGGTGGCTTTCTGGCCACCGGGATGAAGAATAAGCTGTAAATCCGGCTGTAGTGTAAGCCACTTGGAGATGACTGCTGAATAGGTTGCCTCAATGGCGGTTTCTGCTGCTGAACCTGGACCTCTAAAGGCCGCATTGGCAAATCCGATGCCTGCCGCGTCATTTTGACGCGATGAAATAAAGCTGGTCAGCACCAACCCCCCTCCGGTGTAATAAGGTATCTGGTTGATACTTGAGCGGCTGGCTCCAAATTGTACAAATCCGGCCAGACTGGCACCGTTGTGTGACTGATACAGGGTTTTGTCCACTATGCCATACAGTCCGGAATCTGAGCTTGTCACAGCACCGCTTTGTTGCCAGGCACCCGCCTTGATGCCGTCATGATCAATTTCGATAATACGCATGGTGCCATTGTGGATAAAGTTTTGCCGGTTCTGGGGGTGGGCCTGGAATATTCCTGCAAGACCGGTAAAGCCGTTAATCTTGGCATCTGCGACCACTCCTGCTCCGGGCAAGGGATAAATGGAGGCACTTGTGTTAAGGGAAATGGTGGGTGTAATACCAAATGAAGCGTTCAGAAACAAAGCTGCGTCATCAGTCACATCAAAAATCTGGTTAAGATCTACGATCCCCGCTTTCAGGTGGGCTTTGCCTGACTCAAAACCCTGCCTGTACCAGGCTTCATAAACCCGTGTTTCCGGAGGAGCATCTAGATTGCTTGCTCCTTGCGCGTCACCAATCAGGTTCATGCTTGGACGTCCGCTTGAAATATGGTAAATCGAAATTTTTGCAGTTCCCTCTGGCCATAGGCCGGCTATTCCTGTATCGGCTTTGAGGCTTCCCTCAATTACATTGTTATAGCGTGTGGCGTGGGCAAGACCACCTTTAAGTACTGTGGCAGATTCGGTATAGAGCAATATCGATGTGGAAATAGCGGATTCCTTTTCCAGGCTGCCTGCCCAGGCCGGTGACATGTAAACCAGGGCCAGAAAGCTAGAAGTCAGGAATATTGGGAGTGTTCTGAATTTTGGCATGTTTTCTGGTCAAGTCCAAAAACTGCTGTAAATTCGATTCAGTAAATCACGTTTTTCAGCCGTTCATTGTAATCAAATTTCCGCTGTCGTCAGGCATGTTTAGTGATGCCACCCAGTCGTTAAATTCGTCCATATCCAGATATTTTCGTTCCAGCCAGACCTCGTTCTTCTCGGCCAGTAGCGCTCCGATCAATCGTAGTGCCGACTCGTCGTTCGGGAAGATGCGGATGACCCGTTCGCGTCTGCGCACTTCCTCATTCAGCCGCTCCTGCATATTCGTGCTGCGCAGTCTCTTACGGTATTTCTCCGGCAAGGCCATCACCGCCATGGCATCTTCAAAACCGTCCTCCAGGCAGGTAACTGACTTCGGCGCGGTCTTCGCAAAGCGTTCGACAAACTCGGCCAGGCGCCGTTTCGCCTCAGTCATATCCGTCGCCTGCAGCACCAGTTTGGCCGCTGCCGCCACTTCGGCACGATGGCGATGGGCGCACTGACCGAGAATATTCCGCATCAAATGCACCTGGCAACGCTGCCAGCTTGCACCCTGAAAGTATTGGGCCGCAGCTTCAACCAGCCCGGCATGATCGTCTGAAATCAGGAACATTACACCGCCCAGTCCACGCCCCTTGAGCCAACGAAACGTCTCGTTCCAGGTGGCGAAGCTCTCTGTGTCGCCAATCCTCACGCCCAGTACTCGCGGTAGCCGTCACTGCGTATGCCGGACACGATCAGCACGGCACGGCTGACCACGCGGTCACCCTCGCGGCTCTTGATGAACAACGCGTCCACCAGCACGAAAGGATATTCGCCTTCCAGTCGCCGTTCGTTAAATGCACGCACACGCGGTTCAAGCCCTGCGCAAAGCTCGCTGACGGTCGACCTGGGGAAGCTCGCACCGCACAGCCCCTCAGTGATCGCCGACACTTTGCGTGTGGACACGCCTTGCACCACCATTTCCATCAAGGCCAGTACAAAGGCCTGCTCACTGCGCTGATAGCGCTTAAAAATATCGGTGGAGAAACTTCCGTCCCGCGTCTGCGGCACCTGCAAGGCCACTGGCCCGACGCGCGTATACAGTGTCCTGGAACGATAGCCGCTGCGGTAACCTTGGCGCTCTTCGGATCGCTCATGGCGCTGCGCGCCAACTGACTCAGCGACCTGCGCCTCCAGAATCTGATTGAGCACCGTCTCGACCAGTTTCGCCAGCCCGTTTGGCCCGTTCAAAAGACCTGGCAATAATTCCGGGCCTACGTTAATCTCATATCCAGCCATCGCTTCTCTCCTTCAGTTATTAATCGTCTCGACAACGTTAATGTACCGAATCGAAGCGGTGGCTACCAGCCAGCCTATTTACAGCAGTTTACGGACTCAATCTGTTTTCTTTTTCTTCTATTCATGTTTATCGTTTAATTGGGAATCTTGGATATGGGCAAGTATTCCGAATCTTGTTCAAGGCAATTATACAGATCAGATCTTTCATACCTGAATTACATCCAATGCAGTCACTCATGATGTGTAGCCTTCTCCAGTCTAGGCTGGGTTGAATATTACAGTAATTGGTTTTTATTCGATAAGCGAATTGTCAGGTTATTTCTGGTTTCTTGGATAGTAACCGAAGAGCAATGAAACCGTCATAAATTTCTTTAGGTTCAGGAATGGGGGTATTCATTTTGGCGCCTACTCTGAACAACGTGATATTGAAGGCGCACTGAAGGTTTTTGTGCAGTTGTTATCAGGTATTGGTCTGAGTGTCTCCAGGTTTCACATAGGGCGTAAATATTGGAGGTAACTGGGTGACACCCTGAATATCGATAATCTTGTGCCGGCTATGCTCGCCTGAATGGATGTGGATGTTTTTCGCCGGTACCTTGAAGATCACCTTCAGATAGTTAATGAGAAGAGTATTGGCCCGGCCCTCGATGGCTTGCGACTGAATACGGATTTTCAGGGTGTCTCCATGAAGGCCTGAAATCGCGTTCTGAGCTGCATTTGTCTGGATAAGGAGGAAAAGACGCAGTGAGTCCTTCCTGAATTGATACCAAGTCATGTTAAATGGTCACTTGAGATAGAGTCTTGCCTTACAATGGTTATCCATGGCGGGTCTGAAGGTATTTGTGTACATTCAGGTCGTTTATTATCGCTCCATTTTCTTAACATGGCTGGTTTTTTTCTGCCAGAATTCTAGAAGAGGTTCTGGAATGGAACTGCTCTTTTACTTCGGAAGCCGGATGTAGGGTTGATTCAGGCTTGGCAAGCGTAGCTATCAAGCATCAGATTCTGGCTTGAAAGATCGGATTTCAGGGATATATGTATTTTTTTCAGGTTTCTTTATCTGGATTGCAGCAAGTATGGCAGACATGATTTTTCGAGGACTGGGCGGGCAACCTGGAAGGGCAACATCCACTGGAATAATTCTTGAGACGTTGCCAATGGTTGCATAGTTTTTTTCAAAAGGTCCCCTGGAGCAACTGCAATCTCCTACAGTGACAACCAGCTTGGGGTCAGGAATCGCCTCATAGGTTCTGAGTAATGCAGTCTCCATATGCCGGGAGACCGGACCTGTAACCAGCAGCATATCAGCGTGACGGGGACTTGCTACAAAATGGATACCTAGCCCTTCGAGATTGTAGTAGGGATTGTTCAGGGCATGAATTTCCAGTTCACAGGCATTGCAAGAGCCGGTATCAATATGGCGGATAGCCAGAGAACGCCCAAACTGTTTTAATATATCTTCATGTAACCTTTGATTGATTATCTTCAGATTCTCATCGGGTTCTGGTGAGGGTTCGCTTTTGATGCCGCTTCTGACGATTTGTTTAAGCAGTTCGTACATTGAGCCTCCTATATTCCGGAAAAGCCATGACTGCAGAATTCATAAATCATGGCCGCTGTAGCTTAGGTTGAAGGATTTGTTAATGAGTGGGAAATCGGGAACGATGTTACCCATGACGGCGTATTCGATTGCTGGCCAGTTTTGCCAGGAAGGATCGTGTACATGGATTCGTAAAGGTTTTTTCCGGCTATCTGTATGAACGGCTACAAAAACCTCCCCACGCCATCCTTCTATCCAGCCTAGCCCGATGCTGTTTGAAGGGGGTTCAGGTATGTCAGAACGAACGTCTCCCTGTGGGAGCTTTGCCAGGATTAATTCAATCAGGCGTAATGACTCGAAGATTTCCTCAAACCTCACAATGACTCTTGCGGCCACATCACCATTATGATGGGTTATCATGTTGACATTCAGAGCATCATAGGGGGTGCAGGGGAATTGTGTTCTTAGATCAAAAGCGATTCCGCTGGCACGGCCTGCAAGCCCGATCATTCCCAGATCTGTAGCAAGATCTGGTAAAACCCGGCCGGTCATCAGGAACCGATCCTGCAAGCCTGCATGTTCATCATAAATGCGTTTAAGATGTTGGACCTCTTTTCGAATTATCTGGACTTCATGCTGGATCTGGATGGTTTGTGCATGAGCCACATCATGGTTTACGCCACCTGGAATGATGAAATCCATCAGGTAGCGGTGACCAAAGATCAGATCATTTGTCCGGATCCAGTCTTCCTTTAATCTTGAAAATTGCGATAGCCCGAAAGCCAAGCCTCCATCATTGCCCAATGCCCCCAGATCCCCTAGATGATTGGCTATGCGTTCTCTTTCAAGGGCAAGAGCACGTAACCACAGGGATCGTATAGGGGCGGTGTGTCCACACAGATTTTCTACCGCCATGACATAGGCCCACCCATGGGCAACTGTACTATCTCCACTGACTCTTCCGGCAAGTTTGACCCCTTCGGCCCATTCCAAGGATTCGAAGCGTTTTTCGATTCCTTTGTGTGTGTATCCGAGCCGCTCTTCCAGGCGAAGGATTTTTTCGCCTACGACCTGAAACCGGAAATGCCCTGGTTCAATGGTTCCGGCATGAACCGGGCCGACAGCTATTTCATGAACTCCCTCACCGGTAACCTGTATGAATGAATACGGATCGGGTGTATTTTGATAAAACAGGCTTTCATTTGAATCTTTTCTGAGTGGAAACAGGGTTTCAGGCCAGGCCCCATGACGTAACCATGGACGCTGGTCAGGAGCTGTGAAACGGATGCCCATCATGTCAAACAGGGCTCGTTGCATCCGTCTTGCCGGAAAAAAAATATCACCCAGATCAGTGCAGGAAGGTGGATCATTGAGGATAGGGTGAGAAAGGCACACGAGTCCCTGGGCAAACACCAGGGCAATATGAACGGTAAACCGGTTCTGAGAGGCCTGATGATATGCATCGGTTCCCCAAATTGCTACAAGACGCCCACCACTTTCCTGACAGGCCCGGCATGTTGTCCGGAGTGTTTCCTCGTTCACCTGGGCAAAGGTGGCAGGGATTGCGCCTGGTAATGGATTAAGCTCAATGTTCAGTTCTTTAAGGTCTGTCATTTAATAACCTGCATTCTTTAAAATCGGTAGGATTTCTGCATCCATGTCAATAACCGATGAGGCTGGCTGCTTCCCGGTACCAGTTGGCCAGATACATGGGAATGAATAAACCCAGCATCAATACCAAAGACAGATGTACAAATATGGGCAGTAATGCTGGGGGACGAGGGGTTCGTTGAGCAGTTGTCTCACCAAAAACCATAGGTTGAACCTTGCCAAAAATGGCGGCAAATGCGACTGCCAGAGCCATTAGTAATAGAGGTGTTGCCCAAGGTTGCTGCTTCATGGCTGTGGTCAGGATGAGAAATTCGCTAGCAAAGACTCCAAAAGGGGGCATGCCTAGAATGGCAAGGCTGCCAAGCATCAGGCCCCATCCTACAGTTGGGCTCTGTATAAGCAGGCCGCGGATATTTTCCATGACTTGGGTGCGTGTTTTTTGGGCAGCGTGGCCTACAGTAAAAAATATTGCTGATTTGGTCAGGGAATGAACGGTCATATGAAGTAAACCTGCAAAATTGGCGATTGGCCCTCCCATGCCGAATGCAAAGGTTATCAGTCCCATATGCTCAATGGAGGAGTAGCCGAATAGGCGCTTGATATCTTTTTGGTGTGACAGTGAAAATACCGCTACGATCAGCGAGAGCAGGCCAAATCCAATCATCAGGTTTCCGGCAAAATGACTATGGAGGGCTCCATCGGTCAATATCTTGCAGCGCACTACAGCGTACAGAGCAACATTGAGCAATAATCCTGAAAGAACGGCAGATATGGGGGTAGGACCTTCTGCATGTGCATCTGGAAGCCAGTTGTGCATCGGTGCAAGACCGACTTTTGTGCCATAGCCTATAAGTAGGAATACAAACGCTACCGACATTACTGTTGGATCGAGCCGGTCCTTGATTTTGTCAAGATGGGTCCAGAGCAGGCTTGAATGGATACCTAGCAATTTTTCTGCGGCAAAATAGAGCAGGATGGTTCCAAATAGTGCCTGGGCAATACCTACGCCGCAAATGATAAAATATTTCCAGGCTGCTTCAAGGCTTGCAGGGGTACGATAAAGACTGACGAGCAGGACGGTGGTTAATGTTGCTGCTTCCATGGCGACCCAGAGAATACCCATGTTATTGGTCAACAGTGCAAGCAGCATGGTGAAGGTAAAGAGTTGATACATGCAGTGGTATAGTCGAAGTCGATTTTCAGTCAGTTTCCCGTGATGCTGTTCTATTCTCATGTAGGGGCGGCTGAAAAGCGAAGTGGTAAAGGCAACCAGAGCAGTCAGGGTTACGAGGAAAATATTGAAGGGATCAACAAAAAACTGTTCATGGAAGGCAACTATGGGGCCATATGATATGATTCTGGCAGTCAGAAAACCCGCATTAATCAAGGTCAGGAAACTGATGATCGAATTTAGTTCTGCCGCAAGGCGATGATTTCCAAATAAGGCCAGCAGGATCCCCCCGGAGAGGGGTACAAAAAGCAACAGCAGGATTTCCATGGCTAGTTATCCTTGAGTTTTTCCATGTGTTTGAGTTCGAGACTGTCAAACTGGTTGCGTATGTGAAAGAAAAAGACACCAAGAATAAATACCCCAACAAGAACATCCAGGGCAATTCCAAGTTCAACCATCATGGGCATTCCATAGGTAATGCTTGTTGCTGCAAAAATGAGACTGTTTTCCAATGCCAGAAATCCGATGACCTGGGGGACTGCCTTGCTACGGGTAATCATCATGAGAAAGGAAAGAAGCACACTTGCCAGGGCAATTCCCAAGGTGCTGCGATTGATTGTTCCTGCCAATTGCACGATTGGCAATGACAGGTTGAAGGCAAAAATGACGAGTGCGAGGCCAATAAGCATGGTTGTCGGGATATTGAGCAGGGTTTCAACATCCCATTGCACATTAAGGCGGTGAATCAATCGATGAAGAATCCAGGGGACTATCAGGACTTTTAATAGAAAATTCAGAAGCATCGAGTAGTACAAATGGGGTTGATGGGTTGAGTAGGCAACAATAAGCGTGCTTAAACTGAGCACCAGTCCCTGATAGGCATATAAGTGGATCAGGCTTAGTATTCGTCTTTGTGCAAGCATCGCAAAGGCGATGAGTAGAAAGACCGCTGCGAGAAGGTTGAGTAGCTGACCTGACAGAGGAATCATATTCATGCCTCCAGAAGAAAATGGGTTAGTGTACCCAGAACAGCCAGCATGAATGCAGTTCCCAGAAATTCAGGAACACGGAATATTCGCATCTTCGCAGAAAGGGTTTCAACAATGGCCAACCCGAATCCTGCAAATGCAAGTTTTATGAAAAGGGCAAGGAATGCGAGGAGCATACTGCTCAAATGATTGCCAGAAGCTATCCCCCATGGAACAAAAAGGGCGAAGCCGATCACGAAATAATCATAGAGTTTGATACTGCTAGCCCATTCAACCAGCGCAAGATGCCTTGCAGAGTATTCAAGCAGCATGGCTTCATGGATCATGGTTAGTTCTAGATGGGTAGAGGGATTGTCTACGGGAATACGTGAATTTTCAGCCAGAAGGACCATGAGATAGGATGCCATGGCAAATGCCATGCTGGGATAAATGATGAAGCGGGTATGAGAAAGGGTGTCCACAATGGTGGTAAGGGCTGTTGAATGGCTTATGAAGGCAGGGGTGAATAGCACCATCAACAACGCGGGCTCGGCAAGAAACCCAATCATCATTTCACGTCGCGCACCCAGATTGCCGAAACCCGTTCCGATATCCATGGCAGCCAACGCAAGAAATACTCTTGCCAGCGCAAAAATTCCCACCAAAACGATTACGTCAGCTACAGAAGCGAATGGCAGGTTGGTTGCGAGCACCGGGACAATTGTTCCTGCAAGGCACATGCATGCAAACAGGAAATAGGGTGTCATTCGGAATAATGGTGAAGCATTGTCAGCGAGGACCGCATCTTTGCAAAAAAGCTTAACAAGTTGCCGGTAGGGCTGGAAAACACCTGGGCCCTGCCGGTTCTGGAGCCAGTAACGGCACTGGTTGATCCAACCAAGAAGCAGCGGGCTCAAAACCAGCGTCATAATGAGCTGGATAAACTGGAAAATGAAGCCATATAGATTAGTCATATTAGTAACAGCAGCAAAATTAGCGTTAGAAAACTATAGAGTAGATAAATGGAAATTCGTCCCTGCTGGATCCGACCAAAGAGATTGGACAGAAAACGGATAAATCGTCCAATCGGAAAATAAAGCACATACCAGAACCGGTCTTCAGTGATGTTATGGTAGTGGGGCGCTGGATCTGATGGGGAAGGCAATTCACTGCGCATACGAAAAAAAGGCGAAAAGATGGTGCGTATCGGTTGGCCAAAACTTTCCGCGGTTTCTTGCATCCTGAATGTTTGCATTGGGTAACCGCAACCCCAGGCTGTAGTGCGCCGGACTCGCCCATGGTAGAATAGCCTGACTCCAAGGAAAGTAATCAGGATGATTATGGTTGTGGCGCTAAAGAAGAGCATGGGACTGTAGCTTGCTCGATCCGGAGAAATGGGCGTGAGGAATAGCCAGTTGGTCTGGCTGGTTACCTTTCCTAGTGCCTGTCCTATCAATAAACCCGGTACTGCATTCAGAAGTTTAATGACTTCAACCGGGAAGAGTCCTAGAAGCACACAGCAACTAGCGAGCCAGGATAAGCCCAGACGTTCCCAGTAATTTGCATCCTTTGCCTCAAGCAGTTTCTTTTCACGTGGCTGTCCAAGAAAAATAAGAGCATAGAACTTGACCATAACATAAGCTGCAAGTGCAGTCGCGAGTACTAATCCCGCAGCGGCAACGGGTACCAGCATATTGAGATAGGGTTGGGGAAAACCGGCAGTAAGCAGAAAAGTCTGCAAGAGCAGCCATTCAGAAACAAATCCGTTAAGGGGAGGAAGTCCTGCAATGGCCAGAGTACCAATAAGCGCTAGAACTGCTACCCAGGGCATCCGGTGAATTAATCCCCCAAGTTTTCCAAGGTTTCTTTCTTCTGTGGCATGGAGCACCGAGCCCGTTGCGAGAAAGAGCAGGCTTTTGAAACAGGCATGATTCAGGCAGTGATACAGGGTTGCAATCAGGGCCAATGATGCAAGTGCCTGCATATGATAGGACTGGAAAGTAATCGTTAAGCCTATCCCTGACATGATGATGCCGATGTTTTCAATTGATGAATAGGCAAGGAGACGTTTCATATCGTTCTGCACGGCAGAAAAAATGACCCCAAAGAAGGCAGTGATCAGTCCGAGGGTAAGGACTAGAATACCCCACCACCAGATTTGCAGATGCAGAAGATCGAAGGTGACGCGCAAGAATCCATATATGGCAGTTTTCAGCATTACACCACTCATCAGGGCGGATACGGGCGATGGAGCAGCAGGATGAGCTTCGGGTAGCCATACATGTACCGGGAGCAGGCCTGCTTTGGCTCCAAAACCGAACAATGCAAGCAGGAAGGCAGTGGTTGCCCAGAAATTATCCAGGTTCAGATGACGCATCATATCAAATGTATAGCTTCCCCCGATACCCTGAAGGCCTGCTTTTTGCAGCACTCCGAAACAGAGTAGAACTGCTGTAGCACTGATGTGGGCCATCAGGAGATAAATGTATCCCGCCTTGCGGATCTCGGGAACTTTATGATCCGTGACAACGAGAAAATAGGACGACATGGCCATTGTTTCCCATGCAATCATGAACAAATAAGCATCATCTGCCAGGAATACGAATGCCATGCTGACTAGAAAGAGGTGAAATTGCAGGCATACAAGCCCTGGGGAAAAATTTCCATCTCGACTGAAATAGCCTGAGGAGAAGAAACAGATTCCAGTCGATGAGATGCCAAGTAAAAACAGGAAAAAAGTGGAAAGCGCATCAAGCCTGATATGAAATGGAAGATCTGGCAGCCCCAGTGGCAGTATTGCCGATGTGGGAGAGTGGGTGATACTGAATGCAGTTATGGATAACAGCGCGATTCCTCCTAATGCTCCCAGAGGAAAAAGTACCTGGCTTACAATTTTACGATTACGGATAAAGATTAAACCAGAGAAACCGATTACAAGCCAATAAACCAGAATATCAAGAATGATTGATATTGGCAGGATTCCTGCCATATCGGGATTAAAGAAGCCCATATGTGCAAAAGAGCCTGAGGAATGTTGAATTAAAACTAACGGGCACGGGATCAGGTTTTATTGCCCTGGATATCCTATTGATATTTATTCCTAAATGTAGATAGTCTGAATCCATGCTTGAAATTATCTGTATTGATTAAATGTAATATAACATAATGCTGTGATATACAGCGTACGTATGGGGAAAAAATAAATGCCAAGAACCGGGGTAACAAGAGAACAGGTTTTTGAAATCGCAGATCGATTATCCAATAGTGGGGTTTCTCCTACTTCACAAGTAGTACGCAATGGTCTGGGGAAAGGCAGTTTTACAACGATTAACCGCCATCTTTCAGAGTGGAAAGAACTCAAATGGAAATCGGAATCAAATTTACCCCCAATTTCACAGGCACTCGAATTTAGGGCATCCAGTCTTATCAAGGAAATATGGGATCTCGCTTCAGAGGAAGCCAAAAAACAAGTTGAGCAAATCAGGCAAGCAGCACTGGATGATATTTCTGAATTGCAGGATCAGATACAGGAAGTCATGCTTCAATTAACACTGCTAGGCGAGGAGAAATCGAAATTATCCGATGAATATGAAGGAGCAAATAAGGTTATTCAACGGCTTACAGTTGAAATTTCAGGGCTTGGTAAGGCCCTGAAGGAAGCCCGTAAAGAATTAAGTCTGCTTCAAAACAGGATGGTTGAAGAAAAGAATTTCTAGAATAGCAGATTGTTTCTATGATTACCTCTATGAATTCTGTGCCTGACTGGAGAAAGCTGTCCTGCGAAATGTCCAGGGAAATGTTGCTGGTTTCTGGATTCTGCAGTAATCATCTTTCTGGCTTAGGTGTCAATCTTGCTGCTTCCAGAGGCTGGAGTTCCTCCATTTTTTGCTGTTACCCAAGAATGTATCGGTTTGAAACTCTCCTGGGATAGGGTAGATTTTTGGTCAATATTTTCAATAGGATTATATAGTACCGGTTTTCCGTACAGGTCAGATTTTTAGTATATCAAGCTGGCATTAAGCGTTCTTCAAAGGATGTCTTCCGGCCTATTTTTTGGGCATGCATGATGGAGAAGTAAAGATTTTTATTTTCTGGAATTGAAGAATATCCCCGGCAACCTGAATGCAAGGGATATTCTATCTTCTGTTTAGTGAATATCAGGTTTTATGCCGAGTTTCCACTTGAATCAATGGCCCTTCTTCCTCACTTGTGGAGTTCAGGGGGATCCATGGTTTGGGCGCCTGTTTCTGGCGTGGGGCCTTAAACTCATCACTGGAGGATTGCGCAATAGATCGGGTCTCTACCTGGATCAGATCCTGAAGTACAGTTGAGGCCAGTTCCGTGCTGGAAGATTTCTCAGTTATTTCTTTAGTTGATACCTTTATTTTCTCTTCATGCCGGGTTACGTTTTCAGCTTTGGCCATGGCTTCAGGAGCAGGTTTCTTTTCCCTGGTCCTGCGAGTCGGTGGTGTCTCAGTTTTTTGTTCAAGTGCAAGTTCGGCTTGATGTTCCTGGGGCATGGCTGTTTCTAGGTTTAAGTTGGTACCCTGAACTTCGGAACTATCGCCCTGCTCGGTAGGAGGACGGCGGCGGCGGCGCGTGTTTCGTCGTTGGACACCTTCCCGCTGGGCTGAAGGTCTGGTGTTGCCGGGCATCGAAGGCTCTGTTTGTGTTTCTTCTTGTAGTTCGGTCTCTGCATCAGGTTTTATGGCTGATTCAACCCCCTCGGTTATCGGTAGCTTGGTAATGACGGGTTCCAGATCGGGATTAAGTGTAACAGGCTCTGTCATTAACGGTTGAGTGATGGTTTCCGATTCAGTAATGAGCGGTCTGGGGTTACGCGGTTGGCGGGATTCACGTGGTGGGCGGGATTCACGTGGTGGGCGGGATTCACGTGGTGGGCGGGATTCACGTGGTGGGCGGGATTCACGTGGTGGGCGGGATTCGCGTTCATCCCTGGTCTCATCCTGAGGGTATTTTTTTGGTAAGTCCTGTATCAGGCGTGGTTCATGCCCCCCATCAATGCGCTCATTAAGATTACGGCGTACATTTTGACGGCCGCGCTTTGAATGAGGTTCGGTTGAGTCAGTAATTTCCATGGGTTTTTCGGTTAGGTGCTCGGATTTTTTTTCCTGCAGGCCTGTTACCGGTTCAGGGTGTTGTCCTTGACGAATTCTGTCCCGGCCATGCTGACTGGTGTTGCGACGGGTATCATTACGATTTTCCTGGATGTGGCGCTCACCTCGAGGATGGTGAGGGTGCGGACGTTTTTCTACTGGAACAGGTTTTATTTGTACCGGTTCGGTTTGTGAGCCTAACTGATGTAACCAGCCTGTGATGCGTGCAAGGAATCCCCGGCCAGGGTTGACGCCGTGTGGTGCAGGGCCTTGTGAGGTGATTCCTCGAACTGCTGCTTCCATACGAACAGGGTGAGGAGTTTCTGCAGTTTCAACAATGTTCGGTTCGGCAGGTGTTTCTACCATGCGGTAACTTGGTTTTGTCTCAAGATCCTCGATCTCGTCCTGGCGTAGCCGGCTTACTGAATAGTGAGGCGTTTCTAGATGGGTATTCGGAATGAGTACGATATCAACCTTAAGACGTGCTTCGATGCCGTGAATCTCGGCGCGTTTTTCGTTAAGGAGGAAGGTGGCAACATCAACAGGTACTTGAGCGTGGACTGCTGCAGAATTTTCTTTCATCGCCTCTTCTTCAAGAATGCGTAAAATATGCAGGGCAGACGATTCAGTGCCGCGGATATGGCCAGTACCATGACACCGTGGACAGGGAATATGGCTGGTTTCACCAAGGGAAGGCTGCAGTCTCTGACGGGAAAGTTCCAGAAGTCCAAAGCGTGATATTTTTCCTGTCTGGACACGGGCCCGGTCATGGTGCAGGGCTTCACGTAGCCTGTTTTCCACCTCTCGTTGATTACGGGGGTTTTCCATGTCGATGAAATCGATGACTATAAGCCCGCCTAGATCCCGTAATCTCAACTGTCTAGCGATTTCCTCAGCAGCCTCAAGATTGGTGTTAAGGGCAGTGGTTTCAATATCACTGCCCCGGGTTGCACGGGCAGAATTGACATCGATAGAGACGAGGGCTTCGGTATGGTCGATGACAATGGCTCCGCCTGCCGGAAGGGCAACTTCGCGTGAGTAGGCTGTTTCGATTTGATGTTCGATCTGAAAGCGTGAAAAGAGTGGAATATCATCTTTGTAGAATTTGATTCGGCTGACATTTTGTGGCATTACGTGGCTCATGAACTGGAGTGCCTGTTCATGAATCAGCGGAGTATCAATGAGAATTTCACCGATGTCAGGCTGGAAATAATCCCTGATAGCGCGTATGACGAGGCTTCCTTCCTGGTAGATCAGGAAAGGAGCCTTTTGGCTTTGAGACGCTGTTTCAATTGCTTGCCAGAGCTGGGTAAGGTAGTTGAGATCCCAGCGTAGTTCTTCAAGAGAACGACCGATACCTGCTGTGCGGGCAATAATGCTCATCCCTGATGGAACTTCCAGTTGGGAGATGGTGTCACGGAGTTCTGTGCGTTCTTCACCCTCAACGCGCCGTGATACTCCCCCACCCCGTGGATTGTTTGGCATCAGGACAAGGTAACGTCCAGCCAGGCTGATGAAGGTGGTGAGAGCGGCCCCCTTGTTTCCTCTCTCGTCTTTTTCAACCTGTACAATCAGTTCCTGGCCCTCGTGCAAGACATCTTGAATGCGTGGCCTTTGCTGGCTATCATGGTCGCCTGCACGAAAATTGCTACGAGAAATTTCCTTAAACGGCAAAAAACCATGCCGATCGGTGCCGTAATCTATGAAGGCTGCTTCAAGGCTTGGTTCAATACGGGTGATGATACCTTTGTAAATATTGCTTTTGCGTTGTTCCTTTCCAGCTGATTCGATATCCAGATCAATAAGTTTTTGACCATCTACAATCGCAACCCGAAGCTCTTCGGCTTGAGTTGCATTAAACAACATTCTTTTCATGTTTTTACGTTCTCCCGCGCTCAACACACGGGGCAGGACAAACCAGTCCAATAAGCTGATATACTTGCTATCTTGATTCGCTCGATAGGTTAATCCATCCGGTCATTAAGGTGATCGTGGCGATTCGTTATGCTGGTTTTGTCACTTAAATACCTTGCCGACATTGGGGCAGGGCACGGAAATCTGCTTGTGTCTGAGAGCGCGTCTATCATTAATTTACACTCGCTACTTTAGCTGGTGAGCGACTTAACCAAAACTGTTCATACGGTTTTAAGGTCTATGTTGGCAGTTTTGCTGCTAAAACCTGAAACCGTTCCATTAACAAGTATAAGCAAGTTTGCCAATATGATCAAAGACTCTGTGACATTTCAGACTGTGGATGAATCCAGCGAGGGTCAGCGGATAGATAATTTTCTAGTCAAATTGCTCAAAGGAGTACCAAAAAGCCATATCTATCGTATTGTTCGCAGCGGAGAGGTCAGGGTGAACAGTCGCAGGATTGATACGGTCTATCGGCTTTGTCTAGGTGATATTGTAAGGATTCCACCAGTCTGGTGCAATCCTGTTTCTATCCCGCTTCCCGCAAGGTTTTCTGGTTGTGATGTAAGAATTATCTATGAAGATAACGCCATACTGGTAATGGATAAGCCTTCGGGCCTGGCTGTTCATGGCGGGAGTGGATTAAGTTATGGTCTTATAGAGCAAATGAGGGCATTGCGGCCACATGCGAAATTTTTGGAGCTGGTTCATCGGCTCGACCGTGAAACTTCGGGTTTGCTTATCCTGGCAAAGAAACGGAGCGCACTTGTGGCGCTGCATGAAGCCATGCGCAGTGGTCGGGTTGGCAAGTTTTATCTTGCCCTGGTCAGGGGGAGTATTTCAAAAGAGCATTTCGAGGTGAATGCCCCCCTGAAGAAATACTCATTGACTTCAGGAGAAAGGAGGGTAAGGGTAGATGTTGACGGGCTCGATTCAAAAACAGTTTTTGTCCGTAAGGCAGTGTCGGATGAGTTTACTTTGCTTGAGGCCCAACTTAAGACTGGACGTACCCATCAAATCCGGGCCCATCTTACTCATTTGGGCTATCCGATAGCTGGTGACGACAAATATGGCGATTACTCGTACAATGCGGGATTGGTAAAACTTGGTCTCAAAAGGATGTTCCTGCATGCCAGAACCCTTGTTCTTGATCATCCGCTGACAGGTGAGAAACTTCGTTTTGATGCATCTTTGCCTGTTGATCTCGAGAAGTTTTACGATTCTATTTTTTTGCGGAATTCCTGAATTTTGATCTGGACTCATTAATTTATGAACAGGTTTGATTTACTTGTATTTGACTGGGACGGTACCATTGCCAATTCTGTTCCACACATTGTCGAGAGCCTCAAGGGTGCCTGTGTAGATATGGGAATTGAAGTCCCTTCCGATTTGGATGCAAGCTACGTCATTGGACTGGGGTTGGCTGAAGCCATCGCTCAGCTTGTTCCGGAACTGGAAGTGAAGGATTATCCGGTTTTTGCTGATTGTTATCGAGCACGTTATTTTGCCCCGGAGCCTCAGCTTTTGTTTGAAGGGGCAAGGGAATTGCTTAGAGAATGTCATGAACGTGGCCTGCGACTAGCCGTTGCAACAGGCAAAAGCAGGCGGGGCCTCGATGCAGCTCTTAAAGGTTCAGGTCTTGAGTCATTTTTCGATGCAAGCCGATGTGCGGATGAGTGTCATTCGAAACCGCATCCTGAGATGTTGTTGCAATTGATGGATGCGCTGGGTGTGTCCTCTCATAGGGTTCTTATGATAGGTGATACCTCACACGACATGTCAATGGCGCTTAATGCGGACGTGTCAGGCCTTGCCGTCAGTTTTGGAGCACATCCTCTGGATGTGTTGCTTGAAGCGAATCCGACGGCAGTCGTTCATAGCTATCCGGAGATGCGGTCATGGCTGGCGAAAAACGCTTGATTTGTGATAGTGATCAGGTGATAGAGCAGGGAAAGGGATTTCGTTTTGATGTGGAAATCGAAGGTGAAGTTATGTCAGCCTTCATTGTACGTCACCTAGGTCGGGTAAGGGCATATATCAATCGATGTGCCCATGTGCCCGTGGAGCTCGACTGGCAGGAAGGCGAATTTTTCGACAGTTCAGGCCTTTATCTGGTCTGTTCGACTCATGGTGCTGTTTATGCTCCTGAGAGCGGGCGTTGCCTTGGAGGTCCTTGTGTGGGTAAGCATCTTATTCCCCTTGAGGTTTTTGAGGAGGATAATCGTATCATGCTGTTGAATGCACAAACTTTAAAGTTATTTTGAAAAACCTGAAAAATTCGAAGGAAATAATTTATGGCTCAGCAGCAAATTCCAGAGCGTGAATCGCTTGAGCATCTGGCAGCAAGTTATATACTTGAGCTGCGAAGGGCGCGTCGGTGGGGTATTTTTTTCAGGGTCGTTACATTGCTCATCCTTGTTTTTCTCATTCTAGTCATTCTTGGTTGGATTGGTCGGGCCGGAACCCGGGGAATTGGTGAGCATACTGCGCTTGTCCAGCTAAATGGCGAGATCAGTGCAGATAGCCCTGCAAGTGCAGACCGTATCATCAAGGCTCTCGATAATGCTTTTGAAGATCCTAATTCCAAAGGAGTCATTTTACGGATTAATAGCCCAGGAGGAAGTCCGGTTCAGGCAGGTGAGATTAATGATGAGATGTGGAGGCTTCGAAAAAAATACCCCCAAAAACCCTTGTATGTAGTAGTGGATGATATGTGTGCTTCTGGGGGATATTATGTTGCTGTGGCAGCTGACAAAATATTTGTTAACAAGGCAAGCCTTGTTGGTTCGATAGGTGTTCTCATGGATGGATTCGGTTTTACCGGGATTATGAAAAAGGTTGGGGTTGAGCGGCGCCTTCTTACTGCTGGATCACACAAGGGATTCCTGGATTCATTCTCTCCGATGAAACCGGATGAAAAAGCTTATGCCGAGAAAATGCTTGAACAGGTGCATCAGCAATTTATTCAGGCTGTAAGAAAAGGCCGTGGCACTCGGCTACATGAAACTCCTGAAATGTTTAGTGGTTTGGTTTGGAGCGGTGCTTCTGCCGTAAAACTCGGTCTTGCAGATGGCTTTGGAAGTGTAGATAGTGTCGCGCGGAATGTAATTGGTGCGCCAAGCATAGTAGATTATACGCAACAGCAAGGCCTGGTTGAGCGTATTGCAGACCGGATAGGCACTAGTTTTGGTCAAAGTTTTGGTACCCAGTTCATTAAATCATGGATTTCGCCTTTGACCCAGTCCAGCATGCATTTTAATTGACTAGTTAGAATTAGTTAGGGTTTTGTTGCGAGTAACAGGAAAATCGAGGGTCGCCGGTTAAGATCAGGATGGATTTTATTCCAATGCCGAACAGACCGACTCTGGATCCACTCTGATGGCAATGTTAGATCGCATGCTACGGCAAGACGGGTATCGGGTTTTAGTGTGGCAATAAGATCGTCGAGCAGGGTATTGTTCCGGTACGGAGTTTCGATGAAAATTTTGGTTTCATTTCCCTTGGCCGAATCACTTTCAAGGGTTTTTATGGCCTGGTATCTGCCTTCTCGGGTAATGGGCAGGTATCCATGAAATGCAAATTGTTGACCGTTGAAGCCACTTGCCATCAGTGAGAGTAATACTGCTGATGGACCGATGTGCGGTATGACACGGATTCCCCTGGCATGAGCCAGAGCAACAAGACCGGCTCCAGGGTCGGCTACGGCTGGACATCCGGCATCAGAAAGAACACCCATATTTTCCCCTGCCATCAATGGGGATAATAGAAATTCAAGTTCGTTCAGGGCGGCATTTTTTGGTAGGGGCTGGATGTTAATTTCCTGAATTCGGGTTTTAAGCCTGAACTGGTTGAGAAATGCCCGGGCAGTTTTAGGTTGTTCGGCAGCAAAATGACGTAATTCTATAATCTGTTCTATTACAGGTTGTGGCAGGCAGTGTATGGGATGGATAGCGCCAAGTGGGGTTGGAATGAGGTGGAGAATGCCAGGCTGCATGATGGATAGGTCGTAAAATTTTCAGATTATCTTCGCATTGAGTCCATGACCATGCAAGTCTAATTGATCAATAAACATGAATATCAGCTGTGTTGTAAGCTGCACCTTCCAGAAAGTCTTCGTAGTATTGCTCCAAAAGACTGAAATAGATTTTTTGCCGAGGACACTAACCGGAAAGTCTTCATGCCTGTTCCGGCAGGAAATGGTGTCATAACGTCTTTTAGGCTGATTCTTGACTCTTTTTCAGCTAAGAAGAAGCAGGCTGATGCACAATGATTGATATCCAGTCTTCCAGTTGAGGGATCAAATTACACTGATACCATGCTGTTCGAGCATGGAGACAAGCTTGATAAGAGGCAAACCGACCAGTGCATTAGGATCTTCCCCCTGCATTTCCTTGATGAGGGCAATACCCAGTCCCTCAGATTTGGCTGAACCTGCACAGTCGTAGGGCTGTTCACGTTTAAGGTAATTTTCAAGCTGATCATCGCTCAGGTCACGCATGAGTAGACGCGTTGGAACATCTTCAAGTGAATAACGTTTGCTTCTGGCATCAAGCAGGCAGATTGCAGTATGGAAAATGACATTCTTGCCACGCATTTTCTGAAGTTGGATCATTGCGTTGGCATGGGTGTGGGGCTTGCCTAGTATATCTCCCTCCAGAATGGCCACCTGATCAGATCCGATAATAAACGCATCGGGATGGGTTTTTGCTATGGCTTGTGCTTTGCTAAGCGCAAGCCGTAATGCGGTATCTTTTGCGTTTTCTCCAGCCAGTGGACTTTCATCAACATTAGGAGAAATGGCTTTATAAGGTAGCCCCAGCCGATTCAGAAGGCTGCGCCGATAAGGACTGGATGATGCAAGGATTAGAGGCCGTTCATCGGGGAGGGTTGTTAATATCAAGTCTTGAATCCTTAGGTTGTTTTCAAGTCGGCAAAAAGCATAGCCGGTTTTGACAGCAAGTTGCAAACATTATATTATTCCGCGCTTATGTCTGAACTGTCTGAACAGATTTTTATTGATAACGTTCGCTTTGCGCAAAGTGGTCGAACGTTGCATGGTATAATATTGCCAGCAAAACTGGAGAGGCTTCGGGAAGTAGTAGAAGAGGGTGAGATTACCTTTACCATGGACGGATGTGTGGATAGGGGCCAGACATTTCTGGAACTTGATATTCACGGCTGGCTGAAGCTGGTCTGTCAACGTTGTCTTGAAGAGATGTCATGGCCTATTGATGTGCATCTTAAAGCTGAAATAGTCGATGCCGGCCAGTTGGTATTGGTAGAGTCTGAAATTTTTGATGAGGATTTCGAGCAAATTCCTGCCCAGACTGAAATGAATGTAGGGGAGTTTGTTGAGGACGAGATTCTTTTGGCATTGCCCTTTTACCCAAAACATTCGGAAGCTGACTGTGGGGCACTTCTTCAAGTGAAGTCGCAAAATGAAAACGGTAGCGCTTTTACAGTGATTGCCGGGTTGAACCTGAAATCTTCAAAGGAGTTATAAAATGGCTGTTCAACAGAACAAAAAGTCGCCTTCCAAGCGCGGTATGCATCGTGCCCACGACTTTCTGGTCAATCCGCCACTTGCGGTTGAACCGACAACAGGGGAGGTACATCTTCGCCATCATGTGAGTCCAACTGGTTATTATCGTGGCCGCAAGGTTATGAAAGCCAAGGACGAATAGTTCTTTGCGGGGCAACCCCCGCATTTCATGCGTATGACGATAACAATTGCGGTAGACGCAATGGGTGGAGATCATGGACCGTCTGTGGCGGTGCCTGCCGCCCTTGATTTTCTTTCCTCTTCCTCAGAATCGAGCATCATTCTGGTTGGTGTGGCTGAAGCCATTGAAAAGCAACTTGCTATTCATAAGGCGGTGACAGGGAAGCGGTTGCATATCCACCCGGCAAGCGAAGTGGTTATGATGGATGAATCCCCACAATCTGCCCTTAAAAACAAGAAAGATTCATCCATGCGGGTTGCTCTCAATCTTGTCAAGAGCGGGGAGGCCCAGGCTTGTGTATCTGCGGGAAATACTGGCGCACTGATGGCGACTTCACGTTTTGTTCTCAAGATGTTGCCAGGAATTGAACGTCCTGCAATCTCGACCATTTTACCGACTGTAAAAGGTCATGTACATATGCTGGATCTGGGCGCGAATGTTGACTGTACACCATTGCAGCTGCTCCAGTTTGGTGTAATGGGTGCCATGCTGGTATCCGCTGTTGAACATAAGGATCGCCCTAGTATTGGTCTTCTCAATATAGGAGAGGAGGAAATCAAGGGCAGTGAAACAGTTAAGCAGGCTGCTGTTCTTTTGAAAGAAAGTGGACTTAATTTTTATGGGAATGTTGAGGGAACCGATATATATAGGGGTACGACCGATATTGTGGTGTGTGACGGGTTTGTTGGCAATGTTGTTTTAAAGGCTTCGGAAGGGGTAGTTCAGATGCTGTCTGGTTTCCTCAGACAGGAATTTAGCCGTAATTTTTTGACCCGTTTTGTTGCCTGTATCTGTAATCCGGTTCTCTCTGCTTTTAAGCAGAGAGTTGATTATAGGCGTTATAATGGTGCAAGTCTTCTGGGTCTTCAGGGGGTTGTGATCAAGAGTCATGGGTCGGCAGACAGGTTTGCTTTTCGTTTTGCAATAGACCGTGCAGAACAGGCTGTAAGCAATGATGTTCTGCTTCGAATCAATAACCAGATTTCAATGACGGGTGAAGGGTTGAATTGATGTTTTCCCGGATTTTGGGTACCGGTGCTTATCTGCCTCAAAGGGAGTTGGGCAATAAGGAATTAAGCCTGATGGTTGATACTTCCGATGAGTGGATTGTATCCCGTACGGGGATATATTCCCGCCATATAGCGGCAGCCGATGAGGCTACTAGTGATCTTGCGTTTCATGCAAGCCGGCAGGCAATAGATAATTCACGGATTGATCCAGCATCAATCGATCTTGTCATTGTAGCTACAACAACTCCTGATCTTGTCTTTCCCAGTACTGCTTGTATTTTGCAGGATAAACTGGGTATCCATAACCACGGTGGGGCTTTTGACATCCAGGCGGTTTGCAGTGGCTTTGTTTATGCTTTGTCTGTTGCTGATAGTTTTATTCATAGCGGGATGCACCGTACAATTCTGGTTGTTGGCGCCGAGGTCATGTCCCGGATTGTAGATTGGACTGATCGATCTAACTGTATCCTGTTTGGTGATGGTGCTGGAGCTATGATTTTGCAAGCTTCTGACGAAGAAGGCATTATTGGCTGTCACATTCATGCTGATGGGCGTTATGTAGCCCAGTTGTGTGTGCCTGCAGGGGTGTCGCGAAATCCTGATATTAATGCGAAATTGAGCATGGAAGGTAGTTCGGTTTTTAGAATGGCTGTCAATACATTAGATGAGATTGTTGACGAGACGCTTGCTGCAAGTGGAATGCAGAAAAGCGACATTAATTGGTTGGTACCCCATCAGGCCAATATCCGTATCATTCAGGCTACGGCCAAAAAACTTGGTATGAGTATGGATCAAGTCATAGTAACAGTAGGAAGTCATGGTAATACCTCCGCTGCTTCGATACCTATGGCGTTTCATGAAGGAGTTAGTCAGGGACGAATCAAGCAGGGTGACATTGTTTTGATGGAAGCATTTGGTGGTGGTTTTACATGGGGTTCAGTGCTTTTGCGTCGTTAGTCGGTTAAGGGGAACAGATGAAGCTTGGATTTGTATTTCCGGGACAGGGTGCACAGTCGGTTGGTATGCTTGCAGGGTTTGCCAATATCGGTTCAGTGCGGGAGACTTTTGCTGAAGCAGCAGATATCCTGGGCCAGGATTTATGGAAACTTGTAGAAGAGGGGCCAGCCGAGGTGCTTGCTCAAACGATGAATACCCAACCGGTCATGTTGACGACAGGAGTAGCGGTTTTTCGGGCATTTAGTCAAATATCGGCGGTAAAGCCGCTTTATATGGCTGGCCATAGTCTCGGAGAATATTCGGCACTGGTTGCAGCAGGAGTTCTGGATTTTTCCGATGCCTTGAGACTCATCCAGTTTCGTGCCCAGGTTATGCAGTCTGCGGTTGCCGAAGGACAGGGAGCCATGGCGGCAGTGTTGGGTCTGGAAGATGAGATAATCCGTGAAATTTGTGCAGAGGCGAGTAAAGATAAGGTGGTTGAAGCTGCCAACTATAATTGTCCCTTGCAGGTTGTGATAGGGGGACATCGAGAAGCAGTTGAGTTTGCGATGGACCTTGCCAAACTGAAGGGTGCAAAACGGGCGTTACTATTGCCTGTTTCAGTCCCTTCGCACTGTTCACTGCTAAGGTCTGCGGCACAAAGATTTTCGGCTGAACTGGCATTGGTTGATTTCAAGAAATCTGAGGTCATTGTACTGCACAATGCGGATGTTAAGGCTTATGATGATCCCGCTGCCATCCGGGATGCATTGACTCGCCAGCTGTATTCTGCTGTTCGATGGGCGGATACAATACGCGAGTTTGAGGCCTCAGGTGTGACGCATGTCGCTGAAGCGGGCCCTGGTAAGGTACTGGCTGGGATAAACAGGCGGATTACCAATAATATTGAGGTTATAGGACTTACTGATGCTCAGTCTCTTGAGGCGGCGGCTGCCTGGGTTTGATGGATGAAAATGCTAAAATGGAAACTTTAAAAAATCAGGTAGCCTGGGTTACGGGCGCATCACGCGGCATTGGGCAGGCGATTGCCCGTAAACTTGGCACGCAGGGTGCGATAGTGATTGGAACAGCTACTACCGAAGCTTCTGCAGGTAGGATCAGTGCTGAATTTGAGTCTCATGGCATTCGGGGTGAAGGCATGGTAATGGATGTTACCAATACGGATGCAGTAGGAGCAGCAGCTGCGCAAATTCAGGATAGGTATGGCCCGGTAAATATTCTTGTTAATAATGCGGGGATTACCCGTGACATGCTGCTTATGCGGATGACTGATGTGCAGTGGGATGATGTTCTTGAAACTAATCTCAAGTCAGTATTTACGCTAAGCCGTGTAGTACTGCGCGATATGATGAAGGCTCGTGCTGGACGTATCGTTAATATTACGTCTGTGGTGGGCGTGATGGGAAATGCGGGGCAAACCAATTATGCTGCTGCTAAGGCGGGTTTAATCGGTTTTTCCAAATCTCTGGCTCGTGAAGTAGGTAGTCGTAATATTACGGTTAATTGTGTTGCTCCCGGGTTTATTGATACCGATATGACCCGTTCTCTTTCAGAGGCGCAACGTGAGGCATTGCTTACCCATATCCCGCTCGGCCGACTTGGGCGTGTCGAGGATGTTGCTGCTGCCGTGGCTTTTCTGGTTTCAGCCCAGGCAGCATATATTACTGGTTCAACTTTGCATGTCAATGGTGGCATGCACATGGACTGATGCGAGTAGCCCTGAAATTTTGCGATGCTCGTAAAATTTGCTATGCTCGCACTTTTTAAAACAGCCCGAATTTGGGCTCCTATCGCCACGAAAGGGTAACTCAAGATGGAAAACATCGAGCAACGCGTAAAAAAAATCGTTGCAGAACAATTGGGTGTGAATGAAGCAGATGTCAAGAATGACTCTTCATTCGTCGACGATCTGGGTGCGGATTCGCTGGATACGGTAGAACTCGTGATGGCACTTGAAGAAGAGTTTGAGTGTGAAATTCCAGATGATGATGCAGAAAAAATTACCACAGTCAAACAGGCAGTGGATTATATCAATAGTCACCTGAAATAAAAATCAGGTCTTACGCGACGATACCGGAGGCGTTTTGTCTAAACGCAAAGTGGTTATTACAGGCTTGGGTATAATCTCGCCCGTCGGCAATACTGTTGACGAAGCCTGGGCGAATATTCTCGCAGGACGATCTGGGGTTTCCCGTATTACCCATTTTGATCCTGAGACTTTTGGTTCCCAGATTGCAGGGGAAGTAAAGGGCTTCGATGTCAATCAGTATATCCAGCCACGTGATGCGCGGCGTATGGATACCTTTATTCATTATGGTATTGCTGCAGCCATTCAGGCCATTTGTGATGCAGGCTTAGTCGCTACTCCAGATAATGCCGAACGGATTGGTGTAAACATTGGTTCCGGAATTGGTGGCTTGCATTTGATTGAAGAAATGCATTCAACCTACCTGGAAGGGGGTTGCCGGAGGATTTCACCATTCTTTATTCCAGGATCAATCATTAACATGATTGCAGGGCATGTATCTATCATGCATGGCTTTAAGGGTCCGAATCTTGCCATGGTAACGGCCTGTACAACTGCAACACATTGTATAGGCGATTCTGCGCGTCTCATTGAATATGGAGATGTGGATGTCATGGTTGCAGGTGGTACTGAAGCAGCGATCACTCCGTTAGGAGTGGGTGGGTTTGCTGCCGCTCGGGCATTATCAACCCGTAATGATGATCCTGAAGGGGCGAGTCGCCCCTGGGATCGCGGGCGGGATGGTTTTGTTATCGGAGAAGGTGCAGGTATTTTGGTGCTTGAAGAGTTTGAGCATGCAAAAGCTCGCGGAGCCAGAATCTATGCTGAACTTGCAGGTTTTGGAATGAGTGCTGATGCTTATCATATGACTGCACCGGTTGAGAGTGGAGAGGGCGCAGCCCGATGTATGAATAATGCCCTGAAAAATGCCTGCGTGGCTCATAACGAAGTGAATTATATCAATGCCCATGGTACTTCTACTCCTCTTGGGGATGTCGCGGAAACCATGGCGGTGAAAAATTGTTTTGGAGCCCACTCGGCCAAACTTGCAGTCAGTTCCACAAAATCGGCTACAGGCCATCTTCTAGGGGCGGCTGGAGGTGTTGAGGCCGTATTTACAGCGCTTGCCGTAAGGGATCAAAAAGCACCTCCGACCATCAATCTTGAGAATCAGGATCCGGCCTGTGATCTCGATTATGTGCCAAACAAGGCGAGAGATATGTGTATTGAGGTAGCCTTATCTAATTCATTTGGATTTGGTGGCACCAATGGCACTCTTGTTTTTCGTCGAATTTGATATGCCCGGACATTCGTATGACAGGTTGCTTCATTCCGGGTCAACTATCTTGTGTCCCGGATAGTCTGGCGTAATGAATATGTTATGCTGGAAACGTAAGCGGATTTCTGCTGGAATTAATAACGGGTTTTTTCATGATTCTTGTCAACGGGCTTGCGACGGATCAAGTTCTAGCTTGCGACCGGGGATTGCTGTATGGCGATGGGGTTTTTCGAACCCTTGTGATGAGGGACGGGCGGGTTAATAGCTGGAAACGTCATTACGCCAAACTGGATTCCGACTGTAGTGCGCTCGAGATTTCCTGTCCGGATGAAGAATTTTTTTTACGTGATTTTTCCGTAATTTCTCAGGCGGAAAGAGAGGGTGTTCTTCGCATTACCGTCACGCGTGGAGAATCAGCCCGGGGTTATGCAATCAGGGAGAATAATCCGGTAACGCGGATAGTCAGTCTGTCAGGTTTGCCACATTTTGGAAATTCTATGCTTGCCGATGGCGTTCATGCACGGTGGTGCAAGATTCGGCTTGGATTGCAGCCGAGGCTTGCAGGTATCAAGCATCTCAACCGTCTGGAAAATGTTCTGGCCCGACTGGAATGGAAGGACATCTCGATTTTCGAAGGGTTGATTTGTGATGAACGTGGTTATGTAATTGAAGGGGTATCAAGCAATATTGTTATAAGGCAGGGTAATGCTTTTTATACCCCGGATCTTTCCAAGTGTGGTGTTGCTGGCGTTCAGCGGGAAAGATTGATGGAATATGTTCATCCAGGAATAAAGGTTTTGGATATTTTGCCCGATATGCTGATGGATGCAGATGAAGTAATGATTTGCAACAGCGTCATAGGTCTATTGCAAGTTCGTGAGCTTGAAGGCCGCACATGGGTAAAAGGTGAAGCTACACAGGAACTTCGCCGCCTCCTGGAGGGCGAGGATGAAATATAAAACCCATAGGTATACCCGTCGCCTTCATCCTGGTTATGTGACGCTTTTCCTGCTTGGCTTGGTGTCCGCTGCATGGTACCTGGATTATCTTTTTACACCGCTCCCCCTTCTTCACAAGGTTTTTGTTCTGAAACATAATAGCACTCTGAAAGAAGTTTCAGAGCAGATGGTTAAGCAGGGAGTGTTGCCCGATGCATGGAGATTTACACTGCTGATGCGTCTTCAGGGCCGGGCCGGGGCCGCAAAAGCGGGAAATTTTGTTCTGAACGGGCCAGTGACTCCTTGGCGCCTGTCATCGATTATTTCTGAACTTGATCCAAAAGAACATACAGTACGCGTTATTGATGGATGGACTTTTCAACAGATGCGTGCGCTGGTGGATAGTGAACCTGATCTGGTGCATGAAACCCTGGGCATGAATAATAGTCAGATCATGCAATCTATTGGGGCCTCGGGTTCTCCTGAAGGTGAATTCATGCCTGACGCCTATCATTATCTTTCAGGCATGAATGATCTGGATCTATACAAACGTGCCTGGAGCGAAATGCAGGGGGAATTGGCGGCAGATTGGGCAAAACGTGAGCCAAGGCTGCCTTATAAATCATCTTACGATGCGCTGATTATGGCTTCCCTTATAGAAAAAGAGACCGCTAACGCTGCAGAGCGTCCGGTCATTGCTGGCGTATTCATCAACAGGCTTCGTCTTAATATGAAGCTTCAAACAGATCCAACCGTTATCTATGGCATGGGCTCAAGTTACCATGGCACTTTGCAGCGTTCAGATCTGCAAAAGGATACGCCCTATAATACTTATACCCGTTATGGTTTGCCACCTACACCGATTGCTCTTCCCTGCAGGGAGGCCATTATTGCCGCATTGCATCCTGCAAAGACGGATGATCTGTATTTTGTTTCTCGGGGAAATGGCACACATCAGTTTTCCCGGACACTCTCTGGACAGATTGCAGCCATAAATCATTATGAAAAGGATCATAATTGATGGAGGGAAAATTTATTACGCTTGAAGGTATAGATGGTGCAGGAAAGAGCACGCATATTGACTGGATAGCAAAAAAAATTACTGGGAGGGGTCTGGGGTTGGTGATGACCAGAGAGCCAGGCGGGACAGCTCTAGGGGAGGCGCTGCGCACATTGTTGCTGACTCACCCAATGCTTGCGGAGACTGAGGCAATGCTGATGTTTGCTGCACGCCGCGAGCATCTGGGCCAGGTTATTTTTCCTGCGATTACCCGCGGGGACTGGGTTTTGAGTGATCGGTTTACAGATGCAAGTTTTGCTTATCAAGGGGGTGGGCGTGGAATATCGGTTAACAGGCTGGATGTCCTTGAGGATTGGGTTCAACAAGGGTTTGAGCCAGATTTGACGTTATATTTCGATTTGCCAGTAGAGGCTGCCCGTTCACGACTTGAGTTGGCACGGAATCCAGACAGGTTCGAACAGGAAAAGTGTGCGTTTTTTGAACGTGTCCGTTCCGCATATCTTGACCGGGCCCATAAACATGCTCGTATTAAAATTATTGATGCCAACCGTACAATTGAGGAAATACAGGCTGATATCTCGGTAATTCTTGATTCTTTCTTGCCATGAGCCCAATTTATCCATGGCAACATTCAGTCTGGGGACGTGTTGCGAGACCTGATTTATTGCCCCATGCACTGTTGATTTATGGTAGGCAGGGTATCGGGAAATTGGATTTTGCCCGCACATTGACTAGCTTTCTGCTGTGCTCCGAATCTGAAAAGACTATTCCATGCGGGGTTTGTGCAAGCTGCCATTATCTTAGCCAGGGTTCTCATCCAGATTTTATCGAGGTTTTTCCGCTTGAAGAGGATGGAAACAAGAAAGCCTCCAAAGTCATAAAGGTGGAGCAGGTCCGTGATTTGGGTGAAAGGATCGGCCTTACCACACATCAGGGTGGGAGACGTGTAGTCCTCGTTTATCCTGCTGAAGCACTTAATGTCAATGCTGCCAATTCACTTCTGAAAACATTGGAAGAGCCCAATTCCGGGACGTATCTAATCCTCGTAAGCCATCGTCCAGGCATGTTGCCACTGACTGTTCTGAGTCGTTGTGCAAGACTGGAGATGCCATTGCCAAAGGAGCAAGAAGCTCTTGATTGGCTTGAAGCCAATCATGTGTCCAAGGCACAATCATGGCTTGTCCAAGCCGGGGGCGGGCCGTTGCTTGCACTTGAATTGAGCATGGGGGATGATGAGCCAGTCCGCCTTGTGTTACTGGATGCCCTATGCCATCCATCAGAACTTAATGTAGTGAATCTCGCTGAACGGATCATGCATGTTGATTTTGTAAAAGTATTAACCTGGATATACAAGTGGGTATTTGATTTGCTGGCAGCACTTGCTATTGGCTCAGTCCGGTGTCATGCTGAGGAGGCTGAAGCCTTGTTACGGCTTGTTTTTCGTATCGAACGAATTGAGCTTGCACGTTTTGCTCAAAAGGTTATTGACCGTATGAGAACGGTTAATCATCCACTCAATGTCCAGTTATGTCTGGAAGAATTGTTGCTGGATTACAGGGCCTTGTTTGTTTCGCGTAAGGCATTATTGCGTTAGGATTCATGTTCAAGGTACCGGATATATAATCGATGTCGATGAATATAAATCAAAAAGAAATGACCGCCTTTACAACTGTTTCGGCACAGTCGACTGGTAATGCCGATGGAAACCATCAGTCAGAAAGACCTGGTGTAATTTCTTTGCGTATCAAGGAAAGGGAAGCTTTGTACTCAGCCTGGATGCCATTTGTTATTGGTGGTGGGTTGTTTATTCCGACTACAAGGGGTTACCAGCTTCATGATGAAATATTCATGCTTTTACATCTACTGGATGACCCGAACCCGGTCAAGGCTGACGGGCGGGTAGTATGGGTAACGCCTGCTCAGGCTCCAGGCCATAAAAAGCAGGGAATTGGTGTACAGTTTAGTACGAATGAAAATGGAAGTGCTGCAAAACGTCGGATTGAAGGTCTTCTTGCCGGTATTGGCCAGAATGTTCGCATTACCCATACCATGTAGGTTAATCTAACTTGTTTTGGTTTCGGGATGTCTATGCTGGTAGATTCTCATTGTCATCTTAATTTTCCTGATTTAGCTTCACGTATTGATGAAGTCATGGCCCATATGCGAGAAGCGCAGGTTGAACAGGCTTTGTGTGTAAGCGTAACGCTTGAACGTTTTCATGAAGTCCTTGACCTGGCAGAACGTTTTTCACATGTTTTCGCTTCAGTTGGGGTTCATCCTGATGAGAAGGAGGGAACAGAGCCTACAATTGAAGATTTGGTTAATCTCGCAAAACATCCCAAAGTAGTTGCAATTGGTGAAACAGGACTTGATTATTTTCGTTTAACTGACGCCCCTCTTTGGCAGCGCGAACGATTTGCAAGACATATTTGTGCTGCGAAGGAATCTGGATTACCACTGATAGTTCATACCAGAATGGCAGCAGGCGATACCTTGAAGTTGATGCGGGACGAGGGAGCTGAAGCAGTCGGAGGGGTGATGCATTGTTTTACGGAAGATCTTGAAGTTGCTGAGGCAGCTATGGATCTTGGTTTTTATATTTCATTCTCTGGAATTATCACGTTCAAGAATGCGACTGCATTGCAGGAGGTAGCTAAAAGGATTCCTTTAGAAAGGATGCTTGTTGAAACGGATTCTCCTTACCTCGCACCTACACCTTATCGTGGCAAAATAAATGAGCCCGCTTATGTAAGGCGTGTCGCTGAACATATTGCGCTTTTGCGTGATATCCCGGTCGATCTTCTTATTGAGGAGACGGGACGTAATTTCGCAAGGTTGTTTCCACGGACCAGGATTGAGGTGTGACGGCCCATCCGCTTCTAGAGCTGAAGAATGTAGAACGTCGTCTGAAAATACCGGATATTCCACTGCTTTGTGGGATTACACTTAAAGTGGAAAAAGGCCAGACTATAGCCATTCTTGGTGCTTCAGGAGCAGGGAAAAGTACGCTTATTCATCTTATGGCAGGCATTGAAACGCCTGATGCAGGAAACATTGAGCTGGAAGGCTCTGCTTTTTCTGAGTTGGACGAAGAAACCCGTACTCGAATGCGAGGGGAAAATATTGGTATTGTATTTCAGTCCTTTTTGCTCATGCCCTCCTTGACTGCCCTTGAAAACGTAATGCTTCCTTTAATACTGCTTGGAAAACATGCTGCCCGATCTCGTGCGACTGAAGCGTTAGAACAGGTTGGTCTTTCTGAACGGTTGAATCACTTACCCAATGCACTTTCAGGAGGCGAACAGCAGCGCGTTGCCATTGCCAGGGCATTCGTCATTTCTCCAAAGCTTTTACTTGCTGATGAACCAACTGGTAATCTTGATATGGATACTGGAGCACGTATTATTGATTTACTTCTTGATTTAAATAAACATTTACGAACAACGCTCGTACTTGTGACCCATGATGAATCCCTTTCGCGTCGCTGTGCATACAGGTATCTCTTGAAAAACGGCATTTTACAGGAGGCTCAACCCTGATGCCCTTATGGCGGCTGCCTATTTATGATTGGCGGCGGCGCGAACTGCGACTGATGTTTGTTTGTCTCCTTGTTGCAGTTGTAGCGGGGAGTGTCATGCTTATTTTTTCACAAGAACTCAATACTGCCTTAACGGCCCACGCAACTTCGCTTATAGGTGCCGATCTGGTTGTGCATGGCGATACCTCCATCCCAGAGCCATTTGAAGTAAATGCAACAGGCTATCATCTGCAGACTGCAACAATGAAAACTTTCCCAAGCATGGTTTTTTCCAGAAATAAGGCCAGGCTTGCTATGGTTGAAGCAGTGTCTGGTAATTTTCCGCTACGCGGGAATTATCTTGTAGAAACTGGTGCGGGGAAAGTAAGTAAGTTAGGTGCCCCTTCTTCTCACATGGTTTATGTGGATGAAAAGCTTGCACATTTCCTTAATGTTACAATAGGTTCCTCTGTGACCTTGGGGGAGGCTACGCTTACCATTTCTGGAATATTAAAACAGGGGCCTGTTGTAGAAGACCTGTTTTCAGCGTTGGCCCCGGCTTTGGTGTTGAACGATACGGATTTGTCTCAAACGCATCTTCTCGGTGCATTTGCACATATTGGGTATAATCTCTATGTAGCTGGAGATCAGGGTGATGTCAGTCGCTATGAGTTATTTACGAAACAGAATCTGCAACGGGGCATGCGTATCGGCACAGCAGGGGATCTGAATCCAGAAATTTCTCATATAATTCAGCCACTTCAACGTTATTTTTCTCTTGCAGCAATGGTAGCGGCCATGCTTGCCGCCATTGCATTTGCCATGTGCGCGAATGCCTATGTATATAGTCAGCGTCAGGTTGTTGGTATTCTTCTGGCCCTTGGGGTAGTCAGGCACCGTATTCTACGTGCTTATGTCATTTTTTTTTCTTTGCTGGCTATTCTGGCAACCCTTCCCGGATTGTTATGTGGCTATCTTCTTGATTTGGGCTTAACTTCAATTCTTTCCCCAGTTCTTGGGTTTACTTTACCCTCTGTAAATCCAGCCTATCTTTTTTTCACGGGATTCCTCGCATCTCCTTTGCTAATGCTGTTTTTTGCCATCCCAGCGCTGCTATCATTGAATGGCTGGTCGTTGGGTGCGTTACTTTGCAAAGCAGAAATTCATCAGTCCGGGCTTTTGGGTTTTATTCCTGGTTTTGCAGTCATAGCTGGTGTTATGCTTTGGCAGGTAAGGGAAGTTTGGCTGATTTTTTCTGTTAGCGCGATGATTATTTTAGCCGTATTTTTTTCACGCCTGTTGCTGATATTCTGGTCCAGGTTTGCTTTCTTGCGGCCTTCAGTGTTTAGTATGGCCGTGGGGAGGCTGAAACAAAACGGCTGGGCTGCAGGTTTGCAGACCGCTTCCTTGGCAATAGCTCTCGCTCTTTTCATGAGTGCAACTCTGGTAAGGCAAGGCCTTGAAAAATCCTGGTATGCCAGTTTGCCTGCTGATACCCCGAATCATTTTTTTATTGATATTCTTCCCTCTGAAATCACTTCTTTTGAAGCTGGGTTGATGAAATTGACCGGGCACAAGGTTTTTGTCCGAACCATGGTGAAAGCAAGGCTTGTAGCCATTAATGGGAAACCCGTGATGGATCATACCTATACTGGCATGCATGCGAGACATCTGGCTAATCGTGAGTTCAACCTTTCAGAGACTACACAGGATGAAAAAAATAATTTGATTGAAGGGCATCTCCTGATGGCGGGCGGCACTGGGTTTTCGGTGGAATCAGGACTTGCGAGAACTCTTGATCTTCATGTTGGTGATTGGCTCAGCTTTAGTGAAGCAGGTCGAACCATAACACAGCCCATAGTTAATCTGCGTAAGGTAACATGGTCTTCATTCAAGGTAAATTTTTTTGTTGAAGCGGCGCCAGGTAGCCTTGCAGGCTGGCCATATAGTGGGATAGCCAGTGTTTATATTCCGAATAATATGCAGAGTAAACTTGAATTATTTGATTCTCATTATCCGGGAATCAGCGATATTGATGTTACCCAAGTTATTGGAACTTTGAGGGGGTATGTAAATGCTGTCGCGAGGGGAGTATCTTCGCTTTCTGGCCTGTTATTAATTTCCGGGGTTCTGTTGCTGTGGGCAGGAATTGTGGCAAGTTTTACCGAGCGTAGACGGGAGCTTGCCCTGATGCGTCTTTTGGGAGCGGGTCAGCTATCTCTGCTGTGGGTAGTTGTCAGTGAATTTGGAGTAATGGGAATTACCGGGGGGATGATTGCCAGCATACTAGGCGGAGGGCTATCACAATATCTTGCACGCATGGTATTCGATTTGCATCCTCAATATTTTGGGTTCCTTGTGTTGATGGGCGTGTTGCTGGGAATAGCTGCATTTATTGCAGCAGGAATATTCATGCTTTTCCCGCTGCTGCGTCATCCTCCTCTTGTCTTTCTCTATGAATAGGGTGAAATCATGAAGCGTTCTGGTCGTTGATCCAGGAACTCCCACTATAAGACCGCAAGGGTTTTGGTGGTGGGAGACTTCATTTCGCGCAGGTGTAAACTGAAAAAGTAAGGGTTCAGGGATAAGCAGGGATAAGAAAAAGGGAAATATCCTCCTTTTGAGTGCGGTTTCAGACAATTGGTGCCATATCAGGATCGATTGGCGATCCTTTTCTGCAATATCTTACCGGCTGTTGTTGCATGGGTTCATGTTATTGAAGATTGCTAATGCTGCATTGGGCCAATCCAGTATCATGTATATACAGTAGGTTTGATTTTGCTTCTCATGCGACTTAAAATCAGGAATACAATAAGGCACCCGTTACATGCGGGTGTCCTTTTCTATCAGGAATAATAATACATGGCAAAAGTCAGTCAGTATGTTGAGAGTGATATCCGGATTTTAAAGGGTCTTGAACCTGTGAAGGAACGTCCGGGAATGTATACTCGAACGGAAAACCCTGTTCATATCATCCAGGAGGTGATAGATAATTCAGCTGATGAAGCCCTCGGGGGTTTTTCTCAACGAATCACCGTAACCATGCATATTGATGGATCGGTGACGGTTGAAGATGATGGGCGGGGGATTCCTGTAGGGTTGCATCCTGAAGAAAAGGTGCCTGTTGTGGAACTGGTTTTTACGCGTCTTCATGCTGGAGGAAAGTTTGATAAGACTTCTGGAACGGGGGCCTATGCTTTTGCTGGGGGTCTTCATGGGGTTGGAGTTTCTGTTACAAATGCCCTGTCTACAAGGCTTGAAGTTAATGTGAGACGGGACGGTTTTCTGCACCAGATTGTTTTTGCAGATGGTAACGTTTTGAAGCCGGTTGAAATAATTGCGAAACTTAAAAATCCAAGGCAGACCGGAACTTCAGTAAGAGTATGGCCAGACGGGCGTTATTTTGATACAGCACGGATTCCTGTCTCTGAAATGGAACGTTTGCTTCGATCGAAGGCGGTTCTCTTACCCGGAGTGGAAGTCACATTTAATATTGAGCAGGAAGGGCGGGAGACAGAAACCCGTAACTGGCATTATCCTGATGGCCTCAAAGGTTATATTCTGGAGATGCTGGAGGGAAAGGAACCGGTCGCTCCGGTGTTTTTCGGGGAAAAATATATCGGTCACAAAGAAGCAGGAGATACTTTTGCTCTGGGTGAGGGTGTTGCTTGGGCCATAGCTTGGTGTGCCGAAGGAGGGGGGGTTGGCGAAAGTTTTGTGAATCTCATACCGACTGCAAATGGAGGCACACATGAGGCAGGATTACGGCAGGCACAGTTTGAAGCTGTCAAAGCTTTTGCTGAACATCACAATATGATGCCTCGGGGGGTCAAATTGACTGCCGAGGATATTTGGGGGAAAACCTGTTTTGTGCTCTCTGCACGCATACTCGATCCCCAGTTTCAGGGGCAGGTGAAGGAAAAACTTAATTCGCGTGACGCAGTCAAGCTCGTGAACTCGTTGGTAAGGGATCCACTTGAATTGTGGCTTAATGAACACGTGGATTTTGGCCGAGCCATTGCGGAATTGGCAATTAGTCAAGCCAGTAGCAGATTGAAGCAGCTGCAGAAGGTTGAACGTAAGAAATCCAGTGGTGTTGCAGTATTACCGGGTAAGCTTACGGATTGCGAGGAAAAGGATCCTGCGCTTTCAGAACTTTTTCTGGTGGAAGGGGATTCAGCGGGTGGATCAGCAAAACTCGGTCGCAGCAAGGATACGCAGGCTATTTTACCTTTAAGGGGGAAAGGACTGAATTCATGGGAGATTGATAAGGATCGTTTGCTGGCCAATAGTGAAATTCATGATATTGCTGTTGCGATTGGCGTGGATCCGCACACGAAAGAGGAGGAAGTTGATCTGTCCGGGTTGCGATATGGAAAAATCTGCATCATGTCTGATGCAGATGTGGATGGATTTCATATCCAGGTGTTGCTGCTTACCCTATTTTACAGACATTTTCCAAAGCTGGTTGAACAGGGAAAGATCTATATTGCACATCCCCCGCTCTATCGTGTGGATGTACCTTCACTTGGGAAAAATCGTCCTCCGCGGAAGATTTATGCGCTTGACAGTAATGAGCTGGAAGTAATTGAGGAAAAATTGAGGGTAGAAAAAGTACGTGAAGGATCATGGACCGTTACCCGTTTTAAAGGGTTGGGAGAGATGAACCCGGATCAGCTTTGGGAGACAACCATGAATCCTGATACTCGCAGGCTGCTTCCAGTCCGGGTAGTGGATAAGTCAGGCATGTCCAGCACACACGATCTGTTCCAGATGCTGATGGCAAAAAAGGAAGCTGAGTCCAGGCGGGGATGGATGGAACTTAATGGAAACCAGGTCGATGAAGAAATTGATACCCATGCCTGAAGGATTCAACGGCTCATTTGTGTTTCACTTGACCTGAGAACTTATTTCATTATTGTTTTTTCATGTTGTTGCAAGGCTGGCTGCTTTCATAGATGTTTTAAAAAATAAATCCGAGCTAAATAATGACCTTATTCCAGACTGTTGCAATTGTTCTTTGCCTGTCTGCTTTTGCGGCCTACATCAATTACCGCTATTTGCACTTACCCACCACGATAGGTCTTATGGTGGTTTCATTGTCAATTTCTCTTGTAATCGTTGGATTTGCGGCAACAGGTTTAATAGATCTTTCCGGAGTGGATAGGTTTGTAAAAAGTATAAATTTTTACCAGCTTATCCTGAACGGGCTGCTGGCTTTTTTTCTTTTCGCGGGGGCCATGCATGTGAACTTTGCGGAGTTGAAGTTGCAGAAATGGCCTGTTGCTGTAATGGCAACGATAGGTGTCTTTTCTGCAACCATCATTACTGGCGGACTTTTCTGGTTGTTGACATATTTTTTAGACCTTCATGTTTCTCTGCTGCACGCATTACTTTTTGGTGCACTAATTTCCCCAACTGATCCCATTTCAGTTCTTGGGATCATGAAGAGAATGAAAACACCCAAATCTCTTGAGATCGTGATTACGGCAGAATCCCTTTTTAATGATGGGGTTGGTGTAGTGGTATTTTTGACATTGCTTCAAATTGCGTTGAGTCATACTCAACCGGCTTACCTTGATATTTCGGTATTTATGCTGGGTGAGGCGGCCGGGGGTGTAGCCATGGGATATGTTTTAGGTATGATGGTGTCTTTTTTTCTGCGTGAAGTGGATGATTATCAGATCGAGATTCTGATGACGCTTGCCCTTGCGGCAGGGGGATATGCTTTGGCAGAACTGATCCATGTTTCAGCACCAATTGCAATTGTCGTATCCGGCCTTGTGATTGGGAACAGGGGGCAGAATAGAGCTGTTTCTGCATTAGTGCTTGAAAGGCTGGATATATTTTGGGAACTGGTGGATGACATTCTTAATGCAGTTCTTTTCATGTTAATAGGTCTTGAAGTCATTGCCTTGTCGCCAGATCGGATTTTTCTGGTTCTTGGTTTTTTTGCCATTGCTGTTGTGCTGATTGGCCGTCTGGCGAGCATTGTTTTATCTGCAGGAATTATTCGTCCGATACGCCATTTTACGAAAGGTGAAATAGCTGTGATGACATGGGCTGGGCTCCGTGGAGGATTGTCCATGGCCATGGCTTTGTCCATACCAGATATACCCGGTAAGCGGATTATACTTACGGTTACCTATGTGGTTGTAGTCTTTTCGGTACTGGTTCAGGGTCTGTCCTTGAGTGCAGTAATCCGTCGTGCCCTTTTTTGATAAATTTAGAATGTTTCTGGTAGCCTATGCAGATGAGAAGAATATGTGGCAGGCAAGTGGTGTATTTTTTTATGATCTTTGCTTAAAATTGCAGCGCAGGAGGGATTAATCACCATGAAATCCAGTTATGCATAAAACTCTCGTTCTCGCCTTTCCAGTATTTGCTCTTCTTGTTTTGGCTGAATTTATTTATGGCTGGGTAAGAGGACGGAACACCTATCGATTGAATGATGCCATAAGTAGTCTTAGTCAAGGTCTTTTAAGTCAGGTGGTCGCAGTTTTTACCCGGCTGTTCCAAATCGGGTTATATTCTATGGTCTACAGGCATCTTGCGTTCTTCCCTTCCCAAGCATTCTGGATTACCTGGGAAGGTTGGGTTGCAGCGATTGTTTTTTTTGATTTTTGTGATTACTGGTTGCATCGCATGTCGCATCAGTCGGCAATCTTATGGGCTGCGCATGTTGTTCATCATCAAAGTCAGGATTTCAATTTCTCGACCGCTTTGCGACAGGAGAGTGCTTATATGATTCTTGGATGGGTTTTTTATACCCCTATGGCAATTATCGGTGTCCCCCCTTTTATATTTGGCGTTACAGGACTTGCAGTTCTTCTCTACCAGATATGGATTCATACGGAACATATCGGTAAGCTTGGCTGGTTTGATTTTGTTTTTTCTTCCCCTTCTAACCACCGTGTGCATCATGCCATTAATAAGCAATACATTGATCGTAATTATGGGGGGCTGCTGGTAATTTGGGATCGCATGTTTGGTAGTTTTGTCGAGGAACGTGAACCCTGCGTTTATGGAACTCGTCCTTTGCTTCAAAGCTGGGATCCGCTTTGGGCGGTTGTAAGTGTATATTGGGCTTTAGCGAAAGATGTCTGGTTTACTCGGGGTTTATCGAACAAAATGCGAGTTCTGTTGATGCCACCGGGTTGGAAACCTGAAGGGAATGCGTATGGCAGGCCAGCCATCGGATCGGGCTCTCTGGTAAGGCGTTATGATCCACCCATGAGCCGTGATGCAATCTGGTTCAGCTGCTTACAGTTTTCTTTTTTGTTGCTCGTAACGGCATTCTTGCTGTGGAATGCTGCACTGCTTACATCACTTCAATCAGGCTTGCTGGCTACCTTTATCATTGCCGGGTTATGGTTTCTTGGTGGGGTCATTCAGGGTCGTTTGCGTATTCGTCACGTTTTGTTTATTGAAATCCTCCTGATTTTTTTTGGTTTGATTTTTTTCTGATTTCGGCTGTGCAAAAAATTTCAGGTAGTTGAAATTTTCAGGAAAAATAGGCCTTGCCTCAATTTTAATCAATACAGGAGATCGATTTCTCGAACTAATTTTTCACCTGGACGATTACCCTGGTTTTATTCAAGGCTTACGCAGCTAATAATCGATTTTCTTGTAAGACTCCATCTTACTGAATGATTAGGGCTAAGATCTTCTCCATTTGGGACCTCTGGATAAAAGAAGTCTGCCATACTGATTAAGGTATATGGCTTGATAGTTGTTTAACTTAGCTTAGGGAGCTTGCATTACTCATTCACCCGGTGTTGATATTCTCCTTGTCAGTGCATCCGTCTTCAACACGATGTTGTGAATGGTGAGCCGGTGGATATTTATTAGGCGGTTGCGTGTCTTAAGCCCTCAGTGTTGTGGAGGGGATGAGGCTGTTCAGATCTGTAGAACTTGTGAACTATGATGTTTACTAAAATGATTTGAGGGTTAATATGAGTCGTTTCTTCCCTGTTGTATATGATCTGGTCATGTTTCCGCTTGAAAGAATCTGGTTGGGGCGGATCCGTGAGGCCTTAATCAGTAAGGGGAGCGGGATGATTCTGGAAATTGGTGCAGGGACAGGAGCCAATTTTCCCTATTATCCTATGAAAATTGAGAAGCTCATTGTGATTGAACCTGATCCAGGCATGATTTTGCGGTCAGGATTATTGAAAGCTTCAGATCATCCCGTTCCAGTTATTGTTCAATCTGATGCACAGTCGTTACCCTTCGCTGAAAATACTTTTGATACGATTGTCGCTACCCTTGTTTTTTGCACTATTCCTGATCCATTGCTTGCTCTTCGTGAAGCACGTAGGGTGCTTAAACCCGGAGGCCACCTTCTTTTGCTCGAACATGTCAGGTTAAAGGGTGGTCTATTCTCAAAAATCCAGGATGGACTGACTCCCGCATGGAAGCATCTTGCAGGTGGGTGTCATCTTAATCGCGATACTTTGTCTTTGCTTAAACAAGCTGGATTTCAAATAAAAATCCTTTCTACGTTACTGGGCGGGCTCTTTGTGGTGGTTAATGCAATCAGCTAGAGTTTGATCGGCTTTTTTGCATTTTTTTGTTGTTGCGAATAGAGGAGCATGAGCTTTAAATTCCCGGATTTTCATCAAAGCTTTATGGTGTGTTTTGTGTTTATGCCAGAATTCGTGGCTGGGTGCTAAAAAGGTCTGGTCCTTATGATTCTCTTTCAAGCTATTTCAATCCGGATTAACTAATGATTCTAGATATGCCAAATAACAGGAATTCATGTTTCTTAAACATGTTTGGTTCCGACATGAATAATCCTGAAAGTTGCTCGACTGAGCCAAAAGCATACGTTCACAATGTCAAATTGTCTTGAATTCGTCTGCGAGCGTGGCGATTTCACCAGAATTGGAAGAGGAATATCCAGGTAATTGGTTGATTGCTTTATGAAACGACTCATTCTTAAGAAGCTTGATTATTTCCTTGACACCTGGTTTTTCGAGCGTTTCCTGACGACATAATAAATAATAATCTTCATGGCTTAATGGGATGAAATCCAGGTTGAACTGTCTGGCTGCGGCCTCGACACCAAAACCGGCATCAGCCATATCACTTGCAACATATGCGGCTACTGCATTGTGTGTCAGTTCTTCTTTCTGGTAACCCTGAATCTGGTTTGGTATCAGTTTTTCTTTCTCCAGCAAAACATCGAATAGCATGCGTGTTCCTGAGCTGGGCTCACGATTGACAAAACGGATATTCTGATTGGTGAGGTCAGAAAGAGTTGAAATATGAAGAGGATTACCTTTTTTGACCATAATACCTTGCTGCCGGGTTACAAAACGGATGACCCGGTAATTTTTTCCAGGCTTTAGCCATTTTGCATAGCGGGCCAGGGATTCTTTCCGGGTTTCTCCAGTTGGGACGTGAAAGCCTGCAAGATCACATTCAGATCGACATAGTTCCGCGAGGGCTTCTTCTCCTCCCCGGTACTGGAGATCGAGCTGAACGGCAGGATTGTTATGAAGTCGCTCCCGCATTTCTGCAACAGCAAATCCATGGCTTGCATGTAATTTCACGACCTGACGTTCACTTGACACAATCTGGTTTATTTCTACCTCTAGTTCTGAAGCCAGGTTGGTCAATTGCGCAGTTAGGCGTGCTTTCACCCGTTTGTCTGCCCAGATAAGCTTTTCACCGAGGGGAGTTAGCGCTGCTCCGCGACCCTGTTGCATCCGCACAAGAGGCTGACCAAAAAAATTCCCCCATTTGTCAAGAAGATCCCATGCATGGCGGTAAGACAGTCCTACTTCACGTGCTGCGAAGGTAAGTTTTCCAGAGTTGTCGATTGCTTGAAGCAAATTGAAAACCGGAACTTCGCGCTCATGGCCAACTGGGGTGCTAAAAAGCCAGACAGCTTTTAAATTTACTTCTATCATAGGAGTTTTAATCTCATATTTATATATTAATACTTAAGTGTTAAATTACTAATTAATGAAGCATAACATACTTTATATATGATCTGTAAATCATATTTTTAATGATGTTTATATATGATTTACGTCTTCATATGTTAAATTATGAAAGAAGCTTGGACAAGAAAAATTTGGAGGTGTGCCATGAAACGAATCAATATGCCTTACTATCGTTTATTTATTAATGGTAAATGGGTTGATGCATCAGATAAAAAAACCTTTCCAACCATGAATCCGGCTACAGGTGAGATGATTGCAACGGTGGCGGAAGCTTCGGCGGTGGATGTGGGTTATGCGGTTAATGCTGCAAGGCAGGCCCTGGATTCTGGGCCGTGGGGCAAGATGAGCGCGTCACAGCGAGGCAGGATTCTTATGAATCTTGCGGATTTGCTCCAGAGTAATGCCAAGGAAATGTCTTTGCTTGAAAGCATGGACGCCGGGAAACCCATTAGTGCGGTCATTCGCCAGGATGTTGCCGCTTCAGTTGACACTCTTCAGTATTATGCAGGTTGGGCTGACAAGATTCATGGTGAAGTCATTCCGGCACGAAAGGATGCTTTGACGTACACACTACGTGAACCTGTTGGTGTGGTTGCAGCCATTGTTCCATGGAATTTCCCTTTGATGATCGCACTGTGGAAAATCGCTCCTGCTCTGGCAGCAGGTTGTACTGTGGTGTTGAAGCCTGCAGCCCTTACCCCTCTGTCGGCATTAAGGATGGCTGAATTTGCCATGGAAGCCGGGGTCCCTGCAGGAGTCATAAATATTGTTCCTGGTAGTGGACGCATCACAGGGAATGCGCTTGTTGAGCATCCTGGAGTCAATCTCATTTCTTTTACAGGATCGGTAGAAGTGGGACGCGGTATCATGCATGCCGCAGCAGACGGATTTAAACGGGTGGCGCTGGAGCTCGGAGGAAAATCAGCAAATCTGGTATTTGCGGATGCTGATCTGGACGCTGCAGTCAAAGCATCTTCCAGTGGAGTTTTTTTTAATTCCGGTCAGGTCTGCTCTGCGGGTTCACGTATTCTGGTTGAAAATTCTATATATGATGAGTTTGTAGAACGTCTGGTGGATAGAGCCAGGACGATGCGAGTTGGCGATCCATTGAACCCGGATACCCACATGGGTCCAGTGATCTCTGAATTGCAAAGGGACCGTGTCCTTGAATACATTGAAATTGGACAAAAAGAGGGTGCAACCCTTGTATCAGGCGGCCAAAAAGTGGGTGAAAAAGGGTATTTTTTAAGTCCAGCCGTTTTTGCAGATGTGGGACATGGGATGAGGATTTCCCAGGAAGAAATTTTTGGTCCAGTTGCTTCAGTCTTGCGCTTCAAGGATGAAAATGATGCGGTAGAGATGGCGAACGGTACACGCTATGGTCTTGCAGCAGCCGTGTGGAGCCAGGATGTTGGACGGGCTCATGCACTTTCTGCCAGGCTTAAAGCAGGAACCGTTTGGGTTAATACCTATGGACCGACCGATATCCGGTTGCCATGGGGAGGGTCTGGTGATTCAGGGGTAGGTCGTGAGCGTGGTCATGAGGCGCTTGAACATTACACTGAGCCTAAAGTTGTTTGGGTTAACCTTGCAAGGAAAGCAGCCTGAATCGATTATTTCAGCATGTCTATTTTGGCCGGATTTTTATCCGGCTTTTTTTGATAGGGTTGGGCAGGATATGTTCCTTGGTCCAGTTATGAATATAATTTTTGTTAAGTGGCGAAGTCCGGGAATATTTTTTATTTAAAATGAGTTAGATGCTGGTGTAGACATATGGAATGCGATCATGAAGCGATTTTGAAAAATTGGGTATGGCTTTCCTTATGGATAAGTTAATTATACTTGAATCCTGACGGCTCTTTGTCAGGCTTGGTTTTAGGAAGTCGGCTCGGGAATCTCACTTTTAAGCTTAAATAGCTCTCCAGGCTTCACTACTTCACCTGCGCAAGGAGCAGCATAGCCGGGTATGCTGTTGATGGATTCACGAAAACTTGGTGTTTTCAGGAGGATTAAGAGATCACGGATACGAGGTGTTTCCAGTGCCTCAAGACGACAGGCAAGCATATAGTGTTCCCGGGCAAGTGGTATGAACTCAAGGTCGAAATGACGTGCAGCAGCTTCAATGCCGAGCCCGGCATCTGCCATTCCGCTAGCTACAAATGCAGCGACAGCGTCATGTGTAAACTCTTCCTGCTGATAGCCATTAATCATTTCCTGATCGATTTGATGATGTTCAAGCAGGAGCTCAAAAAGCATGCGTGTCCCAGATCCTTGTTGACGATTGATGTAACGCACGCCATGTCTAGTGATGTCAGAGAATTTTTTAAGGTTCAAAGGGTTGTTCTTTGCAAGAATCAGTCCCTGTCGACGTGTGACGAAATGAATGGTGGTTTGGGGACGTCGACGAAACCATGGGTAAAACCGATCGATCGCTTCTTCGCCAAGAGGGCTTTCCGGGATATGAAAACCGGCCAGTTCACATTCATGTCTTTCTAGGCTTTGCAGAGCTTCGCGACTTTCAAGATATTGAAGATCAAGCTGAATATCGATACAGCGACTCATGTGCTCCACAAGTTTGGCAATGGCATATCCATGGCTAGCCCGAATCCGTAGTACTTGCTTGGAATCGTTTAGTGCCCGGTTTATTTCGAGTTCAAGTTCGCTGCAGAGATTCTTGAACTGGGGGGCCAGACGGGCCTGAATCCTTTCTTCAGCCCAAAGAAGCTTTTCACCCAGCAAGGTGAGTTTGGCGCCTCGTCCCTTTTCCATTTGCACCAGGGGATTGCTAAAAAATTCAGACCATCTTGCAATCATGTTCCAGGCATGACGGTAAGACAGGCCTACACGTAAAGAAGCATGGGTAAGCTTTCCTGTTGCATGGATTTCTCGTAAAAGATTCAGAAGCTGGAAATCGAAATCTTCACCTGATTCGGTGCGAAACAACCATACAGGCTTAATATTGACTTCCAGCATCTCAGGAAAACTCGAATGTTATAAACATGTTTTATTTCAGTGTTGTTAAATGTAACATAAATCGGGTCAGCTAAATATATGTAGAAATAAACATATAATAATTTCCTCTCATTTCTTTCTGTCCCCCTATGCACTATTTTGCATATTTTTTAAACATGATTCCTTTGCTATATTAATAATGCTTGTAAAGCAATGTCTTAAATATGTGTTTTTATGCATATTTAAATAGGTTTTATATTACATATAAAATTTTCCGGAACTTGATGGGAAGGCATTATGACTGCAAAGCATGACTGGGATCGTGAAGTGGTCCAAAAAGTGGTTGAGGAACATCAGTGTAAACCCGGCGCGTTATTGCCGGTATTGCATGGTGTTCAGGACGCGTTGGGATATATTCCTGAAGATGCGGTTACGGTGATTGCAGGCGGTCTAAACTTGTCTCGAGCCGAAGTGCATGGTGTCATAAGTTTTTATCATTTTTTTCGTACTTCTCCGCCTGCGAGGCATATGGTTCAAGTATGCCGGGCTGAAGCATGCCAATCGATGAAAGCCAACGATCTTGTTTCGCACATCAAGAATAGGCTGGGACTGGATTTTCATGAAATAGATGAATCTGGAACTTTTGGCCTTGAACCGGTTTATTGTTTGGGTAACTGTTCCTGTGCTCCTGCCATCATGATTGATCGTGATGAGATATATGGTCGTATGACTGAAGAGAAGTTTGATTCACTTGTCATGCGAATCAAAGGAGATGGAAATGAGCATTAAAGTTTATGTGCCGCGAGATTCCGCGGCAATTTCAGTGGGTGCAAATGACGTTGCCCTAGCTATTGAACAGGAAGCACTGAGACGTAACCAGAAAATTACTCTTGTGCGCAATGGTTCGAGAGGTCTTTTATGGCTGGAGCCTATGGTTGAAGTTGAAACCCCAAATGGACGAGTCGCTTATGGACCGATCGAGCTTTCAGATATCGAGGGACTATTTGAGGCTGGTTTTCTCATGGGGGGAAACCATCCTTTGGGGCAGGGTCTGACGGAAAAGATTCCGTATCTCATGAAACAGGAACGTCTGACGTTTGCCCGTGTCGGTATAACTGATCCATTGTCATTTGATGATTATATTGCCCATGAAGGTTATTGCGGTCTGAAGCGTGCAATAGAACTGGGTAGTGAAGGAATAGTGAGTGAAATCGCTGCGTCAGGCCTGCGAGGCCGTGGTGGTGCAGCAGGGCGAACTGGAAAGAAATGGCAAGAAGTCCGCGCAGGACAAGCGGTACAGAAATATGTCGTATGTAACGCCGACGAAGGAGATTCAGGAACTTTTTCGGATCGCATGATCATGGAAGGGGATCCTTTCGTGCTAATTGAGGGCATGACGATTGCCGGAATTGGTGTTGGTGCAACTCAAGGCTATATCTACCTGCGTTCAGAATACCCTCATGCTTTTGATGTTCTGAATTCTGCTATCAGGATTGCTTACGACAAGGGATATTTGGGCCGTAATATCATGGGTTCGGCCCATGCTTTCGATCTTGAGGTGCGCCGGGCTGCTGGCGCATATATCTGTGGTGAACAAACCTCACTTCTTGAAAGTCTGGAAGGGAAGAGAGGATTAGTGCGCTATCGGCCACCGCAGCCAGCAGTAAGTGGATTTATGGGGAAGCCTACCCTTGTCAATAATGTGATTTCGCTTGCAACTGTTCCGGTTATCCTAAGCAGAGGCAGTGAGTTTTACAAGGATTATGGCATGGGGCGCTCACGCGGCACCCTGCCCATTCAGCTTGCAGGAAACATCAAGCAAGGTGGGCTTGTTGAACGGGCTTTTGGTGTGACGCTACGTGAGTTAATTTATGATTATGGCCTGGGCACTGAAAGTGGTCGTCCAGTACGTGCTGTCCAGGTTGGCGGGCCGCTTGGCGCCTATATGCCGGAATTACAGTTTGATACACCCCTTGATTATGAGAAGTTTTCAGAGATTTCGGCGGTACTTGGTCATGGCGGAATTGTAGTGTTTGACGATACGGTTGATCTCGCCCAGCAAGCCAGGTATGCGATGGAATTTTGTGCTATTGAATCATGCGGTAAGTGTACGCCATGCCGGATAGGTTCCCAGCGTGGAGTGGAAGTTATAGATAAAATTGTTGCCAATCATAACCGACCCCAGCAAATTCATCTGCTACGTGATTTGTGTACAACCATGATTGACGGATCGCTTTGTGCCATGGGGGGCATGACCCCTTTTCCAGTGCTTTCGGCGCTTAATCATTTCCCAGAAGATTTTGGTGCGCAATCTGACGCCAAAGTGGCCAATTTATAGGCAAGGAGAATAAAGATGACTTATATGGGTGAAATTTTTCAGCTTGATCTCGGTACTCCAAAAAGTGAATCGGAAAACCTTGTAACATTGACCATTGATGGACGTGAAATAACGGTACCCGAAGGGACTTCAGTAATGCGTGCAGCGGCAGAAATAGGAATTAATATTCCAAAACTCTGCGCGACGGACAGTTTGGAAGCTTTCGGATCCTGTCGTATGTGTTTGGTGGAAATTAGTGGTGAACGCGGTTATCCAGCCTCATGCACAACTGTTGTAAAATCTGGCATGGAAGTCCGGACACAAACGGAAAAGCTGGCGGAGCTTCGCCGTAATACCATGGAGCTTTATATTTCCGACCATCCTCTGGACTGTCTGACATGTGCGGCTAATGGTGATTGTGAACTGCAGGATATGGCTGGAGTGGTCGGGCTTCGTGAAGTACGTTATGGCTATGATGGAATGAATCATCTTAAGGCCGAAAAAGATACGTCGAATCCCTATTTCACCTTTGATCCGTCGAAATGTATTGTCTGTTCACGTTGCGTCCGGGCCTGCGAAGAAGTTCAGGGAACTTTTGCGCTGACGATAGATGGCCGGGGCTTTGATTCAAAGGTAGCGGCGTCCCAGAACCAGGATTTTATGGATTCTGAATGTGTGTCCTGCGGAGCCTGTGTACAGGCTTGTCCTACGGCAACACTGATGGAAAATTCCATAATCAGGTATGGCCAGCCTGAGCATGAAGTTGTAACTACCTGTGCATATTGTGGGGTTGGCTGTTCATTTGTGGCTGAGATGCAGGGTAATCGGGTCGTTAACATGACGCCGAATAAAGATGGTCATGCTAATCATGGGCATTCATGTGTAAAAGGACGTTTTGCCTGGGGTTATGCTACCCATCCTGATCGAATTACAAAACCGATGATTCGCAAGAGCATCAAGGATGCCTGGAAAGAAGTAAGCTGGGATGAAGCTATTCACTACGCAGCATCAGAGTTTAAGCGTATCCAGGCCAAATATGGCGTGAATTCAGTGGGAGGGATTACTTCTTCCCGCTGTACGAATGAGGATGTTTATGTTGTACAAAAGCTGGTGCGAGCAGCTTTTGGAAACAATAATGTTGATACCTGTGCCCGGGTTTGCCATTCTCCAACGGGCTATGGCCTTAAGGTAACACTCGGCGAATCTGCTGGCACCCAGACTTTTGATTCAGTGATGAAGTCAGATGTGATTTTAGTGATTGGTGCGAATCCGACTGACGCGCATCCTGTTTTTGGTTCTCAGATGAAACGTAGGTTACGTCAGGGTGCAAAGCTTATAGTCATTGATCCGCGTGCCATTGATCTGGTTCGTAGCACACATATTAAAGCTGATTATCATTTGCCACTGCGCCCTGGTACAAATGTAGCCATGTTGAATGCTCTGGCCCATGTAGTGGTTACAGAAGGTCTGGTCGATGAGGCGTTTGTACGTGCACGTTGTGAAGTGCCTGCATTTGAAAAATGGGCTACTTTTGTTAGCCAGCAGAAAAATTCACCCGAAGCGCTTGAAGTCGATACAGGAGTAAAGGCTTCTCTTGTGCGTGAAGCAGCCCGTCTTTTTGCAACAGTAGAAAATGCGGCTATTTATTATGGCCTAGGTGTTACCGAGCATGCACAAGGGTCAACGGCTGTGATGGGTATAGCTAACCTTGCAATGGCTACCAATAACATTGGCCGTGAGGGTGTGGGGGTCAATCCTCTTCGAGGGCAGAACAATGTTCAGGGTTCGTGTGACATGGGTTCTTTTCCACACGAACTGCCAGGTTACCGTCATGTTTCTGATAATGCTGTACGGGCCCAATTTGAAGCAAACTGGAATGTCAAGTTGATGAATGAGCCCGGATTGCGTATCCCTAACATGTTTGATGAAGCAATCTATGGAAACTTCAAGGGGCTGTATCTGCAAGGAGAAGATATTCTTCAGTCCGATCCGGATACACATCATGTGACTTCGGCGCTTGAATCAATGGAATGCATTGTTGTTCAAGATTTGTTCCTGAATGAAACCGCGATGTACGCACATGTATTTTTTCCAGGTTCTTCCTTCCTGGAAAAAAGTGGTACTTTCACGAATGCAGAGCGGCGAATTTCACCAGTACGTAGGGTAATGGATCCGCTTAATGGCTATGAAGACTGGCAGATTACACAAATGCTTGCCAATGCATTGGGATATCCAATGAACTACAGTCATGCCTCTGAAATTATGGATGAAATTTCTACTTTGACCCCAACATTTACTGGGGTTAGCTTTAAAAAACTTGACGAACTTGGCAGCATTCAATGGCCCTGTAATGAAAAAGCTCCAGAAGGGACACCTATCATGCATATTGAAGAATTCGTGCGTGGAAAAGGAAATTTCGTTATTACGGAATATGTTCCTACTTCTGAAAAGGTCAATGCCAGATATCCGCTTGTGTTGACGACTGGCAGGATACTGTCGCAATACAATGTAGGTGCACAAACGCGTCGCACTGAGAATAACCGCTGGCATTCAGAAGATTTGCTTGAAATTCATCCGCACGATGCGGAGGAACGAGGTATAAAAGATGGAAATTGGGTTGGCATAACCAGCCGTGCCGGAGAAACGGTTTTACGTGCAAAAGTTTCTGAACGTATGCAGCCTGGCGTGGTCTATACAACTTTCCATTTCCCGTTTTCGGGTTGTAACGTCATTACTACTGAAAATTCGGATTGGGCAACTAACTGTCCGGAATATAAGGTCACTGCGGTACAGGTACAGGCAGTAACTCAGCCTTCTGAATGGCAAAAACAATATACAGCTTTTTCTAGCCAACAGCTGCACCTGCTTGAAAAACGGGAAGTCAGTGCATAGGGAGCACTTTGTTTTAATTGATGAGCCCATACCAGGTTACAGGGTATGTAACGCAGTCAGCGTTAAGAATGGCAGAACAATGGCGTCTACGGAAATGGTTGCAGAGGAGGTGCCTGTTGCGTTGGTTTATAATGGTATTTCGCATGCTGTCATGCTGGCGACTCCTTCTTGTCTCGAAGATTTCGCTGTGGGGTTCAGTCTGACTGAGCAGATTGTGTTCAGCCAGGCCGAAATATTCGATATTGATACGGTTGTTGGTAGCGAAGGAATAGAAGTACACCTGACAATTGCGGGTGATCGTACTTATGCATTGAAAGAAAAACGTAGAAGTATGGCAGGGCGAACGGGGTGTGGAATCTGCGGTGCCGAAAACATTGCCCATGCCATTAGGCATCCGAAGCCTTTATCGCGGAGTATAGATGTAACTGCCTCCTCTGTACATGCGGGTTTTATGGAATTGTCAAAGCGTCAAAGCCTGCACCAGATGACTGGTGCAGTTCATGCGGCAGCTTTCGTCACTCCGAGTGGAAACGTACAGCTGGTACGTGAAGATGTGGGGCGACATAATGCGTTGGACAAGCTGATTGGTGCCCTGGCAATAAAAGGTATAGATGCGGGTGCTGGCATGGCCCTCGTTACAAGCAGAGCGAGTTATGAAATGGTTCAGAAAACAGTGAGTGCCGGGATTTCGCTGCTTGCTGCTATTTCGGCACCTACAGCGCTTGCTGTTAGTTTAGCAGTTGAATCAGGGTTGACTTTATTGGGATTTGCACGTGGCAATCAGTACGTGGTATACAGCCATGCTGAAAGGGTCAGAGAAAGGGATGAGATTGGATAAGAAAGATAATACGGAAACACTGATTTATATGGCTAACCAGATTGGCTCTTTTTTTAATAGTGAACCGGACCAGTCTGTGGCTGAAGCCGGGATTGCTAATCATCTTAAAAGGTTCTGGGCGCCAAGCATGCGTGCAAGGATTTTTTATCATGTTGATAACCATGCAGGTCAAGGTCTTAACGAGCTTGTACTACGTGCCCTAACGGCTCACCGGAATAATCTGTCTGTTTGATTTGTCCGTGATGTATATCGGGTAGGGAGAAGGAAATCTGAGTACCTTGGTCGGAACTTGGTGATCTGATGTGGCTGATGCCTTGCCACACTCCCTTTTTTTTTGGATAGAAAATGGACTGGCTTGATGCTTGCCGAGATGCGGCTGAATCAGATAACTGGATAGAGGTCGCATACATTGCAAGGGAAATCCTTGATCGACAGCCAAACCATGTTCTTGCGCTGGCCATTCTTGGTGAATCTTTCATGGCGCAACATGATTATAAAAAAGCCGAAGCTGCATTAAAACAGGCCTTGGCCATTTCGCCAGCCCACCTTGATTCCCTGGTTATCCTGGCTACCCTTTATGACAGGCAGGGTAGGCGTGCTGAAGTAGAACAGATTCATGATATGCTTTTATGCATTAATCCAGAAGTAGCAAGACAGCTCCATAATGCCTATCTGGCTCACCCCGTCCCTATAACCGGGCGCTTGGGCAGTATTCCAATCAGTAGTAAATAATCAGCGTTTAACCCATTTTTTTTCAATTGCAAACCTAAAAACCAGTCGATATACCCGTTCAATAGAGGGTGTTAGAAAATTGGCGATAAGAGGTTCAAATATTTTTGTAAGAATAATGCTGGTCGTGGCAATCACAATAGCGCCAATCATATCGAGAGGAAAATGCAAGCCGAGAAAGATTCGGGCCCAAGCTACAGTCAAGGATGCACAAAGGATGACAAGGCCTCTGGTTCGCATCTCTTTAATCATCAAGAAACCCAACGTTGCAGCCCACATTACCGTCATATGGTCGCTTGGGAACGAACTGTCAGCACTATGGGAAAGGTAGGTATTTCCGAGTCCCAATACGTCTGGGCGTGGGTAGAACCAGTGATGACCTGTAAACATCGCCATCCATAATCCAATGACTATAGCAATGAGAGTAAGAACCATCTGGACCCGCTCTCGTGAATTTCCCCATAACCAGCCGGTTACCATCATCAACGGAACCAGATAAATCAGGTATCTGGCCAGGAAAATTGAAAAGAGAAGTGGGAAACCATGGAGTTCTGCATGGGCGTTCATTGCCATAAAAATCTGGAGGTTCATTTGTTCCATGTCTGCTTCCGGCTATGGCCACTAATTCATGAAAGGTGTCATCATACAAACCTGCTTGAGTTACGTCTAGAGAGGCTAAGCCCCCATTTTTTCTAACCTTTGGTATAATTGTAAACTTGGCATCCTTAAAGACGGAGCCTATTATAATTAAAACAGGTTTTACAGATGAACCCATCCCATTTAGAAATCGCTTTTAGTACTGTTGATCTGCTTGGCTGTTATACCCTTACAGGGCTTTTTGCGTTCCGGCTGTGGCTTATTCCTGAAGATGCCAATTTTCCGGCAATGGATGCTCGTTTTATCCGTTTATATGCCATTACTCTTGTTTTGATGGTAATTGGTGGAACTGCTCACTTTATCGTAAATGCAGTTATGCTCGGTGGGGGTTCGCTGTCCCAGAATTTGTCCCTGATTGGACAAATACTTCTTAACTCACATTTTGGACATTCATGGCTTATTCATATTACCGCCGTTGCTGTTCTTTGCAGTGGCCTTTTTTTTAATCGCCATAAAATGCCCGCTAAAGATGTAGCGGGATTCATGATTTTTATTTCTGCTCTTATATTGTTGAGCATTTCAGCAACGGGCCGAGCTGGCAAGGCTGGAGATTTTACTATTGTTGAAATGGTTGACTGGCTGCATCTTTTTACTTCAGGGCTTTGGTGCGGAAGTATCATCGCTATTGCATGGATGCTACCACAAGGCTTGGCTGATGTTTCTGTCAGTATGCGCAGGGAAATTCAAACCCGTATTAATACCCGATTAGCCTTGTTGACGCTTTTGGCATTTCTTCTGGTCCTGACAAGTGGAATTTATGAAACATGGCTACGGCTTGGAAGTCTGGGTTCATTCCTTTATTCAAGTTATGGACATGTATTGATTTTTAAACTTGTTTTTACGGGGTTTTTGGGTATTGCAGGGTTGCTATATTATTATGTCGTCGCTTCTGGTTTGCGATCGAAAGGTGTTTCTGCAGAGGCTTATGGACAGGTAGCTAGCGTAATAGGCGCTATCCTGGTGGTTATCATTCTTGTTTTGTCGATGGCAATGATGGAAATTCCTGCTCCTGCCAGTTTAAAGCCTACTTCCATGGTTCCTGTAAATAGCCGGACCCCTTTGCCTGTTTCTGGACAGAAAACTGCGAATCCCTGATTTTTTTGATACAAGGTTTTATTTTGTGGAGTAATCAGCATTAATTAACGCCTTGAAAAAATTCATGGAATCGGTTGTTACATATGTATAGTATACTAACGATTAGTTAACTAATTATCTAGGATAACCTTTTTATGTCGGATCGAAAACCCTTAAAGGTTAGTTCAGGCCATGACTGGAATCAAGTAATAAAAAGATGGTTTGTTCTCGTAGTGTTTGTTGCTGCAGGAATTGCAGGCTGGTTTTACTGGCAGTATTCCAGGCTTTATCTTTCAACAGATGATGCCTATGTGGGTGGGAATGTAGTGAGTATTTCCGCGCAAGTCCCAGGTAAAATTGCGAGGGTTTATGTCAGTGCGAATCAGCATGTCCATGCAGGTGAGCCATTGTTTGATATTGATGCTGGAGTCTATAGGCTTGAAGTGCAGAAAGCCCAGGCACAGCTTGTGCTTGCGCAGCAAAATGAATATCAGGCTGTTTCTGCAGTACAAATTGCTCGAGCTGACCTGAAACAAAAGGAAGCTGAAATGGTTAATGCTGAATCCATGAATCGGCGTGATAAGACACTTGCTGCAGAAAATTATATTTCTGCTGAAGAAATGGATAACGCAAGAACTGCCCTGATTGTTGCGAAGACATCTGTTGCCGCAGCTAAAGGGCAGCTCACGCAGGCAATTGATAAACTGGGCCAGCCTGATCAGAGGAACGCAGGTGTTGAAGTTGCCAGTGCTCAGCTTCTCAAGGCTAAGCTTGATTTGTCTCATATCCATGTGAGAGCCCCTTGTAATGGCATTGTATCAAATATCAATTTGCAGCCTGGGAGTTATGTTTTACCCGGTGAATCGCTTTTTGCCCTGATTGATGATCGTGATTACTGGGTTGATGCCAATTTTAAGGAAACCGAGTTGGCATACCTGCATAAGGGAGAAAAGGCGAAGGTTGTTTTGGATACCTATCCCAACCTTGTTATTCAAGGAGAGGTGCAGAGCCTGTCTGGAGGATCGGGAACCGCTTTCTCACTTCTTCCACCCCAGAATGCTACAGGAAACTGGGTAAAGGTTACCCAGCGTGTTCCTGTGCGTATAAGGCTTCTGAACCAGGCTTCTGCTCCTTCATTTCAGATTGGCACAACGGCGACGGTAACGGTTCAGTTGGGTAGTGAACATGACTGAAGCCAGTAGAAGAAGCCGTCTTTTCATTACCTTCGCCATTATGGCTGCGACCATCATGCAGGTCCTTGATACGACTATTGTCAACGTGGCTTTACCCCATATGCAGGGTGAACTAGGTGCAACAACAGATGAGATGGGTTGGGTGTTAACGAGTTATATGGTGGCTTCAGCAATTTTTATGCCTCTTGCCGGTTTTTTTACGGACACACTGGGACGCAAGAAATATCTGATGATCAGCATTTCTGGTTTTGTTCTTTCTTCAACCCTGTGTGGCCTATCAAGTAATCTGACACAGATTGTTCTGTTTCGTCTACTGCAAGGAGTGTTTGGTGCAGCACTTGTTCCATTAAGTCAGGCAATTATGGTGGATACATATCCGCTTGAGGAGCGAGGGAGTGCAATGGCCATATGGGCAATGGGGGTAATGGCTGGTCCTATTCTGGGCCCAAGCCTTGGAGGGTATTTGACTGATACCCTAAGTTGGCGCTGGACGTTCTTTATCAATATTCCTGTGGGTATCCTTTCAATTATTCTGGCAAGCCGTTACGTGCCTGATACACCCCGTATAAAACGGACGTTGAATTGGGTAGGGCTTGTATACCTTTCCATGGCCATTGCGGGGTTGCAGTTTGTTCTGGATAGGGGCAATGAAGATGACTGGTTTGGCGCACATAGTATTCAGGTTGCAACGTTTATTGGTATTATTGGTTTCATAGGTTTTATGTGGCATAGCCTACGTTCCAATGCCCGACCGTTGTTTCATCTTACAATGTTTAGCGACCGGAATTTTACCATGTCCTGTATTGTTGCCGCTGCTTTGGGATTGGGGATGTATGGGGCTATGGTTATTCAGCCGATCCTGCTGGAGACGCTCCTTGGGTATCCAATTATCACAACAGGACTTGTTATGGCTCCTCGCGGTATCGCCAGTGCCTTTAGCATGTTGCTTGTTGGCAAGCTTGTTAATCGTCTAGATGCAAGACTTCTGGTTAGCCTGGGTATACTGTTGAGCGCAGTTGGTTCATGGGCGGCGACCCGCTACTATCTGGGTATTAGTACCTGGTGGCTTGTCTGGCCTGTCATTTTGCAAGGCTTTGGGATTGGCATGATATATGTACCACTTTCAACGATGGCCTTTGCCACCTTGCCTGCCAACCTGTCATCAGAAGCGGCTGGCATGTATAGTTTAGTCCGGACAGTAGGCTCATCGATTGGTATTTCAGTTGTAACCACAATTTATTCACGTTTAAGCCAGGTAAATTGGAATCAGCTTGGAGGATTTGCCCAGCCTTTTAATCCTGCAGCACATGATTATCTGTTTCCACTTAATCTGGGCGTACAAACTCGGGAAGGAGTAGCAATTTTAGGTGAAGAGATTTTAAGACAGTCCCAAATGATAGCACTTATTGATGTTTTTGGTTTCATTACCGCTAGTTTCATTATTATGCTTCCCTTGGTATTGCTGCTTCGGGCAACTGCCCTGAAAAGCAGAGCAGTTTCCGAAACGGTCATGGAGTAGTGGTTTTTCATTTGTTTTGCAGCTGGCTACGAATGCATCTTGCAGCCTTTACCATGTTTCTTAAGGCAGATTCGACTTCAGTCCAGTTTCGTGTTTTAAGTCCACAGTCTGGATTGATCCATAATCTTTCCACTGGAATCTTTTGAAGCGCACGTTCGATAAGTGCCGTTATTTCAGTAAGGTCCGGAACTCGAGGAGAATGAATATCATATACGCCAGGCCCAATATCATTAGGATAGGCTGGTATATCTTCAAGGAGTGTCATCTGTGATCGTGAGGCTTCGATACTGATGACATCTGCATCAAGGGCTTTAATGGCATCAAAAATTTCCCCAAATTCTGAATAGCACATGTGTGTATGAATTTGGGTTGCATCGGAGACACCTGAAGAAGCGATTGCAAAGGCTCGAATTGCGTGATCCAGCCAGATTTTGCGTAGCTCCTGTCTTAATGGCAACCCTTCCCTGAAAGCAGGTTCGTCAATCTGGATAATAGCAATTCCCGCAGCTTCCAGATCCTTGACTTCGTCACGAACGGCCAAGGCAAGCTGCATTAAAATGGCGTCCCGTGACAGGTTTTCGTGAACAAACGACCAGCCTAGAAGAGTGACAGGTCCTGTCAGCATCCCTTTGACCGGCCGGTTTGCTATACTCTGGGCAAAATGTGCCCACCCTACCGTTATGGGCCTAGGCCTGGATATATCTCCATAGAGCACAGGGGGCTTGACGCAGCGTGAACCATAGCTTTGTACCCAGCCATTTTCTGTTAGCAGAAAACCATCCAGTGCCTCTGCAAAAAATTCGACCATATCTGAACGTTCGGGTTCACCATGAACTAGGACATCTAGACCTATATCCTGTTGGCGTTGTATTGCAATGCGAATTTCGTGGCTGATGAATTCATGGTATTCTGCAGAATCAATGCGGCCAGTACGAAAGTTGGAACGGGCCCGACGAATGGAATCGGTTTGTGGAAAAGAACCGATTGTAGTAGTCGGTAACAGGGGTAATCCCAGTTTCTGCTGCTGCTTTATCTTGCGTACCGGAAAAGAATTATCGCGGGTTTCATCTTGGACTGTCAGTGACTCAACACGTTTACGTACGATATTATTTTTCGCATGCGCAGTTTCATGTCTTGCTTGGGCTACATGATCTGATAGCTGAAGTTCCTGTGAAATCGCGCTTTTGCCTTTTTCCAGGCCACGTTTAAGTATGGCTAGCTCATCTAGTTTTTGTATTGAGAAGGACAGCCAGGATTTAAGGCTGTCATCCAGATGCGCTTCGTTCAGTACATCAATAGGGCAATGTAATAGAGAACAGCTTGGTGCGAGCCATAATCTTTCCCCCAGTTTGTGGTATGCAGGTTGGATTTGATCGAGGATCAGGCTTAGGTTTGCTTTGAACACATTCCTACCATCTACAACTCCTAGTGAGAGGAACCTGTTTGTTGGATAGGTTTCCAGGAATCTATCCAGTTGTCCCGGGTCACGAACCAGATCCAGGTGCAGCCCTGCAATATCGAGTTCAATGAGTGTTGGAGCGATATGGACCACAGAGCCAAAGGTAGTGGTTAACAATACCGGTACTGTTTTGGAAAAGACCTCAAAAGCGGGTTTCAAGTTCCTGATCCAGGATTCTGGTAAATCCAGACTCAGTACAGGTTCATAGAGTTCCACTAGGGTTGCTCCCGCTTTTTTACTTTCATCCAGGATGTTGTTGAAAGCCTCAACGAGGGCAGGGAGAATGGAAAGTTTATCGAAATCTTCTTTTTCCACACGGGCGAGGTATAGCCAGGTTAGAGGTCCGATAAGCGTTGCCTTGACCGGTAAGCCATGTAAGGCTGATGCACGTATTTTTTCAGTAAAAGCTGTAGAATTAACTGAAAATCCTGTTGAAGCATGTATTTCAGGTGCCAGGTAATGGTAATTGGTATCAAACCATTTGGTCAGGGAAAGAGGTGGGGTATTTTTTGCCCCACGTGCCATAGTGAAATAGGAATCAATATCTGTCAGTTCCAGCCCCCTGAATCGTTCTGGAATGACACCAAGCATAACCGTCAGATCAAGCATCAGGTCATAGTATGAAAAATCCCCTGCAGTAAGCCAGTCAAGGCCGTGCATCTTTTGTATTCTCCAGCTATCTTCCTGGATGGCATTCGCTACGGCAATCAATTCTGCTTCAGGTATCTTTCCGGACCAGTAAGCATCGAGAGCATGCTTGAATTCACGCTTTCTTCCGATGCGAGGAAAACCACTGATATGAAGAATAGCCATGTCTTTATCCTTTTGTTTGACAGGCTTTATCATGCCGAGTTAATGTTAATGAAACAAACGAAATATTTTTATACTTTAATGAATAGAATTCATAATGATTGAAATGCGCCATTTGGCAACTCTTGTTGCCATCAAGGAAACCGGTAGCCTGACTCGATCTGCAAAAAGAGTGCATCTTACTCAGTCTGCCTTATCACATCAGCTAAAGCGAATGGAGGATTATTATAGGGTCATGCTGGTCGATAGGCATACACATCCACTGGTCCTGACCTCAGCGGGAGAACGATTGGTTAAGCTTGCCTATCTGATCCGTGAGGCTGTTGAGACTGCGGAGCGTGAAATTCAGCAGGATAATTCAAAAAACAAGGGTAAGCTTCGTATTGCAATTGAGTGTCATACCTGTTTTGATTGGCTTATGCCAGTCATGGATGATTTCAGGGGACATTGGCCTGATGTAGAACTGGATCTGGTATCAGGTTTTCATAGCCATCCGGTCGAACTTTTATATTCTGATAGGGCTGATTTGGTGATTATTTCAGAGAATACTTCCCAGGAGGGGATAAGTTTTTCTCCTCTATTCAGGTTTGAACTTCTTGCAGTGATGGCTAATGATCATCCTCTAACGACTCGAAAACATCTTGTGGCAGATGATTTTGTGCACGAAACACTGATCACTTATCCTGTGCCAGTAGAGCAGATAGATTTGTACCGTAAGGTTTTACTACCTTCAGGAGTCAATCCTGAGCGCCGTACTGCTGAACTTACCATTGCCATTCTTCAGTTGGTAGCAAGTCGTCGGGGTCTCGCCGCATTGCCAAACTGGGGGCTCACCAATTATCTGGATTACGGTTATGTCAGTGCAAGGAAAATCGGACACCTTGGGTTATGGAGTGATCTTTATGCGGCAGTTTTAAGTTCAGATTCCCAAAAAAACTATGTTCAGGCTTTTATCAGCAGCATACAACAAACGTGCTTCAAGACTCTTGAAGATATAGAACCTTTTGATTCTTAATGATCATAATTGGCTTCGAATCGGGAAAATTGTGCTTCAAGCTGCCATTCTTCCTTGGCACGAAGATTGTCTGCCAGATAGGCCGCACATTTCCCCTTGGGTTCCCCTTTTCCTGGGATATCCTGCAGGCAGGGTGTTACACGGATGAGCCTGTCATAGTTTCCCCATAGGCTTCCTCCTCCCAGAAAGCTGTATTCCAGGCTGTTGCGGGCAAATTCCTTAAGCTCAGGATAGCCAATATCAAAACTAGTGGAAGCGATTTCGAATTCACTGGTCAGATCCGAGCGGTTTATCCCTTCATCGCAAGTTGCAAGTGCAACTGGAACATGGTCATTGAGATAAAAGGTTAAGGGTACGTTTTCGTTATTGAGTCCAAGAAAGTTATTGTCTGTCGCAAGACAGCTGAGTACCAGGATTTTTTTTTGTCTCATTGAATTCATAAGTTTTTCAGGATTTTTTTCATAAGCAATGTCGATTCCCTGTTCGATTCGGCTTGCATGGGCAGTACTAATCGCCTCACGAATATGAAAAGTTAGTTCTTGAGGTGGAACCAGTCCCTGGACGAGATCCCCTGCAGTCAGACTTAAATATACTGTAGGAAATTTTTTGTGAAAATAGCCCAGCATGTCCATTTGTTTGCTGTAATCCCTGATAGCTACCCCTCCATCTTCAGGAATGGATAAGTTAACTCCAGCAACCATGGGGTCGGTTTTTACAAGCATAAAGCCAACTGCCATTTCAGCAAACACTTCATTAGGAGGTAGATTACGGTCAACCTGGTACAGGAAACGTGCTTTTACATAGCACCCGGGTTTTGAATGAGTAGAATTGCATCCCAGTTTTTCATTAAGATTTTGGGTCATGCGATTCAGGTCAACTCGTGCCGCATCAATAACCATATCGAGCCCAGATTGACGCATGTGCTTGAAAATGCTTTTATAGCTGGCGCCAATACCTGCGCGATCACCTAATTCGCGCGACAGTTTGCTTGCGATAGGCAATGGGATTTCCACATAGAGGACATTTTGCTTGGCGGCACGTTGCAGAATTTCAGCGAGAATGTCACCTTTATGGCCTTGAATAGCGGACTCAAATTTTCTGAATGTTGAGAGGTAATGCCTGTAACCGTTCTTGTTAGCTGGAAAATTTCGCATGGACCAGGCATCGATGACGAGGTTTCGCAGTTCATCATCATTTATGACTTCAGTTGCAGGAGGGTTGGTGACTGGATGGCAAGGAGGATCTTCAAGGGAATAGTTTACTGTATTAATGCATTTTCCATTCTGTGCTGCAAATTTCAAAAGGTTTTCAGCGAATGCGGCACCCATGAGGTCATTATGCAGATCTGCCCCTTTGGGCATTTCAGATAAAAAAATCCACCGTAACTGAGGGTTGTAACGGTTTTCCTCGAACCAGTCTGCAGTCTTGCGTTCAGGTTCGTTCAATTGCATTATTTTGAGCCTGGCAAGATTTTTTTTGATTATGTCTTCCCGCATAAGACGTTCTCGCAAACGGGAGGGGGGAAGTCTGAGTTGCGTCAACTGCCCATATGCGGCTTGTGTAAGCCCAAGAAGCAGCAAAGCCAGGATGGCTGGCCGGATAAGCTTAAAGCAATTATGCATGGCAGACTTTCCGATCGGTCAATCTTCTATCGGCAGTTAGCAGGAAAACTTGATGATCGTATGCATATACGTTGAAATTCTTGAAGGAGAAGATTCAATCTGAGAGCATATTGCGTTGTTTTATCCAACAATAACGCCGGTTGAGATTAGTATTATCCATAATCTCCCTGGTCCGGCGCTTTGTCGTGTAGCTCATTGCTTACAAACCACGGATGCTGAAATAGGTGGCACTAATTTCTGCATCATCCTGAATCTCGTTAAAAGCAGGGGCATTGTTTGGAGTGGCTTTGCGAAAACTTGCAAACTGGATGAGGGTGCCTAGAATTAAAAGAATAGCGGCGAGGGTGGGAAGAAAGTCGATAAATGGCTGTTGCATGGTGAAACTCCTTTTTGATGTTTAACAAATTTACAGTGCAAATTCTAGGGGTGAAGCGTTACGTGAAACTTAAAAAAATATGAACTATTTATGAAAGTTTTATTGGCTTTATTATGTGTATAAACAAATTGTTGTAGTTAATTATAAGGATTTGAAACTTTACGGTTTTGTTATGAATTCCAGGTTGAACCGGGGGATTAACTCTGTTAGATTCTTTGCGAGCAATCCTTCTTTTTCTGTTAATGTTGTCTTTTTCATGCGATAGAATGCGGTTTTGGTCAGGCCAGAATTTTTTCTGCAGTTGGTTGATATGAAAATGAGTCAGGAAAGTTAAAATTTTTATGGATGATTTGACGCTAGATTTGTTCGGTCAACCGATTAATCCCGTTTCGGACGAAGTTGTTGGGGGTGGTGAGGGTGATGGGATAAATGGAAATGGTGGCTGTGAAATGCCTGAAAGGGATTTTCATCCGTTGGGAGAATATGCTGAGCATGCCTATCTTGCATATGCAATGAGTGTCGTAAAGGGGCGGGCTATTCCGGATGTCAGTGATGGACTCAAGCATGTTCAGCGACGAATTCTCTTTGCTATGCATGAACTCGGTATTACACATACCTCAAAACCGGTCAAATCTGCGAGGGTAGTTGGAGAGGTGCTGGGGAAATGGCACCCGCATTCAGATCAGGCTGCTTATGATGCGATGGTGCGTCTGGCGCAGGATTTCAGCATGCGTTACCCGCTAATTACCGGTGAAGGCAATTTTGGCTCCAGGGATGGTGATAATCCTGCTGCAATGCGGTATACCGAAGCCAAGCTCTCTGGATTGTCTGAGCTTCTTCTATCAGAGATTGATCAAGGTACGGTTGAATTTATCCCGAATTATGATGGTACCTTGAAGGAACCTAAACTTCTACCCGCACGACTGCCCATGATTTTGTTAAATGGCCAGACAGGTATTGGGGTCGGTCTTGCGACAGAAACCCCTTCCCACAATATGCGTGAAGTAGGCTCTGCAGTTATTGAGCTTGTTAAACGACCTAAGCTGGATACTGCAGCCTTGATGCAATATATCAAAGGCCCGGATTTTCCAGGCGGTGGCCATATTATTACTTCCCATGAAGATCTGGTACTGATTTACGCTACAGGTCGCGGTAGCATCCGTGTGCGGTCTTGCTGGAAACTCGAGGAGCTTGCCCGAGGTCACTGGCGTGTAGTGGTCTACGAGTTGCCACATGGGGTTTCAGCAAACCTGATTATGGAGGAAATAGAGGGATTGACAAATCCCCAGCCAAAAAAAGGAGAGAAAGACCTGTCGTTGTCCCAGAAAAATCTTAAGCAGCTTTTTGTTGGACTGATTGAATCCGTACGTGATGAGTCGGACAAGAAAGAAGCGGTCAGACTAGTATTTGAGCCCCGATCTTCCAGACTGGAACCTCAGGAGTTCATGTTGGCATTGCTTTCGCATACCTCGCTTGAAATTAATTATTCTATGAATCTCGTAGTTATTGGCATAGACGGTAAACCAATACAAAAAAACCTGGCAATGATACTTGGAGAATGGGTAAATTTTAGAATTGTGACAATAACCAGGCGGGTTCACTACCGGCTTGACAGAATTAAAGATCGTATCCATATCCTTGAAGGCCGGAAGATTGTATTTCTGAATATTGATGAAGTTATCCGCATAATAAGAATGTCTGATGATCCCAAAACTGATCTTATTGAAGCTTATGATTTAAGCGAAATTCAGGCCAATGACATTCTGGATATTCGATTGCGCCAACTGGCCCGTCTTGAGGGAATCAGGATTGAACAAGAGCTCACGAGCCTTAATGATGAAAAAACTGGTTTAGAAGCCATGCTTGGGGATGAAAGTCTCCTGCGAAGGCAAATGATCAAGGAAATTCGTCGTGACATTGAACATTACGGAGATGAGCGACGGACGTTGATTGAAGAAGCTCAGAGTGCCATATATACCCGTTCTGTTGTTAATGAACCGGTAACCATCATTCTTTCCCGAAAAGGCTGGGTACGGCAGAGAACGGGCCATGGTATTGATTTGTCAGTACAAAACTATAAAGCTGGAGATGAATATCTGGCTCATGTTGAAACACGCTCCATTGATCAGGTTTATTTCATTGATGATCATGGAAGGGCATATTCTGTTGCTACTGCCAATATCCCTGGTGGGCGGGGAGAAGGCGTGTCAGTAGCTACCCTGGCAGAAGTTCAACAAGGTGGACGTGTGCTTTACATGTTATCCGGCAAGCCAGAAGATCGATATCTTTTTGCTGCAAGCGGTGGATTTGGCTTTATTGCATCGTTAGACGATCTTTCAAGTCGCAATCGGGCCGGCAAGGGTTTCATGACGCTCGGTGAGGCTGAAGTTCCACTTCTACCTGTTCGTGTGAGAGATCTTGAAAAGGAATATATTGCAGTCCTTGCTGATGATTCGCGACTTATCGTATTTGCTTTGAATGAGATTAAAGTGATGCCGAGAGGTAAAGGTCTTATGCTTATGAAGTTAGAAGCAGATGCCAAACTTCTTGATGTGACGGTTTTGAATGAAAAAAGGCTCAGGCTGGTTGGGCAAGGGCGGGCTGGCAAATTGGTAGAGCAGGTAGTTCAGGGTGGAGATTTTGATCTTTTCTTATCACATCGTGCAAGAAGAGGAAGTGTTGTTGCCAAAAATTTAAGAAATCTTCGACTGGCCATGGAATAGATTCATTGAGATTGGAAGGGTAATTTAAAGTAATTCCGATATGTGTATTAGACCCCTGTGCCTTTACCTTTAGGACTAAAATTACAGTAGCAAGCTGAATATCTTTTGAGGATACTAAACACCTGGACGAGACATGTCACCAGATTTTCAACTATTTGCGCGGAAACTCCGGCATAGAGGCCTTGTGGGAATAGCCCGGCGGTCGAGGGCCACCCCATTCTCACCCCTTCTTCCCTGATAGCCATCTTGTTGCTGGCAACCTTACATTGTTTGACAATTCCATGTAAATGGAACGTAAACGCGCTTATTGTTTTCAGTTTTATCCGACACCACAGCAAAAGGAAATTCTTGCCAAAACATTCGGATGTACCCGTTTTGCCTACAACCATATGCTGCGCTAGCGTACGGGTACATGGTTCAAGGAACAGAATCGGGCAGGCTACCCACGAAACTTACGCCATGTTGACTACGCTCAAGATGCAGCCAGAATATGCATGGCTGAACGAGGTTAGCAGTGTTCCGGTTCAGCAGTTGTTGTGGCACCTGCAAACCGCTTTCAGTAGCTTTTTTTTGCCAGGCGTAACCAATGCCCATCCTTCAAAAAGAAGGATGGACGCGGTCTTGAATATGCATTTTCCATGTACCCCTCCAAATGCGGCAATCGTTATATTGTCATGCTCAGCAAGGATGTCGCTGGCCGTTGCTTCGTTTTGATGCTTTGCACCGACGAAGTGACGATCGAAGGGAAGCTATCGGTCAAGTTGGGATTGATCCGGGTCTGATTCACAAGGTTCTTAAACATATACGCAGGCTGCGGATTATTTAGATCCGATCAGAATAACGGTTCTGGGCATTGATTTGGATTTGTGGGAGGCAAGGTTCATTTTTGTAAATTTCCTTATAAAGGTATCTGATTTCTGTATCTTTTCTCTCTTGAGGCACTTCGACATACCAGGCCTTAGGTTGATTTCCATTTCCATCATTCCATAAATATCCTCTAGCTTTTAAAATATCCTTTGCAGAGTAAGGAGAATTAAGTGCATAAATACGGTAAGTTAGTCGCCTTGCATTTTCAAGGAGAGTCAGCAAGGCAGGTGTTTGTGATTTTGGTAGCTGCATCGAAAGGATGTGAAGGGTAGCAAGGCAGTCGTTTATGGCGCGATGCCCAGTAAAGAAAAACCCAAGTTTGGAGGCGATATAATCTAGCTTACGACTTTCAATGCCTTCGCTTGACCAATCTATGTCGCTCATTGAACAACCCCATGATATGTCCATGAATACCGGGTGCAATTTTTCGCAGAATTTACGGTCAAAACCGGCATTGTGCGCAATGACGAAATTTACATCCTTTAGAAATGCCTTTACGTGAGTCAGGTCAATTTTCTTTCCCTTGACCGTTGCATCAGTGATACCAGTGAGCCGTGTGATGATCTCCGGGATAGGGTAGCCTGGATCACTGTATTCGTCATAAGTTTCAAGGATTCGGAAAATACGTCCATCATGGGGACTGTATTCAAATTTAACCATGCCAAGTTCGATGATTGCATCTTTACGAAAATCCGTGCCCGTGTCTTCGGTGTCAATCAGAACACCTTTTCGTTTTATAGAGCCATCATCAGGGTTGTAGCACTCTGGTTGCTGATAGGCCCGCAATATTTTGTATTTGCCACTTTCCTCAAGTTTATGAGCCATTTCTTCAAGATTAATCATTTGTTTTTTGTGAGTCGACCAAATGTGGGAGTGAAAGGAACAGGATTATCCAGAAATTTAACCCGGTCAATCCTGCTAGCCAATAATTCAGTTTAAACAAGGCTTTTTTCTACGATTTCAAACGTATCTTTTGAAAGCCCGGATTTCTCCAGTATGGCTTGTAAGGCGTTTTTCATATGGGAAGCTCTAGTTAAATCAAATCTGCGCCAGTTAGAAAGAGCCTGCGCAAGTCGTGAGGCTAACTGGGGATTTCTGGTGTCGATATAACATATATTCCGGGCTAGAAAATGGTAACATTGGCCATCTTTCTGATGAAACCGTATGAAATTGGAATGAGAAAAAGTAGCAAGAAGGGCACGTACCCGATTGGGGTTGCTGAATGTAAAATCGGGGTGATTAACGAGTCTTTGTACCTGTTTGAATGTATCAGGGTGTTTTGAAGTAGCCTGTATGGTAAACCATTTGTCAATGACCAAGGCTTGCTGCCTCCAACGATGATGAAAATGTTCAAGAGCCTTATCCCGGATATTTCCACCTAGCCGCTCAAGTAACACGAGAGAGGCAATTTCATCAGTCATGCATTTTGCTTCATAAAATTGTTGGTTGAGAAATGTTTCAATGATTTCATTGGGTGAATAGGAAAGATAGTGGAGAGCCAGGTTTTTTAGGGATCGACGGCCAATGGCATAACCATTTCGTTCAAACTGATCATCATTTCGCAACTTATAGATTTCAAACCATTTATGATAAAGCAATGTCGCAAGGCTGCATGTTAAATAATGGTGCGCGGCATAAATGGCTTCTACGTCAATGACTGCAAACTGTTCGCTAAGATAGGACTCGTTTGGCAAAGTTAGGCTCTGCGTCTTGAATGCGTCATCAATATCCGGATCTGAAAGAAGTCGCTCAAAGGTTGAGATCAAAAGTTCTGGGCAGGAAAATACCCGGTTTTCCTGATAATCCCTCACTAGTGAGATTAGGGATTTGAGGGCAAGTTTCTGTATTGCTTCCCATCGATTGAATGGATCCGAATCATGTGCGCAAAGAAAAGCAAGCATTTCATCGGAGTAGCTGAAATGAAGCTTGACCGGAGCTGAAAAATTCCGCAGAAGCGAAGGAATAGGTTCGCAATTGATATTAATAAATGTAAATGTTTGACTATTTTTTGTTAACTCAAGTATTCGTGACTTGTTTATGGGCTCATCAACAGGTTGTTCCCCTACCAGATACAAGTGAAATTCATTACCTTTTGGATCGAGAAGACCAATATTAACCGGGATATGTAAAGGAGTCTTGAATGGTTGCCCTGGCGTGGGAGGCGTTTTTTGGCTAAAATTCAGGCTATAGGTTTTAAGGTTTGAGTCAAATTTACCGGAGACCGTTATTTCAGGAGTTCCAGCTTGGCTGTACCAAAGCTTGAACTGGCTAAGATTTTTTCCTGAAGCTGCCTCCATGGCGGCAATGAAATCGTCAGTCGTAACTGCTTCACCATCATGGCGAAGAAAATAACACTTCATTCCTTCCTGAAAAGTTTTTTCACCCAGCAGGTTGTGTAGCATTCGGACAACTTCAGCGCCTTTTTCATATACGGTGAGGGTATAGAAATTGGAGATTTCCATATAGGACTCCGGACGAATCGGATGACTCATGGGTCCAGCGTCTTCTATAAATTGCGCGGTGCGAAGAAGTTTCACATCCTGAATTCGTTTGACTGGGCGTGAATTCAAATCAGAAGTAAATTCCTGATCGCGAAAAACAGTAAGTCCTTCTTTTAAACATAACTGGAACCAATCACGACAGGTGACGCGATTCCCTGTCCAGTTATGAAAGTACTCATGACCGATTACCGCCTGGATATTTTCAAAATCTTGATCTGTAGCCGTTTCATTGCTGGCCAGTACATATTTGGAATTGAAAATGTTAAGGCCCTTATTTTCCATTGCTCCCATATTAAAATCATTGACGGCCACAATCATGTAGGTATCAAGGTCATATTCAAGCCCAAAACGTTTTTCATCCCATCGCATCGCTTCCTTGAGGGAGTTCATGGCATGATTTGCCTTGTCAATGTTTTCCTGTTCAACGTAAATTTCAAGATTGATATTGCGGTTGCGAGCAGTGACAAAAGTGTCCTTGATGGCACATAAATTCCCAGCTACTAAAGCAAAAAGATAGCAGGGTTTGCGGAAAGGATCCTCCCAGATGACCTCATGCCGTCCGTCAGGAAGTTCTTTTGACGCGATTCGGTTTCCATTTGAAAGCAAAACCGGATATAGAGATTTGTCTGCCCGAATTGTAGTTTTGAATCTAGCCATGATATCCGGACGATCGGGGTAAAAGGTAATTCTTCTGAAACCTTCAGCTTCACATTGTGTACAGAAAGTTTCACCCGAGCGGTACAGCCCTTCTAGCCGGGTATTGTTCTGGGGTTTCAGCAGGGTTTCGATGGAGAGGGTGAAATGGTCACTCGGGGCTTCGAATACAAGCTTTCCTTCATAAGGCAGGGTTGGCAGTGGCTTTCCTGAAACGGCAAATGAAGCTATCTCAAGATCTTCTCCATACAGGATGACTGGGCCATTCAGACCTCCAGGGTTTTGTCTCATGGTTAAGACTGAATGGACCTTTACATGGTCTTCATATAGGTCGAAGGTGATATCGACATAGTCTACGAGCCAGTCTGGGATTTGATAATCCCTTAGGTAAAATGTTTTGGGCAACTTGTTTTCATTCAATGTAAGTTCTCCTTGGAGGTCTCCAGTATTGTAATATTTTATTTGGTAAGGTGCAGGGTTAGTAAAAAATGATTTGTGAAAATAGTGATTCAAAATATTGAGTGTGAAGATTTGGTCTCAAAGAGTTTCCTTGTTACCAGGCAGGTTTAATTTTTTTCTTGCCTTATGAATTTAGAAAATTAATTTATATATAGTCATAATTGATGCCGAGTATCTTTTTTTGGTTTTTTTAACCAAAATAACTGCACGGATTCAAGCATGAAGTGCAATTTTGAATAATGCTGATCAGGGGGGCAGGATGCGGTAGCATTTGTGCTTTTTTGACCAGCCAGTCGAAATTGCATCCATGAACTACACACACCTTACCCAGGAAGAAAGATACCAGATTTACGCG